>NZ_CP029145.1:4084922-4399147 GCF_003149515.1 Hymenobacter nivis
AGCTTGGTGACGCGCCTGGAAACCCTGGGGGCCCTGGCCGCCTGGGAGGCGGAGGACGGCCCCATCGCCCGCGCCTACCAGGCCGCCCGCGAGGAAAGCCTGCGGGTAATTGCGGTGCTGACGGAGCAAATTCAGGCTTTGCGCGCCTGAAGCGGCCGGGGCCCCGGGCCGGCGGTGTAATTTGCGGCCCCACTCACGCCCCTGCCTATGTTGCCCACGCCTCCCGCCGCTGCTCCCACGCCGCCCGACTACCCCGCCCTCATCCAGCGGGTGTTCACCGAAATGGGCAAGGTGGTGATTGGCCAGCAGGTGCTGGTGGGGCGGTTGCTGATCGGGCTCTTCACGGGCGGTCACATTCTGCTCGAAGGCGTGCCGGGGCTGGCCAAAACCCTGGCCGTGTCCACCTTAGCCAAGGTGCTGAACCTGCATTTTCAGCGCGTGCAGTTCACGCCCGACCTGCTGCCGTCCGACCTCGTGGGCACCATGATTTACAACCAAGGGCAGTCGGTGTTTGAGGTGAAGAAAGGCCCCATCTTCGCCAACCTCGTGCTGGCCGACGAAATTAACCGCTCGCCGGCCAAGGTGCAGAGCGCCTTGCTCGAAGCCATGCAGGAGGGCCAGGTGACCATCGGCGAAATTACTTACCGCCTCGACCGGCCTTTCTTGGTGCTGGCCACCCAAAACCCGGTGGAACAGGAAGGTACCTACCCGCTGCCCGAGGCCCAGGTCGACCGCTTCATGCTGAAGGTGCACGTCGATTATTTGAAGAAGGCCGACGAACTGGAGGTGATGCGCCGCATGGCCAACCTGAGCTTCCAGGAAGACGTGCAGCCGGTGCTTACGGCCGCCGACATTCAGGGCATCCGACAGGAAATCAACCAGGTGCAGATTTCCGAAACGCTGGAGAAGTACATCATTGAGCTGGTGTTTGCCACCCGCCGCCCGGCCGACTACGACCTTCCCGACTTCGCGCAGGCCGTACAGTTTGGAGCCAGCCCGCGGGCCAGCATTGCCCTGCACCGCGCCGCCAAGGCCGTAGCCTACCTGGCCGGCCGCGATTATGTACTGCCCGAAGACATTAAGGACGTGGCCGCCGATGTGCTCAACCACCGCATTTTGCTGACCTACGAGGCCGAGGCTGACGGCATCCGCACCCAGGATTTAATTGAGGCCATCCTGGGCAAAGTGCCGATTAGCAGCTAGCGCCATTCAAGCTAAGCTATGCAGCTTATTGCAGCGTGATGGGTAGGCTGGCCGACTGGCTGCCGGCCTGCACGCGCACTGTGTAGAGGCCGGGGGCGAGGCCATTCACGTCGAGCAGGGCCTGGGTGCCGGCGGGGGCCAGGGCGATGGTGCGGGTCAGCACCTGCTGGCCGAGGCCGTTGTACAGCGCCAGGGCGGCGCTGCGGGCCCCTGCCACGGCGGGTAGGCTGAGGGTGAAGGCGCGGCCGGCGGGGTTCGGGAACGCGGCCAGTACGCCGGCGCCCAGGGCGCTGCGCGTGGCCGTGGGCACCCCGGTGGTGAAGGTGGTAGCCGCCGCCGCGGCCGGGCTCCCGCCGCAATTACCCACCACTGTTACGGCGTAGGCCGTGTTGCCCGCAAGGCCCGTGAGCAGCACCGGCGAGGCCGTAGGAGCCGGCGCCACCGTGCGGGCCGTGCCGCCGGCAGGCGTGTAGGTCACGGTGTAACTGGTATTGCCACTGCCGGCTGTGAAGGACACTGTAGCCGTGGTGGCCCCGGTAGGCGTGGCGCTGAGGGCCGTCACGGGCGCGCAGGTGGCCCCGGGGCCCAGCGTCACATCAATGGCCAGGCGGGGGCTAATACTAGTTTGCGTGTTCAAATCGCTCCAGGTAGTGCCGTCAGTGCTGAGAAAGAACGCGCCGGCCCGGAGCGGAATCTCGTCCTGGTAGGCTAACATGATGTTATCGGCCCCGATGGTTTTGACGCCCACGAAGAAGTTGCCACTCACGGCCGTGCTCGGGATGGTTACCGCGTCGGGGGTTGCGATGACGTTGGCCGAAGGCCGGGGCCGCACGGGCGAGGTGTACAGCACTGCGCCGGGCTGGCCGGTGGTGGTGGCCCCGTACACTACCACTTGGTAAGTTGAGCCCGCCATGCCGCCGCCGTAAAAAGCGGGGGTAACGGTGGTGAGCACCGCCGGCCCGGTGGTGCGGTAGCCCACGGCCACCACGTTGCCGGCCGCGGCAATGCCAGCCCCATTGATAATGTTTTGGTTGGGGGCCAGGTAGCTTAAATTGATGGGCGAAATTGCCTGCGCCACGGCTTGCGAAACGGCGGGCGCCGCAGTCGTAGCTGGTACCGAAACGGCCACGGTATTGGTGCCACTGGTGGCCGCCACGGGGTAGGGGGCAAACGTGACCAGCGCCGAGGCCCCGGCGGCCAGCGACGCCACGGTTTGGGTATTGCTGAACGTGGTGGCCCCGCTCACGGCCAGCGTCACGGGCAGGTTGGTAAGCGGCGCGGCAGAGTAATTGAACACCCGGGCCTGCACGGCCAGCGGCGAGGCGTAGCTAGCCACCGTGCCCAGCGTGTACACCACCACGCCCAGTTGGGTGAAGCGGTACGTGCGGCCCGCGTCGGCCGGCACGTCAGCGCGAATGTTGTGGGTATAGTTGATGGAGAAGCTGGTCGCGGAAATGTTCGTGGTGGGGTAATAGCCCGTGCGGAACGTAGTGGACGCCCACGGCAGGTTCGAGCCAGGCTTTTCGGCCAGCACTGTTTGGCCGTCGTGCAGCCCCGAGCCCTTAATGCCCACCACCGAATAGCGAAAACCGGGCGTGCCCGTGCCCGCTACGGTGGGACCGTACACAAAGTCGATGGTATTATCGGCTTCGTAGAGCTTGAGCTGGAAGCTGAAGCTGGCGTACTGCGTGGCGGCGGTGGCGGCCTTGTCGCTCACGTTTTTCCATTGCACGGTGCACACGCGGTTGGGCTGCGTGCCGGTGGTGGCCACGCGGTACTCGGGGCCCCCGGCAGCCGTGCCCGCCGCCAGGTCTATGTTGAACGGGGCTAAGATGTTGACGTCCGCCGGGTCCTGGCTGAGGATGGGGTCGAGGGTGGGCGCCGTCTCGCTCAGGAACAGGGCCCCGGCCGAGGGTGCTACGGCCCCCAGCCGCACGAAGCCGTTGGTGTTCAGTACAAACTGCGTGAACGCCACGCCGTTGAAATTAAACGTGAACCCAATGTTCTGGGCCGCCGAGTTGGCATCGTCGGTATTGGCCGTGGCAATGGCCGCGCCCGCCGCGCCCAGGTCGGCGTAGGTGCCGGCCACGTTCACGGCGCCGCCTGGGATATACGCCAGCGACTGGGCGCCGGCTTCCAGGGCCGGCAGTAGCGCCAGCGCCAACAGCCCGCGCCGCACCCAGGTGGGCGCGGCGGCAAAGAGTAGTGGTTTCAACATAAGAAAGGGTAGAAGAAATGTGAAAAATACGCTTCTGATCAAAGGTAGGAGAAATCCCGCTTCTATCGCGCCAAGCGCTTGAATGCAAGCAACTAACGCCAACCGGGCCCCGGGCGGCGGGGGGGGGGGCACCGTTTCCCGGGCCCCGGGCCCCAGGGCCCGGCTAGCGCAGCTGCCGCTTGTAGAGCTGCACGGTATTTTCCAGGCCCAGGTACAGCGCATCGGCCACCAGGGCGTGGCCGATGCTTACCTCGGCCAGCTCGGGCAGCTGCTGATGCAGAAAGGCCAGGTTGTCGAGGTCGAGGTCGTGGCCGGCGTTCACGCCCAAGCCCAGGCGGCCGGCGTGGGCAGCGGCGGCGCGGTAGGGTCCCACGGCGGCCTCGCGCCCGGCGGTGTACTGCCGGGCGTAGGCCTCGGTGTAAAGCTCGATGCGGTCAGTGCCGGTGGTGGCCGCCGCGTCCATGAGGGCCAAGTCGATACCGAGGAAAATGCTGACCCGACTGCCGTGGGCGTGCAATTCGGCCACTACATCGCGCAGGTATGCCTGGTGTAAAATCGTGTCCCAGCCCGCGCTGGAGGTGAGAGCTTCGGGCGCGTCGGGCACCAGCGTAACCTGGGCGGGGCGCACCTCGCGCACCAGGGCCAGGAAATCGGGCGTGGGATTGCCCTCCACATTCAGCTCGGTGGTCACAACGGCATGCAGGTCGCGCACGTCCTGGTAGCGGATGTGGCGCTCGTCGGGCCGTGGGTGCACCGTGATGCCCTCGGCCCCGAAGCGCTCGATGTCGCGGGCGACTTGCAGCAAGTCGGGGCGGGCGTGGGGGCCCCGGGCGTTGCGCAGGGTGGCAATTTTGTTGATGTTGACGCTGAGCTTAGTCATGGTAGGGCGGGGTATATTGCGGGCAGAACGGCCCGGCCGCGAAGGTCAGGCCGTTCCATCTCCCAGCACAACCGGCGGCCGGCCCTGGCGTTTGCCGCCTTGCTCTTTTTCTGATGACCGTAGCCTTTCCCGTTGCCCCGCGCCTGCGCCCGCTGCTGCTGTTTGCCGGGCTGGTGCTAGCCATTGTGGCCACCGAGCACGCCGTTACCACGCGGCCCATTTTCTACCAGCACCCCGCGCTGCCAGCGGCCGTGGTGTTCGATTTGCTGGTGGTGGTGCCGGCGCTGTTCTACTGGCTGGTGATGCGGCGCTATGCCCTGCCCCTCAGCACGGTAGGGGCGGCGGTGGGCGTCTGCCTGGCGCTGGCATTTTGGTTGCTGCCCGCCAGCCGGCAGCAACCCCTGCGGGCCCTGGCCTTCCTGCCCGCGCTGCTGGAAGGCGCGGCGCTGCTGGCCGCCGCCGCCCGCGCCCGGCGCCTGTGGCGGGCCTACAGCGCCGCCCGGCTGCAGTTGGGCCGGGGCTCCAGCCTGGCCTTGGCCCTGGAGCAGGTGCTGGGCCAGGCGGGCGTTTTTTTGGTGGCTGAAATCAACATGCTGCGCTACGCCGTGCTGAGCTGGTGGGCCCCGGTAGCGGCGCACCCGGCCCACGCCGCCTTCAGCGGCCACCGCGAGTCGGGGTTCGTGGCGCTGATGGCGACGGTGGGCTTGCTCACGCTCGTCGAAACTGCCGCCGCGCACCTTGTGGTGGGCCACTGGTACCCCGCGGCGGCCAACTGGCTCACGTTTTTAAGCCTGTACACGGTGCTGCTGCTGGTGGCTCACACCCACGCCGTGCGGCTGTGCCCGCTGCTGCTGGGGCCCCAGGCGCTGGTGGTGCGCGTGGGTTTCGTGTGGCAGGTGGTGGTGCCCCGGGCCGCGGTGGTGGCCACGGCCATCCGTGAGGCCCCGGCGTCCGCGCCCGATACGCTGGACGCCGCCAAAGTGCTGCTGGCCAGCCCCAACGTGCTGCTCACGTTTGCCGCACCCGTGGTGGTGGCGGGGCCCTACGGCACGCGCCGCACCGTGCGCCGGCTGGCGCTGTACCTCGACCGGCCCCAGGAGTTTCTGGGGGCCCTGGCGAGCGGCGCAGCGGCCTAAAGTAGCTGCCGGCCCGCTACAGCGTAATTTTGCGGCAGTACACGGGCCTCCTGGGTCCCGGTTTGCCCTTCTACATCCCAACTTTCCTGGCCATGCCCCTCAAAGAAACCCTCGACGCCGCCATCAAGCAAGCCATGCTGGCCAAAGACAAGGTGCGCCTCACCACGCTGCGCTCCCTCAAGTCGCAGATTATGTTGGCCGAAACCGCCGAAGGGGCCCAGGGCGCCGCCCTCACCCCCGATGCCGAGCTGAAGCTCCTCAACAAAGCCGCCAAGCAGCGCCGCGACGCCGCCGCCATCTACAAAGAGCAGTTCCGCTCCGACCTCGAAAGTAACGAGCTGGCCGAGTTGGCCATCATCGAAGAATACCTGCCCCAGCAGCTTACCGAGGCCGATTTGGTCGAGCGCCTCGTGCACATCATCCAGCGCGTAGGGGCCCAGGGCCCGTCCGACTTGGGCAAGGTGATGGGCGTAGCCGCCCGCGAGCTAAGCGGCCAGGCCGACGGCAAGCTGATTTCCCAGGTCGTAAGCAACCTGCTGAACAATACCAACCAGTAGCGTTATTTAGTGATTTGTGAATGAGTGATTTGGCGAATGAATAGGGATTATTTCCATATAAAAAAGGCCGTCATGCAGAGCGCAGCGAAGCAGCTTTCCCGCGCCAGTAATCATGATTATACTCGTCGCTCAGTAGGGTGCGGAGCTTGCCCCCGCCCGTCGTTGCACAATTGGCGCGCGGTTCGCGCAACGGGGAGCAGGGGCAAGTCCCGCACCCCACTGCTTTTTCGTAAATCACTGCGCGACGAGTATAGTAACACTGGAAAGCTGCTTCGCTGCGCTCTGCATGACGGCCTCATCCATTCGGGAACTCACTGACTCGCCAACTCACCCAGTCACAAAATCACTCATTCACCAACGAACCAACTCACTCATTGAAAAAATGGTGGCCCTCGATTTGCTCCTGCTGCTTGTGCTTGGCGTGGGGGCCGTGAAGGGGTTCCGGCGCGGGCTGGTGCTGGAAGTGGCCTCGCTGCTGGCCTTCGTGCTGGCTGTGGTGGGGGGGCTTAGCCTGCTCACGGCCACGGTGCCGGTGGTGCGGCACTACGTGGGCGAGGCCTACGGGCTGCTGCCGATTGTTTCGTTCGCGCTGGTGTTTGGGCTGATATTGTGGGGCGTGCACTGGCTGGGTGGCCTGCTGAAAACTGCCCTGCACCTAACCCCGCTGGGCTTCTTGGATAGCCTGCTGGGCGGGGCCGCGGGCCTGCTCAAGTGGCTGCTCGGCCTGAGCCTGCTGTTGCACGGCACCGGCCTGGCCGGGCTGCCGCTGCTGGGGCCCCAGGTGGTGGCCGGCTCGCAGGTGCTGCCCGTGGTGCGGCAGGCCACGCCGCTGGCGCTGCGCACCACGGCCTACGTACTGCCCGTGGCCAAGGGCCTGCTCACGCGCATGAAAACTGCGCTTACCCACCCCAACTAGCGTGCGCCTGCTGCTGCTCGACAACTTCGATTCCTTCACCCACACCCTGGCCGACTACCTGCGCCAGCTGGGGGCCGAGGTGGTGGTGCGCCGCAACGACGTGCCCCTGCCAGAGCTGCAACAAACGGCCTGGGACGGCATCGTGCTCTCGCCGGGGCCCGGCGTGCCGGCGGCGGCGGGCGTCATGCCGGCCGTTATTGCCCACTACCACGCGCGGCTGCCCATGCTGGGCGTGTGCCTGGGGCACCAGGCGCTGGGCGAGTTTTTTGGGGCCGAGCTGGGGCGGGCGGCCCGGCCCATGCACGGCAAGGTATCCAGCGTTGCCTGGGCCCCGGGGGCGGCGCTGGCAGCGGGTCTGCCGGCCGTCACGCCCGCCACGCGCTACCACTCGCTGGTGCTGCGCGAGCCGCTGCCCGCGGCGCTGGTGGCCCTGGCCCACACCACCGGGGGCCCCGGCCCACCCGAGCTGATGGCCCTGCGCCACGCCGCCTGGCCGCTGTTTGGGGTGCAGTTTCACCCCGAAGCTCTCCTCACGCCCGACGGCCGGGCGATGCTGGCCAATTGGCTACGCTTTTGTAACATTGCAAAACCCGTACCCTCCGCGGCCGGTTAGTATCACTTCCATGGAATTGCAGACCCACCACCGCCAAGGCTACGAGTACGTCGACGAGGGCGAGGGGCCCGTGCTGCTCCTGCTGCACGGCCTGTTCGGGGCCCTCAGCAACTGGGCCGACGTGGTGGATGCCTTCCGGCCGCACTACCGCGTGCTCATCCCGCTGCTGCCCATCTACGAAATGCCGCTGGCGCAGGCCGGTGTGCCGGGCTTGGCGCGCTACGTCGAGGGCTTCGTGGCGGCGCTGGACTTGCCGCCGGCCTTCACAGTGCTCGGCAACTCGCTGGGCGGCCACGTGGCCCTGGTGTACGCCCTCGACAACCCGGCCCGGGTGAGCCGGCTGGTGCTCACGGGTAGCAGCGGCTTGTTTGAGGACGGCATGGGCGGCTCGTTCCCGAAGCGCGGCAACTACGGCTTCGTGCAGGAGCGGGTTGCCTACACCTTCTACGACCCCGCCGTGGCCACAAAGGAGCTGGTTGATGAGATTTTTCGCATTACCAACTCCAACGCCAAGTGCTTGCGCATCATCGCCATTGCGCGCTCGGCCCAGCGCCACAACCTCACTAAGGAGCTGCACCGCATTCAGGTGCCGGTGCTGCTTATCTGGGGCCTGAACGACACCATCACCCCGCCGCCGGTGGCGCACGACTTTGCCCGCCTGCTGCCCGCGGCCGAGTTGGCCTTCCTCGACCACTGCGGCCACGCCCCGATGATGGAGCGCCCCGCCGGCTTCAATGCCTACTTGCGCCGCTTCTTGCGTAAGACCGAGCCGCAGTCCGCCGTTTTGGCCTGACGTGGCGGCCCGGCGCAATTTTTGCCAGTGCCCGCCCGTGGGGCCCGGCGGCCCGGGGCCCCGCCAACTTTTCGCTTCTCGTTTCCCAACTATCGTTACCAACTGAATACAGGTTGCCCTATTTCCGTTTTCTCATCTTGCGTGCGTCCGCCCCGGCGCCGCGTTTTTTCGCCCCGCCCGCCCATGCAAGCCATGCTCGCCGAAGATTTACTCAACGAAATGATTCCGCCCCTCAAGGGCACCGACTCGCTGGGCAAAGCTGCCCGGTGGCTCGATGAGTTTCGGGTGGGCCAGCTACCGGTGCTGGCCGAGCGCCGGTACCGCGGCCTGGTGACGGAGGCCGATTTGGCCGATGTTGACGACCCCGACACGCTGCTTTCGGAGCTCACGCTGGGCTTCCGCGAAACCGTGGTGCGGCCCGATCAGCACTTTTTCAAGGTGGTGGAGCTGGCCATTGAAAATAAACTTCAGCTGGTGCCGGTGGTGGGTGATGACGACGCCTACGTGGGCGTGGTAACGGTGGCCGACGCGCTGGCCGCCTTCGGGCCCCAAACGTCGGCCCCTGGCCAGGGCGGCATCATTGTGCTCAGCATGGCCGAGCGAGATTACTCGCTCTCGCAAATCAGCCGCTACGTGGAGGAGAACAACGCCAAAATCGTGAACTCCTACGTCATGCCCGACGAGCAGGACCCGTACCGTATCCGCCTCACCCTGAAGTTGAACACCGATAACCTGGCCCGCATCGTGGCCACGCTCGAACGGTTTGGCTACTTTGTGGCGGCGCAATTCAGCGGAGCCGGCGAGGTAAATGAGGACGAGCAGGAGCGCTACGACGGCCTGTTGCGCTACCTGAGCGTGTAGCGGGAAACGGGTGCTGGGCGTGCTATTATTTTTGCTGGGGTGGCTGGCCGGTCCGGGGCCCGCCCCGGCCGATACGCTGCCCCTGCGCGCTACCCGCGCCCTGCCCCCCGTGGTGGCCCCCACCGATACGCTGGTGCGCATTCTGCCCTGCACGGGGGGAGGCGCCCGGGCCCGCGTGGCCGCGGTGCTGCTGGTGGGCAATCGCGTGACGCGCGCCCGCATCCTGCGAGCCGAGCTGAACATCCGCGAGGGCGACACGCTGGACCTGGCCGAGTTGCCCGCCCGCCTCGAAGCCAACCGCCGCCGGCTGTTCAACCTCCAGCTTTTCCACGCGGTACTGGTGCAGGCCAGCTGCCAGGGCAACGGCCAGCTGGTACTGCTGTTTGTGGTGCAGGAGCGGCTGTACACGTTTCCGGTGCCCATCTTTTCCATTGCCGACCGCAACTTCCGGTCTTGGCTCGACCGGCCCGACCGTTGGCGGCGCCTCGATTACGGCCTGCACCTGGTACGGAACAACTTTCGGGGCCGCAACGAGCAGCTGACGGCCAACCTACAGCTGGGCTTCAACCCCAAGTACGAGGTGTTTTACGAAGCCCCCGGCCTGGGCCGCACCCGCCGCGTGGGCGTGGGCGGCGGCTTTTCATTTTCCCAAAGTCGCTCCGTCGATTTCCGCACCCTTGACGACCGCCTGCAAGCCTACCGCCCCGCCGACGCCTACGCCATTCAGCGGCTCTACGCCTCGGGGGGTCTGCGCCTGCGCCACACCGTACAGTTCCTCACCGCCTTCGACGTTTCGTACCACCGCGAGCAGATTCTGGACTCGGTGAATTTCGACAACCTCAATTATTTCCTGGGCCGCACCGCGCGCGAGTTCCTCGATTTCAGCCTCGTCAGCACCCTTAACCAGCGCAACACCTTTGCCTACCCGCTCACCGGGCAGTTTGCCCAGGGCCTGCTGGCGCACCGCGTTTTCCTCAACCCCGACCTGCCGGCCCTCACCACCCTGCGCCTGGTATACGACCACTATTTTTCGCTGGGCCACCGGTTCTATTATGCATTCGAGCTGAACGGGCAAGTGCGCCTCACCAGGGCCCTGGCTTATGCCGATGCACGCGCCCTGGGCAACGACGCGCTGGTGCGCGGCTACGATGCCTACGTCGTTGACGGCCGCCACTATGGCCTCGTGCAGCAGGGCGTGAGCTACCGGCTTTTCAACGCTAGCGAAATTCACCTGGCCGGCATCAACAATCCTAAAATCAACACCATCCCGCTCGTGGCCTACCTCAACCTGTTTGCCGACGCGGGCTACGTGGTGGCCCCCGGGGCCCCACCCGGCAATCAGCTGCCCAACCGCCTGCTGCGTTCGGTGGGCCTCGGCCTGCATTTGGTCACGTACTACGACCGGGTGTTCACCCTCGAATATACCCTGAATGGCCTGGGCCAGGCGGGGTACTTTTTCCGCAGCACTTTCCCCATTTGAGGCCGCCGCCGGGGCCCCGGACTCCGCGACGCCGCTCCAGGTGCGTTATTCGCATCAACTACCGTTTCCGACCGCATGAAATTCGCCATCCTTGGCAAGCCCTTCGCAGAGGACGCTGCCCCGGCCATCCAAGCCCTCCTCGACGACCTGGCCGCCCGCCAGGCCGAAGTGCGCATCGTAGAATCCTTCCGCACCTACCTCGACAACACCTTGCGCCTGCCCGCCAACACCACTAGTTTCCGGCGCGGCGACTCGCTGCGGGGCACCAACTTTGTACTCAGCATCGGTGGCGACGGCACCCTGCTCGACACCGTGACTTACGTGGGGGCCCTGCAAATTCCTATTCTGGGCATTCACACCGGCCGGCTGGGTTTCTTGGCTACCGTCACCCCCGAGGGCATTGGCCCGGCCATCGACGCCCTGTACAAGGGCCATTTTGTGTTCGACGACCGCAGCCTCATCCGCGTCGACACCGACCCGGACGTATTCGGCGGGTTGAACTTTGGACTGAATGAATTTAGTATTTTAAAGGGAGACTCGGCTTCAATGATTGCCGTGCATACCTACATTGATGGCGAATACTTGAATTCTTACTGGGCCGATGGCCTCGTGGTGGCCACGCCCACCGGCTCCACGGGCTATTCGCTGAGTTGCGGGGGCCCGGTATTGGTTCCCCAAACCAACAATTTTATCATTGCGCCCGTATGCCCCCACAATCTGAATGTGCGGCCCCTCGTTGTGTCCAACCAAAGCGTACTTTCCTTTGAAATTGAGGGCCGTAGCTCAAATTATATGCTTTCGCTCGATTCCCGCTCCATCTCCGTCGACGCCAATGTGCAGATGGCCGTGCGCCGCGAAAGCTTCTGTGCCCGCCTGGTCAAGCTCAACCACGTGAATTTTTTGAGCACGCTCCGCAGCAAGCTGAACTGGGGGCTTGACCGCCGCAACCCTAGCTCAGTGCCAGGTTAATAAATTGCGGTGGGTCTGAAAATCGCCCACAAATTTTTTTTAGTTCCCAAGAGTCTCTACTTTTGTAACCACCTGAGAGTCCGCTATTGGTACTTTTCCGTTTCGCCCTCGATCTACGCTATTCACTTTCGTTGCCTTATGAAACATATCTTCACATATCCCACTGCCCTACTGGTGGGACTGGCGTTGCTCGGTTCCTCGCAGGCCGATGCGCAACAGTTCAACAAGCGTAAGCAGTACAATTCCGTCGGCTTCAATATCAACGCCATGAACTATTTCGGCGACTTGGCCCCTAATACCGGGTTTGCCAGTTTCCGATTCAATAACACTCGCCCCAACGTGGGCGTGACCATAACGCGTCGCTTCTTCCCGCGCGTTTCGGGGCGGTTGGGCTTGTCGTACGGCCGCATCAACGGCGATGACGCTACGGCTGCCAACGCTTCTGACCAAAATGCCCGGTACCGCTACAACCGCAACGCCAACTTCCAAAACGACATTGCTGAACTCTCGGGCGTAGTCATTATTGACCTCATCCAGAACCGCAACAACTACCTGAAGCGCCCGGACTTCGTGCCATATGTGTTTGCTGGCGTGGCTGCCTTCCACCATAACCCGAAAGGCCGCGACGCAAACGGCAACTACGTCCCCTTGCAGCCGCTGGCTACCGAAGGAGTGAACTACAGCCGTTTTCAGGTCGCTATTCCGTTCGGCGGCGGTGTGCGCTACCGCATCAACCGCAACTTCGACGCTAGTCTGGAGTTTGGCATCCGCAAGACGTTCACCGGTTACCTCGATGACGTGAATGGCAAGTATGCGGCTAATTTGACGGGCCAAGCTGCTTACTTTGGCGGTACAGACCCAGCGACCTCGGTAACCAAAAGCAATACTGGTGATTTTAGTGGGTTTGTCCCTGGCGCTCAGCGCGGCCAAAATAAAACCGACTGGTACACCGTAACCGGCTTGTCGTTGAACTACATCCTGACGCCCCGCATCAAAAACCCAAAATTCCGCTAAGCGACCTTGGCCCGCCACTGCTGGCCAGCGCTCAGTTCCTTACTTAGCTTGATGATAGTTAATGCATTTCGTTACGCATTCCTTGCTTGCCTGGTGCAAGCGGGGAATGCGTTTTTTTGCGCCTCGGCGCAAGCCCAAATCGAAACCCAAAGCACCAGTGAGCTAGGCTTGGGCTTAGGCGTAACTAATTACCGGGGCGAAATTTCCCCGCAATACCAATTCGGGAACAACCGCCCGGCCATCACTGCTTTCTACCGGCGCGATGTATCGGCGCCGATAACGTTGCGGGGCAGCTTTTTAGCCGGCTTATTGCGAGCTGACGATGCCAACGTAACTGGTGAAGGCGGGGGCGTGCCACCCCTGCAATCTTACCGGGGCTCCAACATGAAAGGTAGCGTGTTGGAAGCAGCCGTGGCCATGGAGTATAACTTCATGGATTACCACGCCCGCAAGCAAAAAGTCCACTTCACGCCGTACCTGTTCATCGGGGTGGGCGGCTACTATGCCAACACCCGGACCCAAACGGCCAATCAGGGCCTGGGGCCCGACTATAACCGTTCGGGTGGGCATTTCGGAATTGCCATTCCGGCAGGGGCTGGTGTAAAGTATGCGTTGTCGCAGCACATCAATCTGGGCTTGGAGGTGGGCGTGCGTAAAACATTTAGCGACAAGCTGGATAACTTAGGCGACCAAGACCCGCTACTGGTAAATCCGCACGACAACGACTGGTATTATTACAGTGGCCTTAGCGTTTCATACACCTTTTATAAGGTGCACTGCCCGCCACAGTACAAAAACAACAAGCGGCTGCTGAAGTAACCCGGTACCGTTTAAAGAGCCCGCCCTGCACTTAATAGTGGTACAGTGGCGGGCTTTTCTTGTGTAGGAGCAAGGACGTTGGGGCCCCGCCTGGCCCCCTGGTGCTGGCAGATGCAACCGTCTTCGTAACTTGCGGCCTCTTATATCAAAACCGCAACGATGACCGGCCAGGCCGAAATCGACTCTCTTAATATTCCCGCGCACGTAGCTGTCATCATGGACGGAAACGGCCGCTGGGCCAAGCAACGGGGCGGCCTTCGGGTGTTCGGGCACCAGAGCGCCATTAAGGCTGTTCGCGAAACTGTGGAAGAAGCTGCGCAGCTTGGAGTTAAGTACCTAACGCTGTACGCCTTCTCTACTGAAAACTGGAACCGCCCGGCGCTGGAGGTGATGGCCCTGATGCAATTACTAGTACACACCATCCGCCAGGAAACGCCGATTTTGCTTAAGAATAGTATCCGCTTGCAATCCATTGGCGACACGGCTAGCCTGCCGGCAGGTTGCCAGCGCGAGTTGGCCGAAGCCCAGGAGTTGACTAAGGCCGGCACCCGCATGACCCTGGTACTGGCCCTGAGTTACAGCGGCCGCTGGGACCTGGCCCAGGCGGCCCGCCGCCTGGCGGTTGATGTAGCCGCCGGCCGGGTGCAGCCCGCCGATGTAAGCGAAGCCAGCATCGCGGGCTACCTCGCCACTGCAGGCATTCCCGACCCAGAATTACTTATCCGAACCAGCGGCGAGCAGCGCATTAGTAACTTCATGCTGTGGCAGTTGGCTTACACAGAGCTTTACATTACCGATTTGCTGTGGCCCGATTTCCGGCGCGAGCATTTGCAAGATGCCATCCGGGCATACCAGCGGCGTGAACGTCGTTTTGGCAAAACCAGTGAGCAAATCACTGTTTCCTAGTGTTTTATTCAATTCATGATTTCAGTGCGTAATTTTTCTTGGTTTCTGCTACTGGGGTGGTTGGTGATGGGGAGCTTGGGCGTGGCCCAGGCCCAGAGCCCGGGCGTGCGCCCGGCGGGGGGCGCCGACGAACCCAAAAAATACGTGCTGGGCGGCATCACCGTGAGCGGCACCCGCTACCTCGACCCCAACACCCTCGTTGGCCTGTCGGGGCTGCGGATAGGTGATAACATAACCATTCCGGGCGAGGAAATTGGTAAAGCTATCCGCAAGCTCTGGGCCCAAGGTATTTTGGGTGACGTGAACGTAAGCATTGCCCGGACCGAAGGCGACAAGATTTTCCTGGATTTTACCCTGAAAGAGCGGCCCCGCCTGTCGAAATTCACATTCGATGGCCTGAGCAAAGGCAAAACGGAAGAACTCACCAAAAAGATTACCCTGATTCGGGGTAAGGTGGTGACCGATGCGCTTCTGAACAATACCCGCGCGCAAGTGCGTAAGTTTTACGTTAACAAGGGGTACTTGGATACTAAAGTTAATATCCTGCAAGTGCCGGACTCTTCGCTGTCCAACAGCGTGGCCTTGCGCATCAACGTGGATAAAGGCAATAAGGTCCGCATCCACGACATTACGTTTGAAGGCAACAAAGCCTTTTCGGACTACAAACTGAAAGGCAAGCTGAAAAAGACCAAGGAGCGTAAACCGTACAAATTCCTGACTTCGGGCAAGTTCCAACGGACGGAATACGAGGAGGACAAGAAGAAACTAATCGAATTTTATAACGCCGAGGGTTACCGCGACGCAACCGTTGTGAGCGATACCCTGGTGCGCGATGCCAAGGGCTTGGCCTTGACCATTAAAGTGGACGAGGGTCCCAAGTACTATTTCCGCCACATCACCTGGAACGGTAACTATCTCTACGACGACAAAACGCTGTCGGGGGTGCTGGGCATCAGGTCGGGCAGTCCGTACAGCAAGGAAACGCTGGATAAGCGCCTGAACTACAACCCAACAGGCCAAGACGTTACGTCGCTTTATATGAACGATGGCTACCTGTTCTTTCAGATTGAGCCGGTAGAGAAAAAGGTGGAAGGCGATTCGATTGACATTGAGATGCGCCTGACGGAAGGGGTGCAGGCCCACGTCAAGGAAATTAACATATCAGGAAATACCAAAACCAGCGACCACGTGGTGCGTCGCGCCATCCGGACGCTGCCCGGTGACAAGTTTAACCGCGAGCTACTTATTCGTTCCAACCGCGAACTTGCCACGTTGGGCTACTTCGACCCCGAAAAAGTAGGCATTAACCCCATCCCAAACCAAGCCGATGGCACGGTGGACATCAACTACACGGTGGTGGAAAAGCCTTCGGACCAGGTGACGCTCTCGGGCGGCTGGGGCGGCTACGCTGGCTTTATCGGCACGGTGGGCTTGGTGTTTAATAACTTCTCGCTGCGCAAAGCCGGTACGCTGCGTAACTGGACGCCGGTGCCCGCCGGCGATGGCCAGCGCCTGGCCCTGAACGTGCAAGCCAACGGCTTCCAGTACCAGGCTTACTCGCTCTCCTTCACGGAGCCGTGGCTGGGTGGCCGCCGGCCAAACTCGCTGTCGTTCAGCTTGAACCGCAGCATTAGCCGCCTCGGCAGGACATTTGATGCCAATACGGGCAGTTTCATCAAGGTAAACAGTGCCACGGTGGGCCTGGGCCGCCAGCTGCGAGTGCCGGATGACTATTTTACGCTGAGTAACTCGCTCTCGTACAGTCACTACCAAACGCAGAACTATTCGCTGCTGACCTCGGGCGCGGCCACCGGCACGTTTAACAACATTACCCTTAACACGACGCTCTCGCGCAACAGCATCGACAACCCGACCTTTACGCGCCGGGGCTCGTCGTTGAGCCTGAGCCTAAGCCTGACACCGCCGTACTCCATCTTCCCGGGGGCCCACCCCGACGCCAACCAGTGGTTGGAGTTCCACAAGTGGATGTTTGATGCCTCCTGGTTTACTCCTATTGTAGGCAAGCTGGTGCTGAACACCCGGGCCCACTTTGGTTTCCTGGGTTCATACGGTACGCGCGACATTGGTCCGTTTGAACGCTTCAAAATGGGCGGCGCTGGCCTGGGCTACAACGGCGGCGGCAACTTCATTGTGGGCACCGACTACATTGGCTTGCGTGGCTACGACGACCCCAACGCGACCTATGCCATCCCAACGGCGCAATCGCAGCAGAATGGGGGTATCATCTACAACAAGTACGTGTTGGAGATGCGCTACCCCGTTAGCCTGAACCCTGCGGCAACGGTGTACGTGCTCGGATTTGCCGAAGCTGGCAACGCATTCGATTCCTACAATAATTACAACCCTTATAAGTTGTACCGCTCAGTGGGCGTGGGGGCCCGCATTTTCATGTCGGCATTCGGTTTGCTAGGGTTTGACTTCGGCCACGGCTTTGATACAGTGGTACCACTGCCGGGTGTAAATACTAAGCAAGACTTTAACCACTTCCACTTCATCATCGGCCAGCAGATCCGCTAATTTGGCGGGCACTTAGCGGCCGCTTCCTTTGTTCGATGCGCATGAAAATAGGTTTTTGGGGCGTGTTGGCGGGGCTACTACTGGTGGGCCCTGGGGCCCGGGCCCAAAAGTTCGGGTGGGTCGACTCGGAGTTCATCATGGCCAAAATGCCCGATTTTGCCAAGGCGCAACAAGAGCTGAATGCCTTGTCGACGACGTGGCAGAAAGAAATTGAAGCGCAGAAAAAGGACTTGGAACGCCTAAAGCGTACCTACCACGACGAAGAAGTGGTGCTGACTGAGCAGATGAAAAAAAAGCGGCAGGACGAAATTCAGCTAAAGGATCAGGAGGTGAAGGCCTACCAGAACAAGCAGTTTGGCTATGAAGGCCAACTGTTTAAAAAGCGCCAGGAACTGAATAAGCCGGTGCAGGACAAGGTGTTCGAGGCGTGCGAAAAAGTGGCTAAGAAAAAACAATTGGCCATGATCATCGACAAAGCCGGTGACTTGACCTTGCTCTACACCAACCCGACCTACGACTACACCGAATTTGTGCTGGAGGAATTGGGCTTGGCCGCCGAAGACCGCAACCAGCCCGGCACCAAGGGCCCTGTGAAGACGGTAGCGCCGCCCAAAACGGCGGCTACCGACCCGGCTTTCGAATCGGATTCGGGTACTCCCGACGTACCCGCCAAGGCCAAGCCGGGCCGCGCGGCGGGGAAGAGCCCAAAATAACTACCTTTGTATCTACACTTTCTCCGAAAATTTTCCCTTGATGAATCCCGTGAAAACCCTCCGCTTGACGTTGGCCGCCGCTCTGCTGACCGCTGGCACCCTGGCCGCTAACTCTGCGCAAGCCCAGGCCCCGCTCAAAATTGGCTACACCAGCGTGCAGTATGTGCTGAGCCAGATGCCCGAGAGCAAGCAAATTGAATCGAGCCTGAAGACCTACAACGAACAGTTGGCGGCCCAGATGAAGAGCAAGTACACCGAGTACCAGGGCAAGCTGGACGCTTACCAGAAGAGCGCCAACACAATGACCGACGTGGTGAAGGCCGACAAAGAGAAGGAGCTGACCGGCTTGCAGCAGTCCATCCAGGAGTTCCAGCGCAGCGCCGAGCAGTCGTTGCAACAGAAGCAGCAAAGCTTGCTGCGCCCGGCCCTCGACAAGCTGCAAAAGACAATTGACGAAGTGGCCACCGAAAACGGCTACACCTACGTGCTGAATTCGGACGGTGACACCCCGACGCTGTTGCACGGCCCCAAAGAAGGGGATATTTCGGAAATTGTACTGAAGAAAATGGGTATTACGCCCACCGCCCCGGCCCCGCTGAAAGCGGGCCCGACTACGGGCGCTGGCGCCATGCCAGCCGCTCCCGCAGCTCCTACCCCCGGCGTGAACAAGACCAAAACCAAAAGCAAGAAGTAAGCAACTTGTGCTTGCAAATGCGAAAGGCCAGGGCGCAAGTCCTGGCCTTTTTGTTGAAATATTTTTCTGCTGCTATGAGCGAAGCCGAACAGGGCCCCGAAATTGACGCCGACGATTCTGAAGGTGGCGACGAATTATACGAGCATCACCGCATTGTGGTGGACCGTGGCCAGGAGTTGTTGCGCATCGATAAGTTTCTGCTGCACCGGCTGGGTAATACCTCGCGCAACAAAGTGCAGGAGGCCATCCGGGCCGAAGCCGTGCAGGTGAACGGCCGGGTAGTGAAGCCCAACTACCGCATCAAGCCCTTAGACACCATCACGGTGACGCTGCCCGAGCCGCCGCGCACAGGCAAGGTACTGCCCGAGCCCATGGACCTGGACATTCCCTACGAGGATGACGACTTGCTCATCGTCAATAAGCCGGCGGGGATAGTAGTGCACCCTGCCTTTGGGCATTGGGAGGGCACGCTCGTTAATGGCCTGGCCCATCACTTGGCCAATCTGCCCACGGGCCGCAACGGCGAAGTTCGCCCGGGCCTGGTGCACCGCATCGATAAAGACACGTCGGGGCTGCTGGTGATTGGCAAGACGGAATTTGCCATGACGCATCTCTCGTTGCAATTCTTCCACCATACCATTCGGCGGCGTTACTTGGCCTTGGTGTGGGGCACACCCAAGGAGGCCAAGGGCGCCGTTCGGGGCCACATTGGGCGGAGCGTGCGTGACCGCAAAGTGCAAGCCGTGTACCCGGGCGGCGAGCAGGGAAAAGCGGCCGTCACGCACTACGAAGTGCTGCGCAGCTACGGGCCCGTAACGCTCATTAGCTGCGTGCTCGAAACCGGCCGCACCCATCAGATAAGGGCCCACATGCAGTATCTGGGCCACCCGCTGTTTAACGATGCTACCTACGGGGGAAACCGCATTCGGACGGGGCCCAATACGGCTAGCTACCGTGCCTTTGTTGAAAATACCTTTCAGTTGCTTCCGCGGCAGGCCTTGCACGCCCAATCGCTGGGCTTTGTGCAGCCTGCTACAGGGCAAGAACTCTTGTTTGAAGCGGAGCTGCCCGCTGATTTTGCCGCTGCGCTAGCCAAGTGGGAGGCATACGCCGCGCAGCAGCAGCCAAACGCTTATTAAGTAAGCAAAAGGGGCCCCGTCGCAATATTGCGACGGGGCCCCTTTTGCTTGTAACTAACCGAAAAATCTACTTTTTTCTAACGGTAGTAGTTTTCTTAGTAGTCGTAGTACGGGGCTTGGTATTGATGATGTCCAACGCGTTCTTAGCCTCTTTGTTAGCCGGGTCGACTACCAGCACTTGCTGGAAATAAGTGCTGGCACCGGCTTTATTGTTTTTTACCTGCAATTCGTACACCCCAAGGTAGTAGTTTGATTCAATCAAGCCGTTACGGAATTTAGCAGGGTCGGCACCTTCCGCCTTTGAAAGCTCAACGTAATGCTCGTAGTACGGCTTGGCCAAGCCTTTCTTCGAATCTGGATCCAGGTTGTTATTCGTACGGGCCCGGGCTAGTACGCCAGGGCCATAAGTTGGCTTAGCCGTCAGAATAACGTTGTACACGCTGTCAGCCTGGGTGTATTTTTTAGCATTATCATATGCCGAGGCCAAGCGGAATACGTCCGTCAAATCACTCTTATCCGTGCTGGCGGCAATTTTCGACTTGTAGATGCCAATAGCCGAGGAGTAGTCCTTTTTGGTGGTATAAGCCGTGGCCAAGGCGTCTTGCAGATCTGCTTTCTTGGCAGGGTCAGTCGTGGCGGTAATAGCTTTTTGTAGCACCGCAATGCCTTCATCGGCCCGGCCAGCCCGCGCTAAAATACGGCCCTGGTAAGAATAATCCTCGGGGATAATCTTGCTGGCCGGTGCTATTTTCATATACGAATCCATGGCCGTAGCGGCTCCAGCGTAATCGTTGGTTTCGTACAGCAAATACGCTTTCAAACGATTCATGGTAACGTTATTCGGGTCGCTTTGCAGCGCGGTGTTTACTGCTGTCAGGGCCTCCGGGTACTTTTTCGTCAAGTACAAGAAAGAAGCATACTGCGCATCGGTGCGTGGCGACTTTTCCGACAGCTCCACGTACTTCTGAAACGTGCTCAGCGCTTGGTCGTACTGGCCTGCGTAGTAGTACATATCGGCCAGCTCGCGGTAAGCAGGGGCGTAGCTCGGATCTAGCTCAACGGCTTTGTTGAGGTTGGTACGCGCCTCGTTGTAGTTGCGGGCACGCACGTTCAGCACACCTTTCTCGTAATAAGCCGGCGCGTAGCTGGGATTGGCCGCAATGGCCTGGTCAAAGCTGTTCATGGCTTCGCCACCGCCTTGCTCGGTGTTCATGTACATTTCGCCCCGGGCCAGCATCAGTACCGGATCTACCTTGCCTTTGTTCGCAACCTGGGCACTGTTGACAAATGTCACGGCTTTATCGACGCTTTTTACATCGTCTGCCTCCGCGTAGGCTTGGGCAATCATGGTCAATACCTTGGCGTCTTTGTTCTTAGTAGCTTTCGCTGCTGCGTCAAACTGCGCACCGGCCGGGGCTATTTGGCCTTTGGCCAGCAAAGCACGGCCGGCAGCAACCTGGCCAAAAGGCGAAGAGCCGCTCGCTTTATTAAAGTAGAAAGCTGCCGAATCGGGCATATCCCGGAACTGGTAAATACGGCCTAGTTCAAAAGCATTCTCCGGCGTGCTGCCTTGGCCCAACGCGGCCTTGGCCTCGTTGTAGCGTTCGTGCTGAATTAAGGTTTGCACATTGTTGGTTTGGGCGGTGGCCGCCGTAGTACCGGCTACCAAGGCGGCGGCAGCGAGCAGGGGCTGTTTCCAGGGCTTGAAACTCATTGGAGGGGGAATAGTGAAAAAAGAAGAATTAATAAATTTACGCAGAATGGTAACTACCGTTTGGGAGTGGTCACGACCCGCGCCTGCATCTGGGCGGGCAACAGCCCGGATTTTTGAAAAATCAACTGGCCGTTTTTGCCTGCCACAAACGAAGCAAACCCACTACCCAATCCGGTGCGGGCCTCCCGGCTGATGATGTACAGGTTGCGGCGCAAAGGATAATTTTGGAGCTCAGGGTACTTGGCTAGTTGCTCCGGCGTCTTCTGGGCCAGGTTAACTTGGTAGGGTTGGATGTAATCATCGGGCTGTGGGTTGGGCCGGGCCGTGATGCTGGCCACGCGCACCTTCTGAAGAAATTTCATGGCCGCCGGGTCATCGTGGTCAGAAATCCAATTCACCCCTATTACGCCAATTGCGTTAGGATGATTCGCCACGTAGTCCAGCAAGGCCGGATTTGACGAAGCAGCGAATACCCGCGTCGTCAGCGGGGCCCCCTTTGTCAACGAGTCGCGCACAAAGCGGGCAGTACTGCTGCGGTTGGCATCAAAAACAACGTTAATATCACCCAGCTTTTTTTGGTTGCTGACTTGGCTCCAGGTCTTGTTCTTGCCGGTAAAGATGTCGCGCAATTGATTAATCGTCAACAACGAGTCCGGGTTAGATGGATGCAAAACGATGGCCAAACCATCGATGCCAATGCGCGTAGTGCGGGGCACGATGGTTTGCTTGACAAAGGAGGCAATCTCTTCCGCGTTTAGTTCGCGGGCAACCACGGCCACCTTCACCTTGTCGTTCAGGAGGTCCACCATCACGTTTTCTTCCGGCTCAAACCGCAACTTGACGTGCGCCTCGGGGTACAGCTTGCTAAACGTATCAACCTGTGCTTGCAGAATGGGCGCAAACGTTTCGTCAACTGCTACCGCCACGTTGCCACTGGTGGCGGTATCAGTGCCACCGGCTCCGTTGTTCGACTGGCAGCCAGCTAACAATAACCAGCCGCCGGCCAGTACGGTAAGGAAGTGAGCGGGCTTAACCATTGGAATGTTCATCGGTGTCGGGGGGTGGAGAAGGGCGGAGGGTAGCTCGATAGCTTCGCATAAAACGTACCAAACCATAGATGATAAAAACCAGCCCCAGCAGCCGTAAACGGTTGCCAGTGAGGCCAATTTGAGCAAAGTGCATGGTAACCGGGCTGGCGGGCTGGCTAACCGTCCAAGCCAGCCAAGCCCCCATGCCCGCGTATACTAGCGACATAAAAAGCGTGAAGTAGCGCGCTATATGCCGCGGCGACCGGCCCAGGCGCTCTTCAGTGGTGAGTATGTTAAGCATCAAGCAAATTGGAAACGGCCCCAAAAGCCAGTTAAGGATCAGTTAAAACCGTTCTGTCTTGCCAAATGGTTCGGCCGGGGCCCCATGCGCTGGGCAACTAATGTGCAAAAAACTAAAAACTGCTATTATAAATTATTGCCGGAACTCCAAAGTCATTCAGTATCGGCCATGATATGCAAAAACCCCGGCCGGGCCATGGCTCCGTCCGGGGTTTTACAAGATGTTGCGAGTACAAACCGCAACGAAAATTACTGAATTTTGAAAGTAATCGGCACCGTAAAGGATACGCTCACGGCCCGGCCGTTCTGCTTGCCTGGAATAAATTTAGGCAAGGTCTTCACTGCTCGAATCGTTTCCTCGTCCAAGCCAGAGCCTAGCCCTTTTACCACTTTCACGTCGGAAACGTTACCCTCGGCATTCACCGTAAAGCTTACGAAAATCCGGCCTTCAACCCCATTGTTCTGGGCCATGCGGGGATATTTGACAGACTTCTGGATGGCTACCACGATAGCGGCGTTACCACCACCGCCGGGAAGTTGGGGCATCTGCTCCACGTACTGGTACACCTTGGTGTCCACTACTTCTGCTACCACTTTGTCACCATCCCCCGAAAGTTCAGACAAATCCTGGGTATCGGTGTTGCCTTTTACAGTCACCGTAGCTACAGTCTTATCTTTCAAATCCTCTTGGTCCGGCACATCCTCCTGTTTCACTTCGTTATCCTTCTTGATCACGGGGGGGGTGAACTTGATGGTTGTGAGCTTGGGAGGAGGGGGTGGGGGGGCCTCAGGCGGCGGCGGCGGGGGTGGGGGCTTGGTATCGTCCAGCGGCGGAGCGTCCATCAACACGTTTTCCGTGAGGTTTTTTTTCACCTCCTCTTTCGGCTGACGGTCTTTAATGTACTGCGCGATGAGCGGGAAGGATACCAGCAGCACCAACAGCGCCGTCGCAATAATCAACGACCGGGTAACGTTGCGCTGATAGAGTTGGCGCAGCACGTAAGCGCCGTAGCTTTTGTTGCGGCCCTCAAATACGATGTCGTCCAAGCTGGCCTGGGCAATTTGTGCAGAGTTCATCATAGCCCGGATTTCTTAATAAGGTCTTGATCGGACTTGGCGACTTTCACCAAAGCGTATTTCCGCTGGTTGGTGATGTTCATCTCGTCGAGGATATCCACCATGTTCTTATATACGGCTTTATCATCGGGCTTGATGAGAATTACCGTCTTGGGCTGTACCCGCTGGCGGTCCAGAATAACCTGGCGGATGCCATTGGGACCGTAATTGGTTACTTTTAGATCAGCCGGGGCCTCGGCAGTATTCATTCCAGCGTAATAATACACCTTATTATTTTCGCCCATAATAATGGTGAAGGCCTCCGATTCCTTAAGCTTAGTTTGCTCGTCCTCGTTTTTCTCCTTTACCGGCATGGTCAACTGCATCACGTTGGGTTTAGCAAACGTGGTAGTGAGCATGAAGAAGGTGAGAAGCAAAAAGGCCAAATCCACCATCGGTGTCATATCGATTTTGGTCGACATTTTTTTGGCCCGCTTTTTCCCGCCTTTGCCACCGGAATCGGCTTTTCCTTGTATTTCTGCCATGATTTCTAGTTAGATACTAGTGGGTGGATTGCTGGGTAAACCACTTTATTTGGTCACCACTGGCTTGTTCTCCAAGTCAGTAATGAGATTGAAGCGGTTAATGTCCTTCTCCTGCAGCACTTTGATTACTTGCTGCACTGTCTGTACATCGGCATCGCCATCGCCCTTTATGGCAATAAACGTCTGCTTCTTGTACAGCGCTAAGTTGGCTTTGCGGGCCTCCATCACCCAGTCGATGAGCTGGTTGTTGAGGGAATCCATGGGAATACCGGCCTCGGTTTTAGCAACGGCCTTGCGCTGGTCAGCGTCCATGCTTAGCAACGAACCGAGCTGGCCGATGGGCACGCCAAAGTTGGTCAGGTTCCCGAAAGCCTTGGCTTGCGATGCATTAAAGGTGACACCATATTTGGCCCCCACTTTTTGCAGCGTTGCTACCTTGGCTTTATCGTCGTCTAGGCCGAAGAATACGCGCTTGTTCTTGTCTATCGTCAGTGTAATAACGTTGCTTTCCGGCAGTTTAATTTCCGACGTCGACGAAGGAGTATCTACCACGACGGTTTCTTCAGGGGCAAACTTGGTAGTCAGCATGAAGAACGTCACCAACAGAAAAGCCAGGTCCACCATCGGCGTCATGTCCAGCGACGGCGAGGTGCGGTGCGGTTTTACTTTAGGCATTGTGCGGTGGGGTTAAAAAAGGAATGCCGTAGTAAACGGCATTCCCTATGTTTTAGTGCGTCAGTAAAGACGACAGCTTAGACGTTGGCAGGCTGCTGCGTCGAGGTGTGCTGGCCGAAGGTCTGCACAATGCTGAAGCCGGCTTCGTCAATGCTGTAGGTCAACTCGTCAATCTTGCTGGTGAAGTAGTTGTAGGCAATGATGGCCAAAGCCGAAGTGCCGATGCCGAAAGCCGTGTTGATCAGCGCTTCCGAGATACCGTTGGCCAGTTTCACAGCGTCAGGCGAACCGGCTTGGGCCAGGGCCGAGAAGGCGCTGATCATACCGAACACCGTGCCGAGCAGACCCGTCAGCGTGGCTACCGAAGCAATGGTGGAGATAATCACCAGGTTCTTTTCCAGCATTGGCAATTCGAGGGCAGTGGTTTCCTCAATTTCTTTCTGGATGGCCAATACCTTCTGGTCGTTGTTCATGCCACGCTCGGTCACCATTTCCTTGTACTTCAACAAGCCGGCTTTTACTACGTTGGCTACCGAACCTTTCTGCTGATCGCAGGCGACAATTGCACCGTTGATGTCGTTGCTGTTCAGCTTCTGGCGTACGGTGCGCACAAAACCTTCGATGCTCTTCGTGCCTTTAGCTCTCGAGATGGTCAATAGGCGCTCAATCGAGAAAGTGATAACGCATAAGAACATCGTAATCAGGATTGGTACGATGTTACCGCCGCTGTACACTGTGCCCAGCATGTTGCCCGGAAGGGGCGCGTTGGTGTTGACACCGCCTTGGAAGTTACTACCGTTGCCGAGGACAAATTTGAAGATGACGTAGGCGACGACGAAGGCCAGGATAATGACGATTACGGAGAACAGCGAGGCACCCCCGCTGCTTTTCTCGGCGGCCTCGGCCTTAGGAGCGGCCGGGGTGGTGGGCCGGGGGCTTGTGTTCAGGGCATTTTTCTGTTCCATTATTCCGAAAGGTTTGGGTTGGGGGGTTGGGAAGAAATAAAAATTAAAGGAAAAAAAAGAAAAAAGCTAAGACAGGCTAAACAAAAAAAGAAGAGCGGCCCTGCCTGAGCCAGCCTAGGGATTGGATGCCCCGGAACGGAGGCCAGAAGAGAAAGAACTGACGCTAGAAGTAAGTCAAACGATAATTCAGTTGGACAAACCTAACCAAAATCTTTGGCGCAGCCAAAGAAAAAACCGTTTGAGCAGCCTTACAGCAATCGATTGAGGTGTGCAAGAAAGCTATTTTTTTGCGGAAGAAGCAATAGCTGGGGCCGCCAGCTGGCGTTTTGCTGCTTCCCAATACTCGTTCATCTGGGTTAAAGACAAATCTGCCAACCGGTGGCCATCGGCTGCCGTAGCCCCTTCAAGGTGCTGAAAGCGACTGATAAACTTGCGGTTGGTGCGCTCTAAGGCCTCTTCGGGATTGATGCCGGCGAAGCGGGCAAAGTTGACAAGTGAAAATAAAAGGTCACCAAATTCATCGGCGGCGCGCTCGGCCTGCATTTTTTCGGGCTGCCCGTGGCTGTACTCGTCGCCAAACTCGCCCAACTCTTCTTGCACCTTGGCCCATACCTGGGCCGGATCGTCCCAATCGAATCCGGCGCCGCGCGCTTTTTCCTGAATGCGCATGGCTTTGACGAGGGCGGGCAACGAGACGGGCACGCCGCTCAGTACGCCGGCATTGCCTTTTTCTTGCAGCTTGAGCTGCTCCCAATTGCGCTTCACGGCGGACTCATCGGTGGCTTGGGCGTCGCCGTAAACGTGCGGGTGGCGAAAGATGAGCTTTTCGCATTGGGCATTGAGAACGTCGGCGATATCGAACGCTTCCTGCTCGGCGGCAATGCGGGCGTAGAAGAGCAGGTGCAGCATCACATCGCCCAGTTCTTTCTTCAAGTCGGGCAGGTCGTCGCGCAAAATGGCGTCGCTGATTTCGTACGTTTCCTCGATGGTGAGGTGGCGCAGGCTCTGCAATGTCTGTTTTTTGTCCCAAGGGCATTCGGTGCGCAGGCGGTCGAGCACGTCGAGCAAGCGGCCGAAAGCTGCCAATTGGGCCGGGCGGCGGGTGGGGCCCAGCGGGGCCCCAGGGGCAGGCGGGTGGTTTTCCATCGTTTCAAAGATAGACCGAACCGGACCCAACCCGGCGCAGTTGCGTATTTTTGGCTCCCTTTACATTCCTGTTCCGTGACTCTCATTAAATCTATCTCCGGCATTCGCGGCACCATCGGTGGGCCGGTTGGCCAAGGCCTCACTCCCCTCGACGTCGTGAAGTATGCCGCTGCCTACGGCACCTGGGTCATGACGCAGCCCACGGCGGCGCGCATAGTTGTTATCGGTCGCGACGCCCGTATTTCGGGCCCCATGGTGAGCCAGCTCGTGGCCGCCACCCTGCAAGGCCTTGGCCTCGACGTAGTGGATTTGGGCCTGAGCACCACGCCCACCGTGGAAATGGCGGTGACTGCCAAGCAGGCGGCCGGTGGCATCATCCTCACCGCCTCGCACAACCCCAAGCAGTGGAACGCGCTGAAGCTACTCAATGCCGACGGCGAGTTTTTGTCCGACGCCGCGGGGCAGCAGGTGCTGGCCTTGGCCGAAAGCGAAGCTTTTGACTTTGCGCCCGTTGGCAAGCTGGGGCAGTACACCACCGATGATGAGTTCCTAGCCCAGCACATTGCGGCGGTGGTGGCGCTGCCGCTGGTGGACGTGGACGCCGTGCGGGCCCGCAACTTCCGGGTGGTGGTGGACGCCGTGAACTCATCGGGCGGATTTGCGGTGCCGCAGCTGCTGGCGGCCTTGGGCGTGACGACGGTAGAGAAGCTGCACTGTGAGCCCACGGGCGACTTTGCCCACAACCCCGAGCCGCTGCCCGAGCACTTGCGCGACATTGCTAAGGTGCTGGAAAAAGGCTCGTTTGACCTGGGTATTGTGGTGGATCCCGATGTGGACCGCCTGGCTCTGGTAAGCGAAAACGGCGAGATGTTTGGCGAAGAATACACGCTGGTGGCCGTGGCCGACTACGTGCTGGGGGCCCTAGGCGGCGGCAACACCGTGAGCAACCTAAGCAGCACCCGGGCCCTGCGCGACGTGACCGAGCGGCACAGGGGGCAGTATGCCGCCGCTGCCGTGGGCGAAGTGAACGTGGTGACCAAGATGAAGGAAACCGGGGCCGTAATTGGGGGTGAGGGCAACGGGGGCATTATTTATCCCGAGCTGCACTACGGGCGCGATGCGCTGGTGGGCATTGCGCTGTTCCTGACGCACTTGGCAAAATCTGGTCTCACCGCTTCTCGGTTGCGGGCCTCCTACCCGAGTTATTTTATCTCCAAGAATAAGATTGAATTAACCCCGGAAATCGACACCGATGAGGTGCTGGTGCAAATGGAAAAGCGCTACGCCAAACAGCCGGTGAACACCATTGACGGCGTGAAAATTGAGTTTGACAAGGAATGGGTGCACCTGCGCAAATCCAACACCGAGCCCATTATTCGCATTTATGCCGAGTCGGATTCGAATAGTACGGCCGACCACCTGGCGCAAAAAATTATTGCTGACATTAAGGAAATTATTGCCGTAAAAGCTTAAAACCAGTGAACAGTTAGTAGCGAGTAGTTAACAGCTATCGGTGAGAATTCCGGCAGCTGTGCCATCCCGCAACAATTGCCAACTGTTCACTGCTAACTGTTCATTGAAAAATAGATGCACGCCTACTTCGACAACGCCGCCACCACGCCCCTCGACCCCGAAGTGCTGGAGGCCATGCTGCCCTTCCTGAGCCAACACTACGGCAACCCCAGCAGCTTGCACGGGCCGGGGCGCCAGGTGCGCGCCGCCATCGAAAACGCGCGCAAAACGGTGGCCCACCTGCTGGGTGCGGCGCCGGCTGAGATTTCCTTCACCAGCGGCGGCACTGAGGCCAACAACGCGGCCATTTTCGGCAGCGTGCGGGCCCTGGGTTTGCGCCACGCCGTCACCTCGCCCCTGGAGCACCATGCGGTGCTGCACCCGCTGCAAGCCCTGGCCAAAGCCGGCGATATCGAGCTGAGCTACGTGCGCCACGACGCCCAGGGCCGCTTCGACCTGGCTCACCTTGATGAGCTAATAGCCACGCACCCGCGCAGCCTGGTGAGCCTGATGCACGGCAACAACGAAATCGGTAACCTGAACGACATCGAAGCCCTGGGGGCCCTGTGCGCTGGGCACGACGCCATTTTCCACACCGATACGGTGCAGACGATGGGCCACTACCGGCACAACGTGCAGGCGTTGCAAAACCATTTCCTGGTGGGCGCAGCGCATAAGTTCCACGGCCCCAAAGGGGTAGGGTTTCTGTACACCCGGCCGGGCACGCAGTCGGTGCCGTTCATCCACGGCGGCTCGCAGGAGCGCAACGTGCGGGCGGGCACCGAAAACGTGTACGGTATCGTGGGTTTGGCCAAGGCCCTGGAAATTGCTTACCGCGACATGGGGGCCCACCGCACCTACGTGCAAGGGTTGAAAGATCGTTTCATCGAGCAATTGCGGGCCCAGGTGGCCGACGTGCAGTTCAACGGCTGCTCGGCCGACGCCAACTGTAGCCTCTACACGGTGCTCAGCGTGAGCATGCCACCGTCGGCCATCAGCGAGATGCTGCTCTTTAACCTGGACATTAGTAAGATAGCGGCCTCTGGCGGCTCGGCTTGCACCAGCGGGGCTCAGGCGGGCTCGCACGTGCTGGAGGCCCTGCGCACCGACCCCGACCGGGCCACGGTGCGTTTCTCTCTCAGTAAAATGAACACCGCCGACGAGGTAGACTACGCCGTGGCGCACTTGGCCAAGTTGTACCAGCCGGTAACCGTTTAAGCTCATTTATAGGATCCTAGCCGACAAAAAACTCCCTGGGAAACAATGTTTTCCAGGGAGTTTTTTGTCGGCTTATCCAGCGAAGCGGCCTAGTTTACCATTAGAGCAGTATTCAAGCTGGTGTACGGACCGGCTGACCCGCCGCCGTTTGTTTTCCCTGATGATAAGCAATCGGCCGGCTGAAAAAACCGGCCGACCGGTAGTAACCAGGCTCTGTACACTGACCTGGAAGCTGATTTAGGGCGCCAGCACTACACGGGCTGTGCGAACGGCTCCAGGTAGTTGTACCCGCAACAAATAAAAGCCCTTAGGGAGGCCTTGTGTATCAAGTGCGTGCGTACTGCCGTTGGCAGAAGGCGCGTAATGGCGGGCCAATTGGCCAGTGGCACTAATCAAATCAACGCTGGTAGAAACCTCACCCGTGGGGAGGATAAACGCCAGAGAGCCGTGCGCGGGGTTCGGGAAAACTTGCAGCGCCGTGCTAGTAGGCTTTTCCACCGCAACGGCCAGCGCCGTGCCCGTGGACCTAACGGCTTTTACCAGCGAATAAGTTAATTGCCCGTCGGGGTACCGTAGGGCCAGGCGGTAATAAGCCAAGCCCAACAGGGGTGTGGCATCGGTAGTGCGGTAGGTAGCACCCGCCGCCTGGACGGTGGCATCCTGCGTTTGGATAGTGGCCCAGTTGGCACGGGTGCTGCTGCGCTGTACTTCAAACGAAGCAGCGCCGAGTTCAGAAGCGGTCGTCCAGTCTAGCCGCACGGCATTGCTGGCAGCAGTGGCTTCGAAGCTGGCGAGTGTAATCGGCAGGGCCCCGGGTAGGCTCACGGCATCGCCGCGCGAGCAGCCAAATGCCCCGTATGATTTACCTAAATAATTGCCCGTCAGGTGGTCAATCTGATAAATAATGCCGTCCTGAGCCGAAATAGCGTACACGTTGTGGCGGTTATCTGTAAATAGGGCGCCAATGTTTTGGGTGCCTGGGGCGCCCGAAGCACCAGGGATGGGCACGGCCACTGCTGTAGTGCGGGCCACGGGCTGGGTAGCGGGGTTGGCAATGGTCAGGAAATGGTTGGACGTGCCGATGTAAGCCACTAGCTCGTCGCGGTCAGTGTTGTACACCCAATCCTGAAAGCCACCGTCGGGGACGGGGGCCGTGCCCATGCTGTTGAGATAGTGCTCTGCGTTGGCCTGGTAAGTAGCCGTTAGGGCCGCCGAGGATGCATCGGAAAGGTCTACTTGGTGCCAGCTGGGGCTTAAGGCAGCGGTGGTAGCCGGTGCCGTGGCTAGTCCCGCTAACAACAATAGGCCAACGTGTAAATGCACATCAGCCAAGCGGTACGTACGAGCCACGCCGTCGTAGAAAACCCGGCACGTTACTCCGGCCAGGTAATAGTTAGAACTTGCATCGCCATCGCCCACAAAATCGAGCACGAGCGACATATCCCGGTAAATTTCGGTAGGCCTCGGGGCTGATTGGCCTGTGGTAGGCACGAGCGGGGCTGCCACGGGCCCCAAACCAGTAGCAGCTGCTGTGGCCACGTCGATGCGGAAGAGCGTGGGCGAAACCGCATTGCCAGAAACAAGTAGGGAGGGGTCCAGGGGCTTTGATTGCAGGCCGTAAATCACGGTTGTGTTGGCAGCATCATAGCCCAAAGCATTAATTACGAGTCCTTGCCCTCCTTCGTTGACTGTGCCGACTGGAACCAAAGCCCCAGTGGTTACTATTGATTGTAGCGTAGAGTAATTGTTAGCACTGCCTGGGCATGGAGATGTAACAGCGTAGCTATTGGTGGGGAGTTGGGCCAGCAGTCGGATGCTGCTTGTTAAAAATAAGATTATTATTATAGCTGCTTTCATGTTAATAAGTGGCGATGAATATTAATATGCTTCTACAGACACTAATTTACTATAAATTCCTTTGTGGATTAATCCGGCCGAAAAATTAAATTGTATTAATTTGATAATGCTTTTAATTCAAATTTTAAAAGTGGAGTTAGCCTTCTAATTGTATAGTTTTTTGGTCGTTAACTGATTTTTTATATTTTATCAGCTCACTGCGGGTGCAAAAGCAGGTTGTAAGGCTCCAAAAGCTTTAGAATAGTGCGCGTAGTTAGCCAACCCCAGCGGCTGGTTTGCGTTTTTTGCGTTGAAGGTCTCGCAATCCTCCCCCAACCCTTCTGCTACCGTGGCCGAAATCCCTATTCAACGCAAGAAAAAACCGCTGAGCCCCTGGCTGCTGGTGGCCTTGGCCGCCCTGGCCCTCACGCTCGGCGCGTACTGGTACCTGCGCCCCGCGCCGGCCGACGAGCCCACCCCGCCGGCCACCGAAGCCCCCGCCGCACCAGTTCCGGCCGTGCCCGCCGATTCGTTGGGGCCCGATACCACGGCCACTGGCTTGGCCGCCGCGCCCGATTCGAGCACCACCCGGGGCCACCTGCTGCTACTGGTGCCGCAGCTCTCGGCGCTGGCCGACCGTGCCGACCTGCACGACGACCCCACGGTGCGCGAGCAGCGCGACAACCTGACCAGCGCCACCGCCCGCCTGGCCAACGGCGACGCTCAGGCCAGCCTGCGCCCGGGCCTCGTGGCGGCCGCCAACCTGCTCCGCGCCGTTCAGCAGCGCGCGTATCCGGCGCTTGGCGAGGAGGCCGCGCGCTTGGTGCAGCAGGCCGGGCAGCTGTCCGGCCGCGACGATACCGCCGACGAGCAGCGGCAGAACCACGCCTTTCTGCAAGCCGCCGGGGCCCTGCTAGCAGCTGAAAATACTCCGCCCGCTTCCTGATTCTTTGTATGGAACCCGTAATCAACTTGCGCCGCCTGCGCGATTTGCCCGATTTTGAAGTGGCCGATGGCTACCCCGACGTGCGCGGCTGGGCCGTGCGCGGAGCCACCGGCACGGCCTTAGGTACCGTGTCGGAGCTGCTCGTCGATGCCGACGCTGAGCAGGTGCGCTACCTCGACGCCCAGCTTACTGGGGCCCCGGGGCCCAAGCGGGTGCTGCTGCCGTTGCGCTTGGCGGTACTCGATGCCGAAGCGTGCAGCGTGTTCATCCCGTCGCTCACCGACGCGGCCGTGGCGGCTTACCCTGTTTATGCTGAGGAGCTGCTGACGCCTTCCTACGCCGCGGCCATGCACCAGGCGCTGGGCGAGGCGCTATAGATGGAAAAAATGTGCCCAAAAAAAGGCCGCTCCCGGAAGGGAGCGGCCTTTTTTAATTCCGGTAAAAAACCGAAATTATTTTTTAACCTCGGTCGTGGTGGTCGTGGTGGTGCCGGCAGCGGGGGCATCCATTTTGCCCGCGTTGTCTTTGATGGCATCGGCAGTAGCTTCGCCAGCTTTTTTGGTCGAATCAGCGGCGGCTTCCATGCCAGCGGCTTTGGCATCGGCCGAAGCTTCCACGGCATCGCCTTCTTTCTTAACGGCTGCTTCTTGCTTGCTACCGCACGAGGTGAACGAGAGGGAAGCAGCAGCCAGAGCGAGGAACAGTACGTTTTTCATCTTGAAAGAAAAGTTAGGTAAGGGTGAAATTTTGCGTTGATGAATGCGGCAGGCCAGTAGGCCAGATTCGACGCTTTATACCCCGGGGCCCAAAAGGTAACCTTCTGTATAGAAAAAATTATTTCTTGCGGAATACGATGCCAATCGGCACGCCCTTGAAGTCGAAATGCTCGCGCATCCGGTTCTCGAGGTAGCGGGCGTAGCTGTCTTGCACGTACTGCGGTAGGTTGCAGAAGAAGGCAAACACCGGGTTGTGCGTGGGCAGCTGCGTCACGTACTTGATGCGCACCAGCTTGCCCTTGAGGGCGGGCGGCGGATAGCGCTCAATCTCCTTCAGCATCACGTCGTTGAGCTGTGAGGTCGGGATTTTGCGGCGCTTGTTCTCGAATACCTCCACGGCCGTTTCGATGGCCTTGTGCACGCGCTGCTTCGTGAGCACCGAGATGAATACGATGGGCGGGTAGGCAATGGGGGCCAGCTTGGAGTATATCTTCTCCTCAAACTCCTTAGTGGTGTTCGTTTCCTTGTTTTCTACCAGGTCCCACTTATTCACCAGAATCACGACGCCCTTGCGGTTCTTGTCGGCCAGGCCAATGATGTTCACGTCCTGCGATTCGATGCCGCGGGTGGCGTCGATGAGCACCACGCACACGTCGCACTCTTCCAGGGCCCTGAGGCTGCGCATGTTAGCGTAGAACTCGATGTCCTCGCTCACCTTGGCCTTGCGGCGCAGGCCGGCCGTGTCCACCAGGATGAAGTCGTGGCCGAACACGTTGTAGCGGGTCGAAATGGCGTCGCGCGTGGTGCCGGCAATGTCGGTCACAATGCTACGGTCGGTGCCCAGCAGCAGGTTCACGAAGCTGGACTTGCCCACGTTGGGGCGGCCCACCACGGCAATTTTCGGCACGCCCGAATCGGGCTCTTCCTCGCCGGCTTCCGGGAAGTGGCGCACCACTTCGTCGAGCAGCTCGCCCGTGCCGTGGCCGTTGGCGCTGCTGATGGCGAAGATTTCGCCGTCGCCCATACCCAGGGCGTAGAACTCGCCGCTGGCGTGGGCCCGGGCGTTGGTATCGGCCTTGTTGGCCACCAGCAATATGGGCTTCTTGCCGAGGTAGGGCCGCAGCACCTGCGCAAACTCCTCGTCGAGCCCGTGGACGCCGGCGTCAGCGTCCACCATGAACAGGACCACGTCGGCCTCGTCGATGGCCAGCTTCACCTGCTTGCGGATTTCACCCTCGAAAATATCGTCCGACCCGTGCACGTAGCCGCCGGTGTCAATCACGACGAAGTTCTTGCCGATCCAGTCGCCGTGGCCGTAGTGGCGGTCGCGCGTCACGCCGCTCTCGTTGTCCATGATGGCCTTGCGCTGGCCCACGAGGCGGTTAAATAGGGTGGATTTGCCCACGTTGGGCCGCCCCACAATGGCGATGGTATTACTCATAAAAATGGGGGCCCCAGCCGCCGGCCCAACCAGTTTCGGCAGTACCCGGGGTGATTAAATTGAAGAATGGTCGGAGGTTTTTTTAGGGTATGAAGGCGGGCGGGTACGAGGGTAGGAGGGGTGGTGAAATAAAACCTCCTGCCATCCTACCCTCACGCCCTACGTGCTACTGGTACCCGAACCGGCTCAGGGCCTTGGGGTCGGTGCGCCAGTTCTCGTTCACTTTTACGTGCATTTCGAGGAAGACTTTTTTATTAAAAAACTTCTCCATGTCCTCGCGGGCCCAGGTGCCCACTTTCTTCAGGGCCTCGCCTCCTTTGCCGATGACGATGCCCTTCTGGCTGGCGCGCTCCACGTAGATGACGCCGCGGATGTGGATGATGTTTTCCTCCTCCTTAAACTCCTCGACGGTGACTTCGCAGCTGTACGGAATCTCCTTTTTGTAGAGCTTGAAGATTTTTTCGCGCACCATTTCGGCGGCGAAAAAGCGCTCCGGCTTGTCGGTCAGCTCGTCTTTGGGGTAGTATTCGGGATGCACAGGCAGCTTTTCGAGCACCGATTCCAGCACCCGCTCGGTGCCGAAAGCGTTGAGGGCCGAGATGGGCAGCACCTCGGTGGCGTTGGGCAGCTGCTCCTGCCAGTAGGCCAGCTTGGCTTCCACGGAGGCCTGGTCGGCCTGGTCTATTTTGTTGACCAAGAGGATGATGGGCGTATCCACCATTTTGCGCAGGCGCTCCACTACGGGCTCCTCGTCGTACTTCTCGTAGATGTCGGTGACGAACAGCACCACGTCGGCGTCTTCCAGCGACGAGTACACGAACGACATCATGGCGTTGTGCAGCTCATATTTGGGCTGGATGATGCCGGGCGTGTCGGAGTAGATAAGCTGAAAATCGGCCCCGTTGAGGATGCCGAGGATGCGGTGGCGGGTGGTCTGGGCCTTGCTCGTGACGATGCTGAGCCGCTCGCCCACCAGGGCATTCATCAGCGTCGACTTGCCCACGTTGGGCTTGCCGATGATGCTTACAAAGCCGGCCCGGTGGGGCTTAAGTTCGGGATTCACAGATGGATAGATTTGATAATGAGGGCGCAAAGGTACGGCTTCCTTTAGCTATTAGCTATTAGCTGCTAGCTATTAGCTTTTTTTGCTGTTAACTCTGAGCCGAAACGCCACGTTTTTGGTTAAATGAGAAGTTTCCACAAAACAGGCCGCCAGCCGGTAGCAGTTAGCTTCACAAAAAACTAACTGTTACCAGCCAACAGCTAACAGCTTAAAAAAAAATGCCTACCTCCGCCCGCCGCATCGGCATTCTACTAGTCAACCTCGGCACGCCCGACTCGCCCGAAACCAGCGACGTGCGCCGCTACCTCAACGAATTTCTCACCGACGGCCGCGTGGTGGACATGCCGGCCGCTATCCGCTACCCGTTGTTTCAGGGGCTGGTGGTGCCGCTCCGGGCCCCTAAGTCGGCGAAGATTTACAAGGAGCTGTGGACGGACCGCGGCTCGCCGCTGCTCTTCCACGGCCTCGATCTGAAAGAGAAAGTGCAGGAAGCGCTGGGCGATGGCTACGTGGTGGCCTTTGGGATGCGCTACCAGAAGCCGGGCGTGGCCGGGGCCCTGGAGGAGCTGCGTGCCGCCAACGTGGAGCGCATCGTGGTGCTGCCGCTGTTTCCGCAGTACGCCTCGGCAAGCACCGGCTCGGTGCAGGAAAAGGTGATGGACCTCGTGAAGGACTGGTGGATTGTGCCCAGCATCAGCTTCATCAGTCAGTTTGCAACTGAGCCGGGCTTTATTGCCTCCATCGTAGCGCGCGGCCGGGCCGAGATGGACAAGCAGCACTACGACCACGTGGTACTCAGCTACCACGGCATTCCGGAGCGCCATATCAAAAAAGGCGACCCCACCAACTACTGCCGCTTCGGCAGCTGCTGCGATACGCTCACCGACCAGAACCAGTACTGCTACCGCGCTCAGTGCTTCGCCACTTCGCGCCTGATAGCGGTGGGCCTGGGCCTGGGGCCCGAGCAGTACACCGTCAGCTTCCAGAGCCGCCTGCAAAGCCGCCTGCGCGACCCCTGGCTGCAACCCTACACCGACGAGGTGCTGAAGGAATTCCCCGCCAAAGGCATTAAGAACGTGCTGGCCTTTAGCCCCGCTTTCGTGGCCGACTGCTTGGAAACGACCATTGAAGTAGGCGAAGAATTCAAGGAATTATTCGAGGAAGCCGGCGGCGAGCACTGGCACCTAGTGCCTTCGCTGAACTCGGAGCCGCAGTGGGTGGAGGCCGTGGCCGACATGCTCCGCCGGCATTAGGGCCCCGGCTCCGGCCGTTGCTATAATATGGAAGGGGGCCCCACAGCTGGTGTGGGGCCCCCTTTCGTTTGGGCTAATTCAAGCGGCGCTGCAACAGGCTGTCTACGATTTCAAAGAGCCGGCGCGGCTCCAGGGTGCGCCAGGGCAGGTCGTCGAGTTGTCCCCCGAAATTCACGTAGTTATCCACATTATACTGGTGCATTTCGCGCTGCACGTGGTCCTGGAAGTTCACGCCGGCAATCCAGCCGTCCTCCACGTCCTCAAACCACTCGGCGTAGTAGTCGTCCTCGGCGCCATGGAAGTTGAATACGTTCTCGCCGATGAGGATGAATTTGCGGATACCCTCGGCCACGAGCGGGTCCACGATGTGGCGCTTGAGGTGCATCACGTCGTTCTCGATGGCGTCGTTCCACTCGCCGATAAACTCGATAACGGCCACGCCGTCTTCATAATCCGCAAACAGAATTTTGAGGAACAGCGTGTCCGATTCCATGCTATCCCATTGCGGGTGAATGAGGTAGCCGTAAATATTGTTGGTGAATAATTCCAGGCTGTTCTCGGCCCCGAAGAGCGGCGAGTGGGGGTCTTCGGCGGCCGAATACTGGTCAATCCAGTTATAGAAAGGCTCGATGGTGTGCATGGCAAAGCGGGGTAGAAAGCAAGGTAGAAACGTGCCAGGGCGCATTCGGTTCAGTCGGACCGGCTGAAATTTGGTCTTTTTCTCCCAACGCCAGGCGGGCGTTTCCGCGTTCCGGCCCGCGCCTAGGCCGGGCCTGGGGCCCCCAGCGCGGCCCGCACGCTGCCATAGCGGGCCAGCAGCGCGGCCGCCTCGGGCCGGGCAATGCCCAGCTCGTCCATTAGCATGCGCTGGCCGCGCTCCACCAGCTTCTCGTTGGAGAGCTGCATGTCCACCATTTTATTGCCCTTCACCCGGCCCAGGCGAATGAACGTGGCCGTGGTGAGCATGTTGAGCGCCAGCTTCTGGGCCGTGCCGGCCTTGAGGCGCGTGCTGCCAGTGACGAACTCGGGGCCCGTCATGACTTCCACCGGAAACTCGGCCGCCGCCGCCACGCCCGAGCCGGCGTTGCACACGATGCAGCCCGTGGCCAGGCCCGCCGCGCGCGCTGCCTCCAGGCCCCCAATCACGTAGGGTGTGCGGCCCGAGGCGGCCAGGCCCACCAGCACGTCTTTCGCATTGGCGCCGTGGGCCTGCAAATCGACCCACGCCTGGGTAGCGTTATCCTCCGCGCCCTCCACGGCCTGGCGGATGGCGCCGTCGCCCCCGGCCATAATTCCCACCACCAGCCCGGCCGGCACGCCGAACGTGGGCGGGCACTCTGAGGCGTCCACCACGCCCAGCCGCCCGCTGGTGCCCGCCCCGATGTAGAAGAGGCGCCCGCCGGCTTGTAGCCGGGCCACGGTGGCTTCCACCAGGGCCCCTAGCTGCGGCAGGGCCCGGGCCACGGCCAGCGGCACGGTCTGGTCGAGGCGGTTCATGCCGGCCAGCAGTTCGGCGGTGGGTAGCGTTTCGAGGTTGGTAAATTCGGATGGCGCTTCGGTGGTCATCATGGCAAAAAGCTATTTCAGGAGGCCAATAACAGGGAAATTGTCGAACACATTGGCGTTATGCGGGGCGTCTTTGTCGAGCTCGGGCGTCAGGTCCTGGCCGGCCCAGTGCTCGTAGTGGTTGCCGCGCTGCCACAGCCGCGAGCGGCCCACGTCGTAGATGCGACCCTGGTAGGCCACCCAAATCTCGTCGCGGTCCTGGCCGTTGCGCAGGGCCAGTTGGCCGCGGGTGTATTCGGGGAGCATGCGTGGGGAAAGTAGTTAGGCGGCCGGAGGCGGCGCTGGGGACCAAAATTACGCTGGGCGGCCGTCTTCGGGCAGCCGGCGCAAACCCCGCAACGGGCCAGCGGCGCTACAATGTGGCGCACTGACGGGCAATCTCCAGCTCCTCGTTGGTCGGAATGACCAGAATCCGGGCCCGCGACGAAGGCTGGCTGATGTCGCGCAGGCCCCCAGTGCAGTTCTCGTTCCTGGCCGCATCCAGCGCCAGGCCGAAAAACTCCAGGTCCTGGCAGGCGCGGGCCCGCACCAGGGCATCGTTCTCGCCCACCCCGGCCGTGAACACGAGGGCATCGAGCCCGTTGAGCACCGCCGCGTAGGCCCCGATGTACTGGCGGATGCGGTAGGCGTAGATGTCCAAGGCCAGCGCGGCGCGCGCGTCGCCGGCCGCCAGTGCCCGCCCCACGTCGCGCATGTCGTTGGAGCCGGCGAGGCCCAGCATCCCGCTTCCCTTGTTCAGCAGCGTGCTCACCTGCTCCGTAGTGTAGCCCAGGGGCCCCAGCAGGTGCAGCAGTACCGAGGGGTCGAGGTCGCCCGAGCGGGTGCCCATTACCAAGCCGGCGAGTGGGCTGAACCCCATGCTAGTATCCAGGGAGCGGCCGCCGCGTACCGCCGCCATGCTGCACCCGTTGCCAAGGTGGATGGTGATGAGCCGGGCGTCGGGATTCCTCAAATGCTCGGCCGCCCGGCCCGCTACGTACTGGTGGCTGGTGCCGTGGAAGCCGTACTTGCGAATGCGCTGCTCGGTATAAAGCGCTGTGGGTAGCGCGTAACGAAAGGCGTATTCCGGCAGCGTCTGGTGAAACGCTGTGTCGAATACCGCCACCTGCCGGGCCCTCGGAAACAGCCGCTCCGCCACCTCAATGCCCTGGTAGTTGGCCGGGTTGTGCAGCGGGGCCAACCCGAACAGCTCCTTAATCTTAGCCTTCACCACCGCGGTGATGACCGTGGGGCCCGTGAAGGTTTCGCCGCCGTGCACCACGCGGTGCCCCACCACGTCTACCGCCGCCGGGCCCTGGATAACGGCGGTGGGCCCGTCCGTTAGCAGGCGCACCACTTCGCGCAGGCCGGCCTCGTAGTCGGGCACGGCCAGCGTGCGGCGCAGCGCCTCTGCCGGGGCCCCCGCGCCAAATACCCGGTGCGTGATTTCGGCCTGCGCCGAGCCGATGCGCTCCACCAGTCCGCTGCACAGCGGCTGCTCATCGGGCCAGTTGAACAACTGGTACTTAATGGAACTGCTACCGGAATTGACGACGAAAATGTTCATACGGGAAGGAGGTGGTGAGGCAATAAACAGAACGTTATTATGAACGTATTTAGGTCGTTATGCTGAACGCAGTGAAGCATCTCTACCGCATCAGTAATCATGGTTACTCAGCGATAGAGATGCTTCACTGTGTTCAGCATGACGACCTAAATGGGCCAAACACCGTTCAACTCTGCTGGCTCTGAATCGCCGTAATCACCACCGTGTTAAATATGTCGTCCACGGTGCAGCCGCGGCTTAGGTCGTTCACGGGCTTATTCAGGCCTTGCAGCACCGGGCCGATGGCCAGGGCCCCGGTTTCGCGCTGCACGGCTTTGTAGGTGTTGTTGCCGGTGTTCAGGTCGGGAAAGATGAAGACGCTGGCCTGGCCGGCCACTTCGGAGTCGGGCAGTTTCTGACGGCCCACCAGCGGGTCCACGGCCGCGTCGTACTGGATGGGGCCCTCTACCTTCAGCTCGGGCCGCAGCTGGCGCACCAGCTCGGTGGCCCGGCGCACCTTCTCCACATCGGCCCCCGCGCCCGAGGTGCCCGAAGAGTACGAGAGCATCGCCACCCGCGGCTCGATGCCGAACGCCCGGCTGCTGTCGGCCGAGGAAATGGCAATTTCGGCCAGCTGCTCGGCGGTGGGGTTGGGGTTCACGGCGCAGTCGCCGAACACGGCCACCCGGTCGGGCAGGCACATGAAAAACACCGACGATACCACCGACACGCCCGGCTTGGTCTTAATAAGCTGCAACGCCGGCCGAATCGTGTGCTGCGTGGTGTGCACCGCCCCCGACACCATGCCGTCGGCGTGGCCCCGGTACACCATCATCGAGCCGAAGTACGACACGTCGCGCAGCAGGTCGCGGGCCATGTCGTGGTTCACGCCCTTGTCCTTGCGCAGCTCGTAAAATGTCTCCACGTAGTCGGCATAGTATGCCGATTCCACCGGGTCGATGATGTTCAAATGCCCAGCGGGTAAGCTGATGCCCAGGCGTTTGGCAGCGGCGGCCACGTCGGCGGGGTTGCCCAGGATGGTCAGGTCCACGATGTCCTGCTGGAGCAGCAGCGCGGCGGCCCGCAGCACTCGGTCGTCGTTGCCCTCGGGCAGCACGATGTGGCGGCGCTGGCGCTTGGCCCATTGCAGCAGCCGGTACTGGAACATGTGCGGCGTGAGGCCCACCGACTGGAAGCCGGCCAGTTTTTCTTCCAGGGCCCGCACGTCCACGTACCGCTCGAAGGTGCTGATAGCCAGCTGAATCTTCTTCGGATTATCGGGCGTGATGCGCGAGCGGATGGCCCCCACGCGGGTGGTCGTGGCAAATGTGCCGGTGTCCACGGCCAGGATGGGCACTACGCCCGGCAGCCCGTCGAGCAGGCGCACCACGGCCGCGTCGGGCTCGCCGCGGGCCGTGAGCACGATGCCCGCCACGCGCGGGTAGTTGGCCGACTGGTGGGCCTGCAGGGCGCAGATGATGATGTCGCCGCGGTCGGCGGGCGTCACAATCAGTACGTTGTCGGTGAGGTAGTTGAGGAAGTTGGGCACCTGCATGGCCCCGATAATGTAGTTGTCCACCTGGTTGTCGAGGCCCACCGCGCCGAACAGCAGCTGCCCGCCCAGCCCGGCCTGGATTTCGCGCATGGTGGGGTGCAGCAGGTCGGCATCTTCGGGAATGACGGCCAGCAGCACTCCGGCCGGCAGCTGGCCGCGGAGCAGGGCCCCCACCTCGGCGGCCAGGGCGGGCGGCACGCGGTTGGCCACGGCCAGCAGCACCGGTACCTCGCGGGCCTCGAAGTTGTGCAGCAGCGTGAGCACCGCGCTGATCAGCTGGGCCGTGCTCTTGCCCTCGCCCGACACCACCAGGATGACCGGCACGCCCAGGTTCTTGGCAATCGACACGTTGGCGTCGAACTCGAAGGCCGTACCGGGCCCCAAAAAGTCGCTGCCTTCCACCACCGTGAAGTCGTAGTCGTCCTCCCAGCGCTTGAACTTGCGGATGATGGCGTCAATCATGGCCCCCTCTGCGCCGGCCTCCATCAGCCGCAGGGCCTCGGGCCGCGTATAGGCGTAGGTGTCGGCCACGGCCAGCGGCAGCTTAAAATGGCGCATCATCACGTCCAGGTGCGAGTCGAGGCGCTCCACCGGGTCGTTGTCGATAATGGGCTTGAAGTAGCCTACCCGGCGGGCCTGCCCGAGCAGTAGGTTCACCAGTCCCAGCGCAACGATGGACTTGCCGCTGTAGGGCTCGGCGGCGGCAATGAAAACGGCTTTGGTCATGGGTAAGCTAACGCAGCAGCAGGGGCTGGCGTTGGCTGTTCAATGGGGGGGGCCTCACGGGACCCCCTTGGGGCCGGGGGGGGAGGCGGGCCAAATCCCTACCCCAGCAGCGCCTGCAACCGAATCCAGCGCTCGGGCAGGTCGCCCTGCGAGGCGTGGAGGTAGTCCTCGTACGAGCACGGCACCACGCGCTTCACGGCGCTGTCGCCGAGGCTTTCCACTTCCATCCACCACTTGTCGGCGCGGCGCGACTTGTAAAACACCAGCTTATCGGGGTTGCCGGGCAACACCACGGTATAAGTAAGGAAGCGGAACGTGCCGAAGCCCGTTTCGGGCCGGCGGTGGTAAAAGCCTTCCACGAAGTACCAGAGCATGGTGGCCAGCGTGGCGGCGGCCAGGCCGTGGGGGTCGTGCTCGGGCCGGTAGCCGTAGAGGCCCAGCGACGAAAGCTGCTCGCTGTGCCCGGCGTACCAGCACAGCTGGGTGGCGTCGTTGGCGCTGAGGCCGAAGGGGTTGGCCGGGGCGTAGCCGGGCGCGTCGGTCCAGCGCAGTGCGGCCAAGTCGATGCTCAGGAAATCGGCCTGGCGCACCAGCGGCTCGGCCTGCCGCCGGTCGGTGCGGATGGCCCCCACGCTCATCATGTCAAAGTGCATTTTGTCGAGGGCCAGCAGCACTTCGGGCGGCGTGAGGTACTGCTGGTGCCCCAGGTGGGCCAGGCTGAACACGTAGTTGGGCTCGTGCACCAGCAGGCGGCGCAGGTGGCTGGTTTCGGCCGGCGTGGCGGGCCCCGGCTCGGCCATGTCGGGCCGGGCATCCACGATGGCGAAGCTCACCGGGCGCTCCTGGGTTTCGTAGGCCATAAACTGGCCGTAATCGAGGTCGTGCGAGCCGCCCAGCAGCACGGGCACCGTGTTGGCTTCGAGCAGCGCGGCCACAATTTCGCGCAGCCGCTGGTAGGTGTCCTCCAAGCTGAGGCCGGGGCGCAGGTTGCCCAAATCGACGAGCCGCAGGGCCCCGGTGCCTTTCTGGAGCTGGTAAAACCGCTCGCGCACGCGGTTGGCGCCGTGGTAGCCGGCCGGTGGGGCCCCGGCGGCGGCACCGCGCCACTCGTCGAGGCCGAGAATGGCCAGGTCGGCCCCGCGCCAGTCCGGAAACGCCTCGGTGAAGCGCGTGGCGTAGGCCGCCAGCGCGGTGGGCGGGGTTGGGGTGGCCGTGGGCTCGTCGTCGGCGAGCGGGTCAAAAAACAGGGCCAGGTTCATGAAAATACCAAAAGCAAGGGCCGTAAAATTACACGCTCCCGCGGCGGCCGGGGCAATTTAAAACGGGGCCCCTGCGCAGCGCAAAGCCAACCGGGGGCCCATCGCCAAAAAAGCTCGTTTATTTATCCGCAATTTCATTTCGCTTAAGCCTTATCCCACCCGCTGATGGACGTCCGCCGCTCTTTCGATATCCTACCCTACCAACTCGCCGAGTTTGCCAAAACCGACGCGCTGGCCGCCAAAATCAACGGCCAGTGGTCGCCCCTCAGCACCCAGCAGGTGCAGAACCAGGCCAACCTGGTGAGCCTCGGCCTGCGGGCCCTGGGCTTGCAGCGCGGCGATAAAGTGGCGCTCATCAGCATGAACCGGCCCGAGTGGCTGCTGGCCGACTTCGGCATCGCCCAAATCGGGGCCATCAGCGTGCCCATGTACCCCAGTATTACGGTCGAAGACTACAAATACATCTTCACCGATGCTGGCGTAAAGGCCGTGTTTGTGTCCGACGCCAAGCTGTTCCACAAAGTGCAGGAGGCTACCGCAGGCCTGGCCATCCCGGCCGAAAACGTGTTCACTTTTGATAAGGTCGACGGGGCCCGCCACTTCAGCGAGCTGCTGGCGCTAGGCCAGCAAGGTAACCCCGCCGACCTGGAGCCTCTGAAAGCCGCCGTGGAGCCCGACGACCTGCTCACGCTCATCTACACCAGCGGCACCACCGGCCAGCCCAAAGGCGTGATGCTGAGCCACGACAATCTCCTGAGCAACTGTCGCAATTCCAAGCAGTTTGTGCCCGTAGGGCCCCAGGATAAGGCGCTGAGCTTTCTGCCGTTGTGCCACATTTTCGAGCGCATGGTTACGTACATCTACATGATGAGCGGCGTGAGCATCTACTACGCCGAAAGCCTGGAAACCGTGGCCGAAAACCTGCGCGAAGTGAAGCCCGAAATCTTCACCACCGTGCCGCGCCTGCTCGAAAAGGTGTTCGACCGCATCGTGTCCAAGGGCCACGAGCAAACCGGCCTCAAGCACAAGCTTTTCTTTTGGGCCCTGAACCTGGGCCTGAAATACGATACCCAGAAAGACCAGGGCTTCGTGTACAACACCGAGCTGGCAGTAGCCAATAAGCTCATATTCAGCAAGTGGCGCGAGGCGCTGGGCGGTAACCTGCGCTGCATTGTGAGCGGCGGCGGGGCCCTGCAACCACGGCTGGCGCGGGTGTTCTGGGCCGCTGGCATCCGCGTAATGGAGGGCTACGGCCTCACCGAAACCTCGCCCGTGATTGCCGTGAACGGCTACGAGCGCGAGAACAACATGATCGGCACCGTGGGGCCCCTCATCAACAACATGGAGGTGAAAATTGCGCCCGACGGCGAAATCCTGACCCGCTCGGCCTCCGTGATGAAGGGCTACTACAACAAGCCCGAGCTCACGGCCGAAACCATCGACGCCGACGGCTGGCTGCACACCGGCGACATTGGTGAATTAATAAACGGGCGGTTTTTGAAGATTACCGACCGCAAAAAGGAGATGTTCAAAACCAGTGGCGGCAAGTACATCGCCCCGCAAGTCATTGAGGGCAAGCTCAAAGAAGAGCCGCTCATCGAGCAGGCGATGGTGGTGGGGGCCAATAAAAAGTATGCCGCCGCGCTGGTCATTCCCTCATTCCCCGACCTGAAGGCCTGGTGCAAGCGCCATGGCGTCTCCGACGCTTCCAACGAAGAATTGGTGCGGAACGAACGAGTGGTGAAGCTTTACAACGGGCTGGTTGCTAATTGCAACAAGAGCTTCGCGCAGTGGGAGCAAGTGAAAAAAATTGCGCTGCTGCCCGAGCTGTGGACCGTGGAAACCGGCGAAATGACGCCCACCATGAAGGTGAAGCGTAAGGTCATCACCGAAAAAAACAAGGACCTCATCGAGGGGCTATTTTAGGCGGGCCGCCGCCAACGGGCCTGCCTTGGCTTTTGAAAAAGTAGTATGCAAGCCGAATAGATTTCTTCGTATGTTTACCGCCTTTAACTTGCGCCATGAAACCCGAAGAAACAGTCGATTACAACATCAAAGTGGCCTGGCACGCCATCTCGCGGATGTACAACGCCCAGGCGGCCCAGAACGACATCACGACCAGCATCGGCTTTGTGCTGCTCAACATCGACCACGAGCACGGTATTCCGGCTACCAAAATTGCGCCGCTGCTGGGCTTGGAAACCCGTAGCCTCACGCGCATCCTGCGCAGTATGGAGGACAAAGGCTTGATCTACAAGCAAGCCGATGCACACGATAAACGCTCGGTGCGGATTTTCCTTACTCCGCTGGGCCTGGAGAAGAAGGAGGTTTCGCGCCAGACGGTGCGGCATTTCAACGCCAGAATCCGGGAGAAAATCCCGCAGTCGCAGCTCAACGTATTCTTGAAAGTAACGGCCCAGATTACGGGCATTATCGAAGGAAAAACTATGTTCAACGGCTTCGAGCTGAAGCCGTTGCGCCACGAAAACCTAGCGTAGGGCCCCGGTCTGTCGCCCGCAGTTGCCAACCCACCCATTCACCCGAACTGAATGAAACGAATCATCAAGAAAGTAGCCGTATTGGGCTCCGGCGTCATGGGCTCGCGCATTGCCTGCCATTTCGCCAACATCGGCGTGCAGGTGCTGCTGCTCGACATTGTGCCCAAAGAGCTGCTGCCCGCCGAGCAGGCTAAAGGCCTGGAGCTGGGGGCCCCCGCCGTGCGCAACCGCATCGTGAATGCCGCGTTGCAGGCCGCAATCGTTGCCAATCCGTCGCCGCTTTACCGCAAGAGCGAGGTCAGCCGCATCAAAACCGGCAACTTCGACGACAACCTGAAGGAAATTGCGCAGTGCGATTGGGTGATTGAGGTGGTGGTGGAGCGGCTCGACATCAAAAAGAGCCTTTATGAGCGGGTGGAGCAGTTCCGCAAGCAGGGCACGCTCATCACGAGCAACACCAGCGGCATCCCAATCCACTTGCTGGCCGAGGGCCGTTCGGACGACTTCAAGCAAAATTTCTGCGGCACGCACTTCTTCAACCCGCCGCGGTACCTGAAGCTGCTGGAAGTAATTCCGACGCCCGACACGAAGCCGGAAGTGATTGATTTCCTGCTGCACTACGGCGACCTATACCTGGGCAAAACCACTGTGCTGGCCAAGGATACGCCCGGTTTTATTGCCAACCGCGTGGGCGTATTCGCCCTGCTCGATGCCATGCAAACCATGCAGAAGCTGGGCCTGACCGTGGAAGAAACCGACAAGCTGACCGGCCCCGTTATTGGCCACGCCAAGTCGGCCACGCTGCGCACTTCCGACGTGGTGGGCCTCGATACGACCATCAACGTAGCCAACGGCCTGGCCCAGGGCCTGCCCGACGACGAGGCCAAGGACGTGTTCGTGCTGCCCGATTTCGTAAAGAAAATGGGCGAGAATAAGTGGTTGGGCGACAAGACCGGTCAAGGTTTCTACAAGAAAGTAAAGGGCGAAGGCGGCAAGTCAGAAATCCACGCCCTGGACCTGAACACGCTGGAATACAAGCCCAGTCAGAAGGTGAAGTTTGCCACGCTGGAGCTGACCAAAACCATCGACAAGGTGGCCGACCGCTTTAAGGTGCTGGTGGCGGGCAAGGACAAAGCCGGCGAGTTCTATCGCCTGAGCTTCGGCAGCTTGTTTGCCTACGTGAGCAACCGCGTGCCTGAAATTGCCGACGAACTCTACAAGATTGACGATGCCCTGCGCGCCGGCTTCGGCTGGGAGCTGGGGCCCTACGAAACCTGGGACGCGCTGGGCGTGCAGGCCGGCATCGACCTGGCCAAGGCCGCCGGCCGCACCGTGGCCCCTTGGGTGGAGGAAATGCTGGCCGCTGGCCATCAAGCCTTTTACCAGATAAATGCAGCCGGTGTGCGCGAGTTCTACGACCAGCAGAGCAAGCAGTATCAGGCGGTGCCGGGCGTGGAGAACTTCATTATTCTCGACAACCTGCGGGCCAGCGGCAAGGTGCTGTGGAAGAACAGCGGCGCCTCAATCATCGACCTCGGCGACGGCATTCTGAACGTGGAGTTCCACTCGAAGATGAACGCCATGGGCCAGGATGTGATTCAGGGCCTGCTCAAGGGCATTGAGATGGCCGAAGGCGGCTACCGGGGCCTGGTGGTGGGCAACGACGCGCCCGCCTTTTCGGCCGGGGCCAACCTGGGCCTGGTGTACATGCAGGCCGTGGAGCAGGAATTCGACGAGCTGAACCTGATGATCAGCCAGTTCCAGCAGGCCATGATGCGGCTGCGCTACAGCAGCATCCCGGTGGTGGGGGCCCCCCACGGCCTGGCTCTGGGCGGCGGCTGCGAGCTGAACCTGCACTGCGACCGAGTGGTGGCCGCGGCCGAAACCTACATGGGTTTGGTCGAATTCGGCGTGGGCCTGATCCCGGGCGGCGGCGGCACCAAGGAAATGACGCTGCGCACCGCCGCCAAGTACGAGGAAGGCGAGCCCGAATACAACCTGCTGCGCAACACCTACATGACCATCAGCACGGCCAAGGTTTCGACCTCGGCCGCCGAGGCGTTTGACCTGGGCTTTTTGCGCCGGGGCGACGAAATCGTGGTCAACGGTAGCCGCGTAATTGCCCAGGCCAAAGCCGCCGCCCTGGAAATGGCCGACGCCGGCTATACCCAGCCCACCCAGAAGACCAACGTGAAGGTGCACGGCAAGGGGGCCCTGGCCATGTTCCGCACCGGCGTGTACGCCATGCAGCAGGGCAACTATATCTCGAAGCACGACGAGCTGATTGCCAACAAGCTGGCCTACGTGATGTGCGGCGGCGACCTGAGTTCGCCCACCGAGGTAAGCGAGCAGTACCTGCTGGACTTGGAGCGCGACGCCTTCCTCAGCCTCTGCGGTGAGCGCAAGACGCTGGAGCGGATTCAGAGCATTCTCACCACCGGTAAGCCGCTACGCAACTAAAAAATTGTCATGCTGGCGAAGGGAGCGTCTTATCACGGCTGCCTTCGCCAGAATCAATTTCCCACCCGAGCAGCGCGAACGTGATAAGATGCTTCGCCTGCTCAGCATGACAGAACCTATCAAAATGGCCAATACCGCCTATATCGTCGCCGGCTACCGCACCGCCGTTGGCAAAGCGCCCCGCGGCGTCTTTCGCTTCACCCGCCCCGACGACCTCGCCGCCGAAGTTATCAAGCACCTCGTCAAGTCGGTGCCGGCGCTCGACCCCAGCCGCGTCGACGACGTGATTGTGGGCAACGCTGTACCCGAGGCCGAGCAGGGCCTGCAAATGGGCCGCCTCATCTCGCTGCTGGCGCTGCCCATCAACGTGCCCGGCCTCATCGTGAACCGCTACTGCGGCTCGGGCGTGGAAACCATCGCCATGGCGGTGGGCAAAATCACGGCAGGTATGGCCGAGTGCATCATCGCCGGCGGCACCGAAAGCATGAGCATGGTGCCCACGGTGGGCTGGAAAACCGTGCCCAACTATAAGCTCGCCAACGAGCACCCCGACTACTACATGGGCATGGGCCTCACTGCCGAAGCCGTGGCACAGGACTACAAAATCTCGCGCCAGGACCAGGACGAATTCTCCTACAACTCGCACCAGAAGGCAATCAAGGCCATTAAGGAAGGCAAATTTGCCAAGAGCATCGTGCCCATCACGGTGGAGGAAACCTACCTTGACCAGGCCACCGGCAAGAAGAAAAACCGCGTCTACGTGGTGGACACCGACGAGGGCCCCCGCGCCGATACGTCCATCGAAGCCCTGGCCAAGTTGCGCCCCGTGTTCGCCGCCAACGGCAGCGTCACGGCCGGCAACTCGTCCCAAACCTCCGACGGCGCGGCCTTCGTGCTCGTGATGAGCGAGCGCATGGTGAAGGAACTGAACCTGGAGCCCATTGCCCGCATGGTCACCTACGCCACCGAGGGCATTGACCCGCGCATCATGGGCATGGGCCCCGTCAAGGCCGTGCCGAAAGCCCTCAAGCAAGCCGGCATGAAGCTGGAAGACATTGACCTGTTCGAGCTGAACGAGGCCTTCGCCTCGCAGAGCCTGGCCGTAGTGCGCGAGCTGGGCATCAATACCGACAAGCTGAACGTGAACGGCGGGGCCATTGCGCTGGGCCACCCACTGGGCTGCTCGGGCGCCAAGCTCTCCATTCAACTCTTCGACGAGCTGCGCGACCGGGGCCAGAAGTACGGCATCGTAACCGCCTGCGTGGGCGGCGGCCAGGGTGTGGCGGGCATCTACGAGCTGCTGAAGTGACGACCGGCGTTGCCGATTAGAACGTCATTTTGAACGCAGCGAAGCTTTTCTATTGCCTGTGAGTAATGTAGTAGAGATGCTTCACTGCGTCCAGTATAAGGAAGGTTTGTACTTAAGTACTCACGCACAAGTAAGCGTATTGAATTGAACGTCATGCTGAGCGCAGTCGAAGCATCTCTACCGCAATAGTAATTCTTTACTTACGAGGTAGAGATGCTTCGACTGCGCTCAGCATGACCGCCTTTTTTGCTACGGTTACTTCTGCGCGACTACTTAGAATATGAAGAAACGGCTGCGAAAAAAGAAATACCAGGGTGAGTTCACAACCGTGTATTGGAAACTCATATTTGAATTTCGCTTTGATTTACCACGTGGCCGACTACAGGAGGTAAGAGAAGCCCTGTTTGAATTTCTAGATACAAATGGTTTATCATGGTCTGGCTAGTCTGGTCCACCGCGTGGAATTTTTTACATCGAAACGGGCAAGCGTTATGGCTCGAAGCTTTACGGCTCAGTTACTGAAGTGCAGAGGGAATTAGTAACAGCTTGGTTATTACAGCTACCTGAAGTAGCCAGAGTAGTGGATATACCACTGATAAGATTCTTGGGTTGAAGCCATAAAGAACCTTTTTTTCGTTCAAAGTAGTAGGCACGCCTAACATTTTTGCTTATCTTGCAGTATTAAATCCCGGGGGCCCTATTTGTCAAAATAGTAGGCGTGCCTAACACTTTTTTCATATTAATCTCCAACTCCTCACTTAGAACCGTCATGGAAGTATCCCAAAAAGCTGTCGTGAAGGGCGGCGAATTCATCATCAAGCCGACCGATGCGCAGGACGTTTTCACGCCGGCCGATTTTAGTGAGGAGCAGCGCCTGATGCACCAGACCTGCCTGGACTTTGTGGCCCAGGAAGTAACGCCGCTACTGGAGCGCCTCGACAACCACGAGGAAGGCCTCATGCGCGGCCTGATGGAGAAAGCCGGCCAGCAAGGCTTGTTCGGGGTAAGCATCCCGGAGCAGTTTGGGGGCTTGGACATGGACTTCCCCACGGCGCTGCGCGTGACGGAGGGCGTGGGCGGCGGCCACTCATTCCCGGTGGCCTTTGCGGCGCACACGGGCATTGCCATGCTGCCTATCCTGTACTTCGGCAACGACGCGCAGAAGGAAAAATACCTGCCCGGCCTCACCGACGGCACTCTGATGGGGGCCTATTGCCTCACCGAGCCCGGCTCGGGCTCCGACGCGCTGGGGGCCAAGACTAAGGCCGTGCTGAATGCCGAAGGTACCCACTACGTGCTGAACGGCCAGAAAATGTGGATCACCAACGCCGGTTTTGCCGACGTGTTCATCGTGTTTGCCAAGATTGACGGGGAGCAGTTCACCGGCTTCATCGTGGATAAAGACACCCCCGGCCTGAGCCTCGGCAACGAGGAGCACAAGATGGGCATCAAGGGTAGCAGCACGCGCCAGGTGTTTTTCAGCGATGCGCAGGTGCCCAAGGAGAACGTGCTGGGCGAGATTGGCAAGGGCCACCTCATCGCTTTCAACGTGCTGAACATCGGCCGCATTAAGCTGGCCGCGGCTTGCCTGGGCGGGGCTAAGGGTGCTGCTATACAGAGTATTAAGTACGCCAACGAGCGGGTGCAGTTCAAGTTGCCTATCAGCAAGTTCGGCGCCATTCGCTACAAGCTGGCCCAGCAGGCCATCCGGATGTACGCCGTGGAATCGGCCATTTACCGGGCCGGCGACGACATCTACCGCATGGAACAAAAATTGCTCGCCGAAGGCAAGGGCAGTAACGAGGCCCTGCTGGGCGCCGCCCGCGAATTCGCCGTGGAGTGCGCGATGCTGAAAGTGGAGGGCTCGGAAGTGCTCGACTACGTGGTGGACGAAGGCGTGCAGATTTTTGGTGGCTACGGCTTCTCGGCCGACTACCCGATGGACCGCGCCTACCGCGACTCGCGCATCAACCGCATCTTCGAAGGCACCAACGAAATTAACCGCATGCTAGCAGTGGACATGATTTTGAAAAAGGGCATGAAGGGTGAAATCGACCTGATGGGCCCCGCCCAGGCCGTGCAGCAGGAACTGCTGGCCATCCCGAGCATGGGGGAGAGCGACGACTCGCCGTTTGCCGCCGAGAAAAAAGCCATTGCGGGCCTCAAAAAGGCCATCCTAATGGTGGCTGGCACGGCTGTGCAGAAGTACATGAACTCGCTCGCCAAAGAGCAGGAAGTGCTGACCAACATTGCCGATATGTCCATCAAAACCTACGTGGCCGAAAGCATCCTGCTGCGCGTAGAGAAGGAAATTACCCTCAAGGGTGAGGAGGCGATGAGCCGCGAGCTGGACATGGCCCGCGTGTACCTCTCCGACACCATCGACATCGTGGAGAAAGCCGGTAAGGAAGCCATTGCCAGCATGACCGAGGGCGACGAGCAGCGCCTGCTGAGCATGGGCCTCAAGCGCTTCACCAAGGCCGACCTCTTCAACGTGAAGGATGCCCGCCGCCGCGTGGCCGCCGGCCTGATTGAAGCCAACGACTACATCTATTAGGTCTGAACCATGGATTTATCGGATGAAGCGGATCTGTCGGATTTCGGTGACGATTCCGTTTTGACGTAGGTGTTGACGCAAAAAGGGCCGCTCCTAAAACATAGGAGCGGCCCTTTTTGCGTTTAGTGGGCTGGTTATTTTAATTCAACCCGGTTGAGTTGTAGCGCGGCGGAGCGCTTGCTGGGGCGGCTGATGCCGATGATGGTTTTGGGCCCCAGCCAAGCGGTGAAGTCCTTCACATAGGCTAGTTGCTTGTCGTCGGCCACGTTCAGCTTGAGGCGCTGCGGGGCCGAGGCCACGCCGCTCAGCACCGGTAGGTGGCGCAGGTACAGGTCCGACTTACCGGCCAGGGTTTCCAGCGTCACCAGCTGGACTTCTTCGTTGAACACCGCCGCCCGGAAGCCAATGCCCGTGTAGCTGTCGATGGCCGGGGCCGTCTGGTCCTTGGCTATCAGCTTGTGCCAGCTCGGCCGGGCAAAGCTGTTGTAGCCAAACGCGTGGATTTCGCGGGCGTGCACTGGTAGTTCGGGGCCCCCTTCCTCGTAGTGGCGCTCGGCCAGTACCACCAGGTTTTTTTCGGGTGTGAGAAGTAGGTCGGCCAGGTAGATGTCCTCCAGTTGCTTGGGTGTCGGGGCCCCGGTGGCCTGCCCCACAGCGGCCAAATAAGCAGCGTCGAAGGGTACTTCGTCGCTCAGCTTGATGTCGTTTTTGTCGAAATCGAACCGCACTACTTTCAGGCCCGTCAACTCGCCCGAATCGTAGTCGGCCACCAGCGCGGCGGCGTAGAGTTGGCCGTCGGGCAGCAGCTTGAACCGCGCATCGCGGATGCGGATGGTGCGGCCCCCAAAAATGCCCCCTACCGGCACGCCCAGCACCGGCACCGGCGTGGCCTGCGTGGGCGCATCGGGCGTGGCCGGGTAGCGGCGCACGGTCAGCTTGCTCATGCCGTCGCTGAGCATGGTTACGAGCTGGGCCCCGTCGTTGGCCACCAGCACGTTGGGCGAGAAAAAGTCGCGCGTAGACCGGAAATCGTAGGTCCGGCTCAGCACCTTGCCCAGCTTCTGGTCGAACAGCGTCGCGTCGAGGGCCTTGATTTGCGCCTCGCGGGTTTGGTAGGCGAAGGCCAGCAGGTGCGTGCCATCGGGCGAAATGGCCACGCCCGGGCGGCGGTCGCGGGCGGGGGCCGCCACCAGCACCACCGGGGGCCCCGGCTGGCCGTTGCGCAGGCCCACCGGGTGCACGGTCAGGTTCTGGCCGCTTTCGTCGGTGTGGTGCAGCACTACCCAGGCCTGCTCGGGGCCCAGCCCGAAGGCTTCTGCCGTTTCGCCTGGGGCCACGGGCAGGGCGGCTTCCCACTGCTTTTTCAGGGCCTGGTCGTAGCGCTCCACGGCGTAGCCGCCGTTGGCCTGGTGGGCCAAAATGATGAAGCCGCTGCCATCGGCCAGAGGCAGCGTTTTGACGGGTACCCGACTGTCGTAGCGGTCGGCTCCCTGTTCGGGCTGGTAGCTGAACGGAACGGATTTGATCTTTTGGGCCCGAGCAGGCGCCGCTGCAATTAGCAGCCCCGCCGCGGCCAAAATAGCGCCAATTCGATGATATCGCATGTAGTGAAAATTAGATTAATACAGGAAAGCCCGTCCGTGCCTTTGGGCCTGTACGCCAAATGTAGTGCTTGCTTAGGGCCCGTACGGCATATAAGCACGGCGCCCGGGGGCCTTGAGGTGGCAATAAAAAGGTAGCATAAACGCAACTGACACAATTAAACTTTCGTATATCGGCACCGTTTAAGGGATAATTCAAATGCGTGCGCCTTTCTAGCAAACAGCGTAACTTGCCAATGCAAAGACTACCTATTGATTTACAAGTTGATTGATTGTAAATATTCCAAGAATTATTCTTTCCATGCCGAAAGGCATTCTACTATATGAAAACCATAGGAAAACTTTTTCTGCTCCTCAGTTTCGTGGTTATCGGGCGCTGGTCACGCCCCAACCCACACGTTACCGTCGCTACTTTCTCCGAATTGATGGCCTCCGCCAACCACCGTTCCCTGAGTACCAGCAATCCCGTGGTGCTGGTGCGCAATGGCTCGCAACAAACGCCCATTACCAGCGTCCTGGCCCTGTTTTAACCAAAAAAGCGGCTCCCATCGGAGCCGCTTTTCTTTTGGCCTGTTTTTTAGCTGATTCTGCTCCAGTTCACGGCGGTGGCGGGCAGGCTGTCGATGTGGTGGCGGATGTTGCCGTTTTCAGGCCGCGCCAAGTCCGGGTCCTCCGCCAGCAGCGACTGCGCGGCGGCGCGGCTCTCGCTGAGAATGCGCCCGTCTTTGGCCAGGTCGGCGATGAGCAGGTCGAGCACGCCGCTTTGCTGGGTGCCCATCAGGTCGCCGGGGCCCCGGAGCTTCAGGTCGATGTCGGCAATCTCGAAGCCGTTGCTCGTACGCACCATCGTTTCGAGACGAGTGCGGGCATCCTTGCTCAGCTTGAAGCCCGACATGAGGACGCAGTAGCTCTGGTCGGCCCCGCGGCCTACGCGGCCCCGCAGCTGGTGCAGCTGCGAGAGGCCGAACCGCTCGGCCGACTCAATCACCATCACCGACGAGTTGGGTACGTTCACGCCCACCTCAATTACAGTGGTGGCCACCATAATCTGGGTTTCCTGCTTCACGAAGCGGGCCATTTCAAAGTCCTTCTCTTCGGCCTTCATGCGTCCGTGCACCATGCTGATTTGCATTTCCGGGAAGGCGCGCGTTACGCTCTCGTAGCCGTCGGTCAGGTCTTTGTAGTCCAGGGTTTCCGACTCCTCAATCAGCGGATACACGATGTAGGCCTGCCGGCCCAGCTTCACCTGCTGGCGAATGAACTCGAACACCTTCAGGCGGTTGGTGTCGTAGCGGTGCACCGTCACGATGGGTTTGCGGCCAGCCGGTAGCTCGTCAATCACGCTCACGTCGAGGTCGCCGTACAGCGTCATGGCTAGGGTGCGCGGGATGGGCGTGGCCGTCATCACCAGCACGTGCGGGATGACGTGCGGGTTTTTCTGCCACAATTTTGAGCGCTGCGCTACCCCGAAGCGGTGCTGCTCGTCCATAATCGTCAGGCCCAGATTGCGGAACTGCACCACATCCTCCAGCAGCGCGTGGGTACCCACCAGCATGTGCATGGTGCCGTTGCGCAGCTCCTCATGCAGCACGCGGCGCTGGGCCGTGCGGGTGCTGCCTGTGAGCTTGCCCAGGTGGATGCCTAGCGCGTCGGCGTACACCTTCAGGCCCTGGTAGTGCTGGTCGGCTAATATTTCGGTGGGGGCCATCAGGCAGCTTTGGGCCCCGTTATCGGCCGCCATCAGCATGGCAATGAAGGCCACAATGGTTTTGCCCGAGCCCACGTCGCCCTGCAACAGCCGGTTCATCTGCTGGCCGGTGCAGAAATCCTTATAAATGTCGTGGATGACCCGCTTTTGGGCCCTTGTGAGGTCAAAGCTCAGGTGGTTGTTATAAAAGTCGACCAGCGTGGGCACCAAGTTGAAAATCTGGCCGGCCAGCGTCACCTTGCGCTGGTCTTTCTGGCGCAGCAGCTTGAGCTGGATGTAGAATAGCTCCTCGAACTTGAGCCGGAACCGCGCCGCCGCCAGCAGGTCCGGGGTCTGCGGGAAGTGAATCTGCTGCATCGCCTGGGCCTTGCCCATCAGCGCGTACTGCTCGACGAGGGCCGGCGAGAGCGTCTCGCTCACGTGCGGCAGGGCAATTTTCAGCAAATCGCCCACCATCCGCATGATGGCCTTGCTGTCCACGCGGTGGTAGTTTTTGAGCTTCTCGGAGGTGTTGTACACCGGCTGCAAAAAGCTCTGGCCGGCCTTGGCCTCGGTCACTTCTTCCAACTCGGGGTGGGCCATCTGGGGCCGCCCGTTGAACATCGTGGGCTTGCCAAACAGGATGTACTCCTTCTGGTTCTGCACAATTTGCTGCATCCACTTGATGCCCTTGAACCACACCAAGTCCAGGTCGCCGCTGGCGTCGCTCAGCGTGGCCGTGAGGCGCTGTTTGGGACCCTCGCCCACCAGCTGGCGGTTGCGCAAAATGCCCTTCACCTGCACGTAAGGCAAGTCCTCGTGCAAATCGACGACGTTGTAGAACTGCGTCCGGTCGAGGTAGCGGAACGGGTAGCGCTGGATCAGGTCGCCGTAGGTGAACAGGCCCAACTCCTTGCCCAGCAGCTGCCCCCGCTGGGCCCCCACGCCCCGCAAAAACTCCAGCCGGGTATTGAAGAAACTCATTTCATTTAACAATTAACATTTATCATTTATCATTTATCATTTAACAATCATACAATTAATTCTTTAACAGCCATTAGAACGGCCAAAAAACAGCCTTTTTGTCACCAAAAGCAATGTTAAATGTTAATTGATAAATATTAAATGATCAGCGGTATTTCAACGTGTTCAGCATCTGTACCATGTCGGTTTTCACGTACTCAATCACCGGGGCCAGCGAGTCGTTGGCGGTGGCGGTTTGGAAGTACAGGGCCCCGCGCAAAAAGTGCTTGGTGCTGTCGGTAGTATAAAACTGGAACTGGCTCGGCACTTCGCCCTGTAGCTCGAACACCGAGGCGCGCATGCCGTTGGGCATCTTCAAAATTCGCTCGTCGATGGCCGTGGCCTTCACCTGGTGCTTGCCGGTGAGCCTGCGAGCGTCCTCCATCATCTTGTTGTAGAGGCGCCGGTCGCGGGCCACGTCCATGTACGTAATCTGCACGTTGGCATGTAGTTGCGGGTAGTAAATGTTCAGCCAGTGCGGCTGCGCCATGTACGACGAGTCGCGCTTCACCACCGCAGACTGCGAGTAGTCAAACGTGTAGGGGTGGCCGCCGGGCAGGGGCCGGTAGCGGTGGGGCGGCAGCACGATGCGGTTGTAGCCCTTGGGCTTGGGCGTGAAGTCAGGTGCGGCTGTGCAAGCGGCCAGCCCTAGGGCCAGGGCCCCCAGCCAAGCCAGCCGGCCGGCGAAGCGCGGCAAAAAAGTAGAATGTATCACGGATTGCTGTTAGTGGTCGCCGCCGTTCAAAGGTACTCCCGCCCCGCCGCAACGAAAAAAGCCCCAGCGCAGTGCCAGGGCTTTTCAGAAATGAGACGGGCGCACAGCTAAAACGGCAGCTGGTCCAGCTCCGGCTCCTGCCGGAAGCTGACCGCTGGCTCGGCCACCGCGGCTGGGGCCCCGGGCGAACCGCCCGGCCGGGCCCCCAGCATCGAAATCTCATCGGCGATGATTTCGGTGATGTAACGGGTTTGCTGGTCCTTGTCCTGGTACTGGCGGGTGCGCAGCTTGCCTTCAATATACACCTGCTGGCCTTTTTTGAGGTATTTGTCGGCCATTTCCGCCAGGCCACGCCAGGCGGAAATGTTGTGCCACTCGGTGCGCTCCACGCGCGTGCCTTGCTTGTCTTTGAAATACTCGTTGGTGGCGAGCGTGAAATGCGCTACGCTCACGCCGCCTTCCAGGTGCCGCACCTCGGGATCTTTGCCCAGGTTGCCTACTAAAATTACTTTGTTTACTCCGGCCATGACGGTAGGGGCTAAAATGGTAAAATGCGTTTTACCTCGCAGAGATTAAGGTGCTATAAAAGTACGCACCGGAAACAAATTTACCAAATTAATTAGCAATAATATTTTAATTTTTGCCCAAATAATTGGCAATGAGCTGCGGCTTGGGCAGCGCTTCGATTTCGGCCGGCGAGTAGGCCCGCAGGCCCGTATCGGCTAGGGCCGTGGCCGGCAGGGCCCCCGCCAGCCACACGGTGTGGAAGCGCGCTTCCAGCTTCTGGTGGCTCAGCACGTGCTTGAGTAGGGGCGGGGGCCCCGGCTCGGCCGCGAGGCGGGTATCGAGCCGGCCGCCCAGGGCCTCCACGTGGCGCAGCACCTCGGCCGCACCCAGCTTCAACCCCGCGGTTTCGACTACCGCAAAGTCGTACAGGCCCTGCCAAATATCTTTTGCGCCGCGCTTTTTCAGGTACATAGCCTCGCCGTGGCGCAGCACCAAGTAGTGCAGGTAGCGCACACGCGCCGCCTTGGCCTTGCTCTTCACCGGCAGCAGCGCTACCTGCCCGTGCTGAAACGCCCAGCAGCTGTGTTGCAGCGGGCAAAACAGGCAGTCGGGCCGCGCCGGGGTGCATTGCAGGGCCCCAAACTCCATGATGGCCTGGTTGAAATCGGCGGGCGTACTGGCCGGAATGTGCTGGTCGGCCAGGGCCTGGAATTCCTTGCGCGAGGCCGGCGCGGCAATGTCGGAATGTAGGCCGAAAATGCGCGCCAGCACCCGGTACACGTTGCCGTCGAGCACGGCCACCGCCTCGCCGAAGGCAAACGAGGCAATGGCCGCCGCCGTGTAGGGCCCCACGCCGCGTAGCTTCAGCAGGCCGGCGTAGGTGGTCGGGAACAGGCCATCGTATTCCTGCACCACTTGCTGAGCCGTGTGGTGCATGTTGCGGGCCCGGGAGTAGTAGCCCAGGCCCTGCCACAAGCGCAGCACTTCCTGCTCGGGGGCCCTGGCTAGGGCCTGCACCGTGGGGTAGGCGGCCAAAAAGGCTTCGTAGTAGGGGAGGCCCTGCGCCACGCGGGTTTGCTGGAGAATAACTTCGGACAGCCAGATGGCGTATGGATCGCGGGTGCGCCGCCAGGGCAAGTCGCGGTGGTGGCGGGGGTACCAGGCCAGCAGCGCGGCGGCCAATACGGAAGGTTGGCGGGTGAGATTAGCCAAGATTTTGAGGACGAATAAATTGGGCCGGGGCCCCGATTGCAATGGATGGTTGGTAAAAACCAAAAAAGAAGCTACCTTTGTGGCCCGATTTCATAAGCGAATCGCCTACCGGGCAAGGGCTTACGCGGAGAGCGGGAATTTTTATTGCCCAGATTCTTATTTTTTTTACCCTAAGTACCTAACCAACGTGACCAAAGCAGAGGTAATCGCCGAAATTTCGCAGAAAACCGGCATCGAGAAAGCAGATGTATTGATGACTGTAGAAGCCTTCTTCAAAGTGGTGAAGGATTCGATGACCGAGGGCAACAACATCTACGTGCGCGGCTTCGGTTCTTTCGTTAACAAGAAGCGCGCCCGTAAAGTGGCCCGCAATATTTCGAAAAACACGTCGCTCATCATTGAGGAGCACTACATCCCGAGCTTCAAGCCGTCGAAAACCTTCGTGGCTAAAATTAAAAATAGCAAGAAAGTAAAAGCCACGGCTGCCAAAGCTTAGGCTTCAGTTGTTGATCACTAGCTAATTACCGGCTGTGCCGCCGGTGTCTTTCCACAACTGGGAAGCCCGGCGGCCGGCTATTTTCTATGGCTACCACCGCCTCCCGTCCCGCTGCTCACCAAGTATTGGTCCTAGTCCTCGCTTTGGCGTTGATTGGTGGCTTATTTGTGCTTCCCAAAGGCATTGTGAAGCCCAAGGAAGGGAAGGCGGAACTGACCCAAGATGCGGCCCGCACGGCCAACCGCGACGGTGGCGGCCCGGCCACCAACGGCTCCAAAGCCGATGCGTCGTCGGGCCCCGTATCGGCCGAGGCCGGGCCTACCACCTCCCCGGAAGGCCCCACGGCCGCCGCCCCCCACACCGCGGCCACCCCGGTGCAGCGCCAGGAGCTGAACCGTTTGCTGGGCCAATTTACCAAAGCCGGCACCTCAGCCCAAAAAGCTGAGGCCGCCACGCTACTGGCCCGCCGCTACGAGAACGTGCAGCGCTTCGACAGCGCGGGCTATTACTACGAGCAGGTGGCGGCGGCGCAGCCGGGGCCCCAGGCGTTGCAGCAGGCGGCCGATGCTTATTTTCAGGCGTTTAGCTTTGCTTCGTCGGATGAGCGCATCAAGCTGCTCGGCGGCAAGGCCCGTGATTTGTACACCAAAGTATTGGCCAAGAGTCCTGACAACCTCGACGCCAAGACCAACCTGGGCATGACATACATGGCCTCCGACAACCCCGTGAAGGGCGTGACGCTGCTACGCGAGGTGTTGGCTGCCGACCCCAAAAACGAAAGAGCGCTGTACGACTTGGGCATCTTGGCCGTGCAAAGCAACCAGTACGACAAAGCCGTGGAGCGCTTCCAGCAGTTGGTGAAAGTGAATCCCAAAAATGTGAATGCCCAGTTTTACCTGGGCGTGACCTCGGCCCGGACGGGGGCCAAAGAACAGGCCCGCGCCGCCTTCCTGACGGCTAAAAGCCTCAGTGCCGACCCGGCTCTGGCTGCATCGGTCGAGGAAGAGCTGGCTAAATTGAAATAACTACCCTAATCCTAATAACCTAACCCACAAGCATATGCCCTGCGGTAAAAAACGTAAACGCCATAAAATTGCCACCCACAAGCGCAAGAAGCGCCTGCGCAAGAATCGCCACAAGAAGAAGTAAGCCGCCCCTCGGGGTGCTTTGGTAGTTGGTGGTTTCTACCCGAAATCTGCCGGCTACCCATCTCTCACAGTAGCCTCCCGGATGCGGCGGGTGTTTGCTTTTCCCGTGGCTCGCGAGGGAAGTCAGAACTTTTGGTTCTGGCTTCCCTCTTGCTGGTTCTGGGGTATCGCTATATATCCGTCCATTGGAGCTACTTTAACCAAACAAGACATTGAGTAATGAATTAGTAATTAATTCTACTCAGGAAGGCGAACGGATTGCGCTGTTGCAGGATAAGCGGCTCATTGAGTACCACTTCGACCGCAACGACACCAATTATTCGGTGGGCGATATCTTCCTGGGCACGGTGAAAAAGGTGATGCCCGGCCTCAACGCGGCTTTCGTGGACATTGGCTACGAAAAGGACGCGTTTCTGCACTATGGCGACTTGGGCGAGCAATACCCCTCGTTCACAAAGTGGGCGCGGACCGTGCAAAGCGGCCGGACCGCCGCTGCCAGTCTCGATCAGTTCACGTTTGAGCCGCCCCTCGAAAAAGTGGGCAAGGCCGATAGTGTGTTCAAAAAAGGCCAGCAAATTGTGGTGCAGGTCATCAAGGAGCCCATCTCCACGAAGGGGCCCCGGGTGAGCACCGACATTTCGATGGCGGGCCGTTACCTCGTGCTGATGCCGTTTTCGAACACGATCAGCGTGAGCAAGAAAATTGTGAGCAAAGCGGAGCGCGACCGGCTCAAGCGCCTCATCGCTAGCATTAAGCCCGAAAATTTTGGCGTCATCATCCGCACCGTGGCGGAAGGGCGCGATGTGGCCGAGCTGGATAAGGACATGCAGGACATGGTGGGCAAGTGGGAGCAGCTTTACACCACGCTGCGCACCGCTAAGCCCAATGACAAGGTGCTGGGCGAGCTGGGTCGTACGTCGTCGATGCTGCGCGATATGCTCAACGAGTCGTTCGACAGCATTTTGGTCGATGCCCCGGCCATGTACGAGGAGATGCGCGACTACTTGCAGAAGATTGCGCCCGATAAGCTCGGGTTGCTGAAGCTGCACAACACTAAGGTCAAGATTTTTGAGCAAACGGGCATTGAGAAGCAGCTTAAAACGCTGTTTGGCAAGACTGTAACCGTGCCCGGTGGCGGCTACCTCGTTATCGAGCATACCGAAGCCCTGCACGTCATCGACGTGAACTCGGGCAGCAAAAGCAACCAGGAGAACGATCAGGAAGCTACGGCTTTGATGATTAACCTGCTGGCGGCCAAGGAAGTAGCGCGGCAGCTGCGCCTGCGTGACATGGGCGGAATTATTGTAGTAGACTTCATTGACATGCGCGCCGCCGAAAGCCGCAAAAAGGTGGAAGATGCCGTGCGCGACGTGATGAAAGCCGACAAGGCCAAGTTCACGGTACTGCCCTTGACCAAGTTCGGGCTGCTGCAAATCACGCGGCAGCGCGTGCGGCCGGCTGAAACCATTATAACCGGCGAGGTGTGCCCCACCTGCGGCGGTACGGGCCGTATTTCGGCCTCCATCCAGGTAACGGATGATATCGACAACAGCATCGACGACTTGCTGGTGGCCCAGAACCAGTCGGGCCTCACGCTGTCGGTGCACCCCTTCTTGTACGCCTATTATACCAAAGGCTTGGTTTCGCGCCAGATGAAGTGGTATCTGAAATACTACAAGTGGGTGAAATTGGTGAAAGACAGTAGCCTGGGCCTCACCGATTACCGGATTGAGGACGAGCGCGGTGAGGAAATCCAGCTTCGCTCAATGGCCGCGGCCATGAGCAAGGTGCAAGACCGGGAAATTGAATTTACCGACTAGGGCCGCAGATTTCGCTGATTCGTCTATCAAAAAAAGCCCCGGCTGCATTTGCAGCCGGGGCTTTTTGACGGGCGTTCTTCAGCTTAAAAAATCAGTAAAATCACGGTTAATCAGAAGAATCAGTGTTTAGAATTTCATGCCTAAATCCAGGGCGAACACGTTGTTTTTGATCGTAACGTCGCTGAAGTCTCGAGTTTTTTCGAAGTAATGGTCAAGGTTGACCAGGCCGCGGTGGTAGCTCAGGCCCGCTAGCAACTTGGTGCTGTGGCCCAACTGGTACTCTACCCCGGCTCCTAATAGGGCGTTGAGGTCGAGGGCGAAGACGTGCTCCGAAGCCTTGGTTTCGTTGTTATTATCGTACGGATCTTGGTAGAATTTTTCGTTGTTGACGCGGGTGGCGATGGGAACGGCTAATGAGCCACCAAGTTGAAAATATAGCCGGGTAGCGGGTGCCAACTCATTAGTAAAGAGCTTGAGTGTGACGGGAAGCTCAAGGTATTGGGTCGCAATTTTCTGGTTGACCCGGACTGGCGTGGTGCCCACCACACCGCCGACCGTGGCGTGGTCGGTATACGAAACTGTGCCGCCCTTTCCCATTAGCGCCAGGCCGGTGCCAAACGCATAGTTTTCGCCGAAGAAATAATCCACAATCAGGGCCCCGCCGAAGCTGAACTTGCTGCTTTCGTTGGTGAAGGCGGTGGACGATGGCGATTCAGCTCGCAAATAGGTGATGGAAGGGGATATCTTGACCCCGATTTCGACTTGGGCGGAGGCTGCCGTAGCGCTAGCCGTGATGACTGATAACACGAGGAATAATTTCTTCATAAGCTGGGAAGTAAAAGAATGCGGGAATGATTGTGGGCCCGGGCCATTGTTGTGGCTATTTTTACACAAAAGTAGAAACGCGTGGATAAGAAAAGAATTGCCAAACGAGGGCTCTGGCCTATTGTGCTGGCCGCTGGGCTGGCCTTGACGGGCTGCGGCCAGAGCCAACCCGCTGGTTGCCGACCCGATGCCGCCGCCGATGCCCCTATGCCCGCCGTACAAGTGCAACGGCTGGAAGCTGCGTTTTTTAAAATTCAGGGCCCCGGCGGCGCGATGGCGTTTATGAACGCGCACCCGGCGTTTGCGCGCTTTTACTTGCAGCGGCGCACGGCTACTGATACCACCGGGACTACTGCTTTGGCCCGCCTCGCGGCCGAGCCACACCTGCGCGAATTGGCCCAGCAAACGGCCACCGCCTTTCCAGATAGTGCTGCTTTGGGCCGCGACCTGGGGGCCCTGTTTGGACGGGTGAAGTATTACTTTCCGGGGTTTCAGGCCCCGCGTGCAGCCACGTTTGTAAGTGGGTTTGAGGGCAAGGATATCTTTGTAAACGACAGTTTGCTGGTGCTGAGCCTCGACTGGTTTGCGGGGCCCCAGGCCAAGTTCCGGCCGGTAGAAATGCCCAAGTACATCTTGCGCAACTATACGCCAGCCAACTTGATGCCATCCCTTGCGCTGCGTGTGGCTACTAAGTATAATCGCCACGAGCTGACCGCCAACACCATGCTCGACGCCATGGTGAGCGGCGGCAAAGCCCTGTATTTTGCTGGCCGCGTACTGCCCTGCACGCCCGATTCGCTGTTATTGGGCTTTACCGGGAAGGAAGTAGTGGGCGTGACTGCCAATGAGGGTAAGATATGGGCTCACTTTCTGGAGCAAAACCTGCTGTACAACACCACGCCTTTCACCATCCAGAAGTATGTGGGCGAGCGGCCCAACGTGCCCGAGATTGACGCTACCTGCCCCGGCCGGGTGGGCCAGTGGGTAGGCCTGCAGATTGTGCGCAAATACATGAACGACCATCCCAACGTGACCCTGGCCCAACTCATGGCCGAGCGCAGCGCGCAGAAGCTGCTAAATGAATCGCACTACCGGCCCAAACGGTAATAAGCAAGCAGTAACGAGCAAGTGGGCGAATGAGCGAATAGATGCCATATACACGGCCTGTTGCTCATTCACGCAGCCACTCATTCGCCCACTTATCCATTGATTTCGTGCACATTGCCGTCTTCAGCCAGTACCACACCAACCCCGATTGCCCGGCCACTAGCCGGCACTACGCGCTGCTGGCCCACATTGCCCAGGCGCACCGGGTAACGCTGCTGACCACGCCCACCTGGCGCGGGCAACGGCTGACGCACGAGTTTCCGTGGGTGCCGGCCGGGGTGGAAATCTGCGAAGCCAGCATCCCGTACGACAACAAAATGGGCCCCGCGCGCCGGGCTCTGGCGTTTGCGCAGTACGCGGCATGGGCCGTGCGGGCAGGGCTGCGCATGGAAAAGCCCGACGTTATCTGGGGCATCAGCACGCCCCTGACGGCGGCCTGGGCGGCGGCGCAGGTGGCGCGCTGGCGGGGGGTGCCGTGGGTGTTTGAGGTACAGGATTTGTGGCCGGCGTTTCCGGTGGCGATGGGAGCCGTGCCCACGGCCCTGGCCCGGCAGCAGCTGTTTGCGCTGGAGAAGCGCTTGTACCACAGTGCTCAGCACATTCTGCCGCTCTCGCCCGACATGGCGCGCTACGTGATGGACCGGGGCGTGGCCGCCGAGAAAGTCACCACCGTGCTCAATGGCACTGACCTGGACCTCGCGGCCCGGGCCACGCTGGTGGCCGTGGCGGCGCTACAGCGGGCGCAGGGTTTGGAGGATAAAAAAGTAGTGCTTTACGCCGGCACCTTCGGCCGGGCTAATGACATTCCGACGCTGATAGCTGCCGCGGAAACGTTGGTGGCGGCCGACCCTGATGCGGTGTGGCTATTCCTGGGCCACGGCTACTATGAGCCGCTGGTGGCGGCGGCGGCGGCGCGCTGGCCGGGGCGCATCCGGCTGGTGGGCGGGCAGCCGCGCCACGCGGTGTTCGCCTGGTTCGGGCTGGCCGATGTGGCAGTGGTGTCGTTCCTGAACTTGCCAGTGCTCGATGCTAACTCGCCCGCCAAGCTCTACGATGCGCTGGCGGTGGGCACGCCGGTGGTCGTCACTAACCAAGGCTGGACCAAAATGCTGGTCGAAACCCACGGCTGCGGGTGGTACGCTCCGGCCGGCAATGCCCCACAGCTGGCCGCTCGCTTGCGCGAGCTATTGGCCCAGCCCGCGCAGCTGCAAGCGGCTGGCCAGCGTGGCAGAATCCTGGCCATTAAAGAGTTCAACCGGCAACAACTGGCCGCGGTAGTGCAGCGGGTACTGGAGAATGCGGTGGCCTAATGGCCCGCTGCCGGGGCCCCAGGTGCAGCTTTGTGGACTTGCTTGGCGCCGGACTTGGGCTCTGCCGCCTTGGCTGGGACGAGGCCAGCCAGCGGCGATATGTTCTTTTCGAAATACATACAGCTGGGCGCCAGCGGGCAGATGCCGCACTTGGGGCTGCGGGCCACGCAGGTGTAGCGGCCGTGCAGAATCAGCCAGTGGTGGGCCTTGGGGATGAGGGCCTGGGGGATATGGCGAACCAGGCCTTTCTCAACGGCCAGGGGCGTGGTGGCGGTTTTGGGCACCAGGCCCAGGCGGTGCGATACCCGAAATACGTGGGTATCAACGGCCATGGCGGGCTGGTTGTAGATGACGGACACCACCACGTTGGCCGTTTTGCGGCCCACGCCGGGCAGGCGCTGCAACTCGTCGAGCTGGCTGGGTACCTCGCCGCCGAAGTCTTCCGTTAGCATCCGGCCCAGCCCGGCGAGGTGCTTGGCCTTGTTGTTGGGGTACGAAACGCTGCGGATGAAGGGAAAAACCTCGTCGGCCGTAGCGGCACCGAGGGCGGCGGGGGTGGGGAAGGCCGCCAGCAGCGCCGGCATCACCAGGTTCACGCGCTTGTCGGTGCACTGGGCGCTCAGCACCACGGCCACGATGAGCTCGTAGGGGTTGCGGTACACTAGCTCGGTTTCGGGGGCCGGGAAGTGGACAGCGAAGTAATCGAGGAAGAAACGAAACCGCTCGGGACGGGTCATAAACGAAGAATTGGGGCGGCCAGTAAGCAAAAAACCATCCCAGGCGCTGCGGTGGGCGGCGCTTGGGATGGCAAAGGTCGGGCGAAATCCCGAGGCCTAACGGCTGGCTGGAAACGTGCGCGAGTATTCTAAAATACGGGCCGATACCGCCGGTCGGGGCTCGTAGCGCAGGGCGTTGAGGGTGCGCTGGGCCAATAGCAGATCGGCGCAGGCGGTGGCCAGCTCGGGGTCGTGCTGAAGAGCTTCTTCTATTTCAGGCAAGGCACTAGCTGGCAATTCGTTGTACACGTAGCGCAGCAGGGTCGTATAGGGTAAGGTTTGAATCATAGTAAGGTGGGTTTACGGCCATTTTCTTCCGTAGGTTTATCAGGGCGTAGCGCATCCGGCCGAGGGCCGTATTAATGCTCACCCCGGTGGCATCGGCAATCTCCTGGAAGCTCAGGTCGCCGTAGTGGCGCATGAGCAGTACTTCTTTCTGGGCCGGCGGCAACTCCTGGATGAGCGCGCGCAGACGGCTGTGGGTTTCTTCGCGGGCCAGGGCATCGTCGGCCCCTTCTTCCGAGTGGGCGAGCGAATTGGCCAGGGGCCCATCGCCGTCGAGGCTGAGGTGGGGCACGCGCTTACCGCGGCGAAAGGCGTCGATGGCCAGGTTGTGCGCGATGCGGCACAGCCAGGGTCCGAATTTGCCTTCGTCGTTGTAGCGGCCACTTTTCAGCACGTGGATGGCTTTGATGAATGCGTCTTGAAGGAGGTCTTCGGCCACGTCTTCGTCGCGCACGATGAGCAGGATGGTCGTGAAAGTGCGGCTTCGGTGCCGCTCAAGCAGCAGCGCGAAGGCGGATTCCTGGCCAGCCAGGTAAAGCGAAACGAGCGCGGAATCGCTCAGCTGCATGGATTCCATAAAGGACTACGGATAAGGGGAACGTAGAGCTTGAACCGATAGTATGCAGCTTTAGAGACTAGAGGAAATAAAACGGAAGATACCGGTTATAAACAGAACGTTGCAAACGGTTGCCAAATGTAGCGGCGCGTGCACGGCATCCGCAAGGTGGCCGGAGTAAAATGACAAAATATTTTTGGAAACAGGCGCAACCTTCCTGAAAACTTCACGTCGGCCCCCAGCGCATACCCGGAAGCCTAGCCTTCGGCCTGGGCCAGCCAGGCGTGGGCAGCGGCTTCGTCGGTGAAGGTGGCAATGCGGCAATCGGCGCTGGCGGCCGAAACTACGGCCGTGACGGCCCGTTGCGCCCGCAGCGGCGACACCAAAAACGCAATCCTCACCGGGGCTGCGTAGCGCCCCCGCAGTGCTGGCGCAAAAGTGGTGCCGAACCAATTATTCACGGCGGGCTCTACCACGTCTTCGCGGCGGCGCAGGTCGAGCAACCAGCGGCTGCATCCCGCCGCGTCGGCCGCCGTCAGCACGGCCTGGTAACCGGCTTGCAACTCCTGGGGCGTGATTTCACGCTGCCAGCGGGCGATGAGGGCCGGCAGGTCGGGGCGGTACACGAGGTCGAGGCCGTAATTGGACATAGCAAAGGCTAACGCGTGGCGCAAGGTAAGCGGTGGCTGCGATGAAACAAGCGCTACTTTGGGCGCAGCGCGGGCTACCTTTGCCCGGCGGGGCCACGCAGGACGCGCCGGCCCAGCGTTTTTGTATGGACCCTGCTTCGCCCGCGGCTTCCGCGGCCCCCCACGACCCCTACGCGGCCTTGCGCCTGCCCGATTTTCGCCGCCTGATTACCGCCCGGGTCTTGTTCTCCGTGGCCACCCAAATTCAGGGGGTGGTGGTGAGCTGGCAGATTTTTGAGCTCACCAAAGATCCGTTGGCCCTGGGCCTCATTGGGTTAGCCGAGGCCATTCCGAGCATCACGGTGTCGCTCTATGCCGGGCACGTGGCCGATTCGGTGCGCCGCAAGCGTATCATTGTGCCGGCTGTAGCGGTGTTGTTTGCGTGCGCCCTGGCGCTGTTCTGGCTGGCGCACCCGGGCCAGGCCGGCCTGCTGGCGCGGGGCCGGTTTCACCTGGGCGTTTTCAACGCCACGGTGGTGTGGCCGCTGTACCTGGTGATTTTTGTGAGCGGCATTGCGCGCGGGTTCATGGGGCCCGCGCTGTTCTCGTTCATGCCGCAGCTGCTGCCCGACCGCAGCTTTCTGCCCAACGCCGTGACCTGGAACTCAACTACCTGGCAGGCGTCGGCGGTGCTGGGGCCCGCCATTGGGGGCTTGCTGTTTGCGCACTTGGGCAAGGAGTTCGCCTACGGCACCGACGTGGTGCTGGAGGGCCTGGCGCTGGTGCTGTTCATCACCATTGCCAGCCGCGAACTGCCGCCCATCGAGGGCGAGCAGCTGGGCTTGAAGGAGAGCATTCTGAGCGGGGTCAAGTTCATTTTTGGCAATCAGATTGTGCTGGCGGCCTTGTCGTTGGATATGTTCGCCGTGCTCTTTGGCGGGGCCGTGGCGCTGCTGCCCATCTTCGCCTCCGACGTGCTGAAGGCGGGTCCCGACGCCCTGGGCTACTTGCGCGCCGCGCCTGCCGTGGGCTCGGTGGCGATGGCGGTGTGGCTTACGTTCTCGCCGCTGAAGCGCGGGGCGGGCCGCAAAATGCTGTGGGCCGTAGCCGGTTTCGGGGCCGCCACCGTGGCCTTCGCGCTGTCGACCAATTTGTACTTGTCGATGTTTCTGCTGTTTTTGACCGGAACCTTCGATTCCGTATCGGTTATCGTGCGCTCAACGCTGGTGCATACCTACACGCCGGAGTACATGAAGGGCCGCGTATCAGCGGTGAACAGCATCTTTATCGGGTCCAGCAACGAGCTGGGCAGCTTCGAGAGCGGCGCGGCGGCCAAGCTGATGGGTACGGTGCCCAGCGTGGTGTTTGGGGGCCTGATGACGATGGTCGTGGTGGCCGTCACGACCTGGAAGGCCGATAAGCTGCGCGGCCTGGAAATGGGCGCTGGCAAGAAATAGCCGCCCGCCGGGGCCTCACGGTGGCTTCTGAGCCAATAAAGTCGTTCAAGTAGAAAAAGAACGTCATGCAGCGCGTAGCGAAGCATGACGTTCTTTTTCTGTGTAATTTTTTGCTTGGGAACAACTCCAGCAATTTGAAATTCCTCTATTCGCAGCGCACGTAGGGCCGCAGCTTGGCCCAGTCGTCGGGCTTCAGGGTCGGGATTTGCTGCAAATCCTCGGGCTTGCGGTAGGGGCCGTGCTGCTTGCGGTAGGCCACGATGAGGCGGGCCAGCGGCTTGCGAATGTAGGGGTGCAGGTACAGCTCGTCGAACGAAGCGGTGTTGACGTTCACCAGCTGCGGCGCGAAGCCCGGCCGCACGAACGTGTACTTGCGCAGGCTGTCCACCAAATCGGGAGCGTCGCGCAGTACGAATATTTCGCTAAGCTGGTCGGCCCGCAGGTAGCCGCCGAGCTGGTTGCGGTACTGCACTACCCATTTGGCCCGGCCCGCGCCAATACCGCGGATTTGCATAAGTTGCGTGGTGTCGGCCGCGTTCAGGTCGAAAGGCTGGAGGTGCTTGGGCTTGCTAGGGAACTTGCTGGCGGCGAAGGGCGGGAACTTGCCCGGGGCCCCGGCGGCGTAGGCGGGCCGCTCGCCGCGGCCCGGCAGCGCCTCGGGCAGCTGCATAAATGGCGCCAGCCGCTGGTACACCGAATCTTCCAGCCCATACATTTTTTTGATTTGCGCCTTGGCGCGGAAGCCGCCCGCCGCGTCGCGGTACTTCACGATGCGCCCGGCCACGAAGTGCGGCACACCGCGGGCTTCCCAGCCCTCGGCTGTGAGGGCATTGGGGTCGAAGGGCCCCAGCGGTACTTGCGCCACGGCGGGGGAGCGCGCGGGGCGGTCGAAGGTGCGGGGGGCGTAGGCGCGGCCCGCGGCGCGGTTGGCGGCTAGGTTGGCCGCCAGTTGGTCGAGGCGCTGCTGGTCGGCGGCGGGCAAGTACTGGGGCTGGGCGGGGTGCCAGAGCAGCGGCAGCAGCAGGGCCGCGGCCAGCACGGCCAGCAGCCCCACCATGCCCCGGGCTTCGGCGCGCGAGTAGCCCATGTAGCGCCGCGCCCAGCGCAGGGGCCCCGCATCGGCCCAGGAGCGCCGGGGGTACGGCGAAGGTTTCATAGCAAATAGATTGAACACCAGTTGGAACGGGTGCGGAAGGGTGGAAGCGCTCGGGGCTTTAAGCAGCGCGCAGTTCCCGCAATGTTACGGGTTCTGTGGGATCCGAAATAGCGCTGGCGGCAACGGAATGGAGGTTTTGTAGCTACCAAGGTATTTCTTAGGCTAAGGGACACCTTTGGAGATAATTAAAAATCAAAAGTGTAGCAGTCAAGTTTTTAATTACATCCAAGAACTTTGAAATAGCTCTAGGGCCCTCAGCGGCCGGCGTGGGCCGCCACCCAATTGCCGATGATTTGCAGAGTGCTGGGCGCAAATGTTTCCTCGATGATGCCGTACTCGGCAACGGACCCGGTGGGAGCAGTTTGGAACAGGTGGTTGAGGCCGGGCAGCGCCTGCGTAGTCACGTTGCGGTTGCCGCCGGCTTGCAGGCCCTGGGCGATGGCCGCGAGGTTGGGGCCGGCTGCTACCTGCACGTCTTTCGTGCCGCCGAGGGCCAGCACCGGGCAGTGCACGCGGGCCAGAGTTTGGGCGGGGCGGTCGGCCAGCAGGTGGCGGTAGGCGGGCGAGAGCAGCACGTTGATTTGGCCATCGGCTCGCGCCAGGGCCCCCGGGGCCGCGCCGCCAGCACCCAGCAAGGGGCGCAGCTGGGCGCGGGCCTGGGCGTCGTTGGGCGTTTGCTCCACAATGTTCAGTACTTGGCGCTGCATTTTTTCGGCACTCTGCAATTGGGCTGGGGTGGCTCCACCCAGCTTGCCCAGGGCCAGCACCTGCTGCACAATCAGCTCATTACCGGGCAGGCCGGGGGCGGCCAGCAGCACCAGGAAGTTGGGGCCCTGGGGCTGGCCGGCGGCGGCAATGGCGGCGGTGCCGCCCTCGCTGTGGCCCAGCAGCCCTACGTGCGCCGGGGCAATTTTCGGCTGGGCCCGCACGAAGGCCAGCGCCGCCCGCGCATCGGCGGCGTAATCGGCGCTGGTGCTGGTGGCCTGCGAGCCGCCCGACTGGCCCACGCCGCGGTCATCGAAGCGCAGCACGGCGATGCCGCGCCGGCTGAGGTAGTCGGCCAGCACCCAAAAGGGCTGGTGGCCAAACAGAGTTTCGTTGCGGTCTTCGGGCCCCGAGCCCGTCAATAGCACCACCGCCGGGAAAGGCCCCGGGCCGGCCGGCGTGGTGAGGGTACCGGCCAGCACCACGCCAGCCCGGGCGTTGGTGAACGTCACATCGGCCGACTGGTACGGGAACGGCGGCTGGGGCACCTGGGGCCGGCGGGGGCCCGCTGCGCTGCCCGGCGCTGCGCGGGCCAGCGTGAGGGGCAGGGCCTGGCCGTTCTGGTGCCACGTGCCCATCAGCTGCTGCCCGGCGGCGGCGCGGCGGCCGGCAAAGTAGGCCCCGGCCTGCGGCAGGCGCAGGTACACGCTGTCGGCGGTGGGGGCAGTGAATTGCAGCGGCAGGCCTTGCGCGTGCTGCATGGGTACGTCGAGCGTGGCCGTGCGGGGGCCCCCGGCGGGGTCGGCAAGGTGGGCAGTGAGGGTAAGGGGCCCCAGCGCGCCGGTCCAGTCGCCGGTGAGGCTGGCGGGGGCTTGCGCGCAAGTACCCAAGGGCAAGGTCAGCAGGGCCGCGCCGGCCAGTAGCTTGCCGGCTCGCCGCGCGGCCTCAATAAGTAGTAATAATCCCACGCTGCAATGATACGGCCGGCCGCCGGGGCTTAGCCGCGGGCCCGGCCGTAGCGCACGGGTTTGTGCGGGGCGGCGCGCTTTACGGTCACGGGCAAGGGGGGGCCGGGTAGCTTGGTTTGGAGGGCCACCCACTCGCGGATGTTTTTCAGGGCCTCGGGCGAGAACGTGGGCTGCGGGGCCCCGTCCACCACCGTCCACTGGTCGGTGGGGGCCTCGAAGAGGTGGTTCACACCGGCCAGGCGCTGGGCTGTGGTGGGGTTGTGGGCGCGGTTCAGGGCCTTTTGTAACGGCGTCATGTTTTGGCGCACCGATACTTGCAAATCCTCCGTGCCGTTGAGCAGCAGCACCGGGCACTGCACCTGGGCCAGGCGGTTTTGGGGGTTGAAGTCGAAAAAATAGCGCGACCAGGGCGAGGTGAGCTGCGCGGCGCGGGCCCGGGCCATGCCCGCATCGAGGCCCGTATTGGCGCCGCTGAGCAGGGCCGTGACCTTGGCGCGGGCCGTGGTATTGTTGGCCGTTTGGCGCACCAGCCTCACGGTGCGGGCGAAGGCCTCCTGGGCGGCCTTCACCTGCGACGGGTCGGCCCCAATTAGGCGCATGATTTCACTTTGCTGACGCAACAGCACGTCGTAGCCCGGCTCGCCGTAGCCGGCCAGCGACACCACGAACGCCGGCGCCCGGCCGCTGGGGGCCCCGGCGGCCAGCAGGGCCACATTGGCCCCTTCGCCGTGCCCCACCAGGCCCACCCGCCCCCCTGATACCAGGGGCTGGGCGCGCAGGCAGGCCAGGGCGGCCTGCGCATCGGTCACGAGGTCGGCCGTGGTGGCGGTGGCGTAGGTGCCCTCCGATTTACCTACGCCGCGGTCGTCAAAACGCAGTACGGCGATGCCGTGGCGGGTGAGGTAGTCGGCCAGCTGCCCAAACATGCGGTAGCCTGACACCTCGGCGTCGCGGCCTTGGGGCCCCAGGTCGGAGAGCAGCACCACGCCCGGGAAGGGCCCCTCGCCGGCCGGCACCGTCACGGTGCCGCTGAGGTGCTCGCGGGTGGCGGAGTTGAGGAACGTGACGTCGGTTTCGCGGTAGGGCGGTGCGGCGCGCAGGCGGGTGGCGGCCTGTTGCGCGGCGGCGCGCACCAGCACCAGCGGCGCCGTCAGGCCCGGCTGTGTCCAGGTGCCGCTGAGGCTGGCCCCGCCGTTCAGCACCTTGCCCACGAAGCGGCTGCCAGCCTGCTCGATGCGCAGCGTGAGGTCGTCGCCCTGCACTTCCACCGCCACCGGCATCCGGCTGATGCGCTGCTGCGGGGCGTCGAGGGCCGCGTAGTAGCTACCGTTGCTGAGCGGCACGATAGTGATATACAGCGTAATCTCGCCGCCGAGCAGCTTCAGGGGCCCTTTCCACTGGCCGTTGAGGGGCGCGGGGCCCGCTGGTGGCCCCCCCGCCGCATGGCCCGGCTGCCCCAGCGAGGTAATGAGTAAAAATGCAGCGAGTATAAATTTAATCATGAAATAACTATATAAAAAATACCTTAGGAAGACCAGCAGGAATATTTAGGGCTTAAAAATACAAGAAATAAGTCACTGGCGAGCAATTTATCGGCGAATGGCGGTTGGGGCTGTGTATTGAGCTGCGTGGCGGTGGCCCAGCGGCGGCGGCCTTCCTTTGCGGACGCGGGCGGAAGCGGCCCGCGCCCGCAACCTTTTCCCCCCTGCCCGCTGTTAGCCTGTCTATGCCCAAAAACGACGCTTTGCAAGTGGCTGCCCCTGCGGCCGACCCGATTGACCAGCTCGACCCCCGCGAGTTCATCCTCATCAAAAACGCCCGGGTTCACAACCTGAAAAACCTGAGTGTGGCCTTGCCCCGCAACCAGTTCATTGTCGTCACGGGCCTCTCGGGCTCGGGTAAATCCAGCCTCGCCTTCGATACGCTGTATGCTGAGGGCCAGCGGATGTACGTGGAAAGCCTGAGCAGCTACGCCCGGCAGTTTCTGGGCCGCATGGACAAGCCCGACGTGGACTACATCCGCGGCATTTCGCCGGCCATAGCCATCGAGCAGAAGGTCAGCATCAAGAACAACCGCTCGACGGTGGGCACCAGCACCGAGATTTACGACTACCTCAAGCTGCTGTTTGCGCGGGTGGGGCGCACGTACTCGCCCGTGAGTGGCGTGCAGGTGCAAAAGGATAACGTGGCCGACGTGGTAGATTTTTTGGGGGCCCTACCCGAGGGCACCCGCGCCATGATTCTGGCCCCGCTGCCGCCGCTGGCCCCGGGCCGCACCCTTATTAAGGAGCTGGATTTGCTGCTGCAAAAAGGCTACAGCCGCGTGGTGGTAGGCGGCGAAACGGCCTTCATCGAAGACCTGCTGGCCGTGGGGGCCCCTGAGCCGAAAGGGGAGGTGTTCATCATGATTGACCGCGCCGTGCTGCGCCCCGGCGATGAGGACCTGCTGTTTCGCCTCTCCGATTCGGTGCAGACTGCGTTTTTCGAGGGCCACGGCACTTGCCTGTTGCGCCTGAATGATGACGAGGCGCGCACGTTCTCCGACAAGTTTGAGCTGGATGGGATGACGTTTGAGGAGCCGAGCGTCAACTTCTTCTCCTTCAATAACCCGTATGGGGCTTGCCACACCTGCGAGGGCTTCGGCTCGGTGCTGGGCATCGACGAGGATTTGGTGATTCCCGACAAGAGCATGACCGTGTACGAAGGGGCTACTCTACCCTACTATTTTAGTTACTTTATAATGAGTTAGTTGATTGATAATCCATCGGAACACAGCATTCATGTTGGCGGTAAATACCGGGTCGGTGCTGCGGCCGGGCCGCGTGTACTGGCGCAGGGCGTTGAGGCCGTGGCGGCCAAAACTGGCGCGTTTGTAGCCGTTGTTCTTCTGGGGGATGGGTTGCACTTTTTCGTGCAGGCGGGTGCCCACGCTCACGCAAAGCGCGTAGGCCAAACTCACCAGGCCCACGAGTTTTTTGAGTTTGTCCCGGCAACGCAGGTGCGTGGCCCGCAAGGCAAAGCCCCGCCCTTTCAGGTTCTGGAAACAAGCCTCAATCGTCCAGCGCTTGCGATAGAACTGGCCCAAAAAAGCCGGGTTGGCCGTGCCGAAGAGGAAGAGGTACTCGCCCCCGGCCAAGGCCGTGACCTGCGCCCCGCCCCAAACCCCGTCGACTTGGCACACGGGCAACTGGCGGCACTGGCCTGGCCGCAGGCCCCAGTCGGCCACGGCGTGACGACGGCCTTGGGGGTCGGTGAGCAGGTGGTGCTTGGGCAGACGCATGACGAATAATATGCCCTTGTCTTTGAGGTATTTGAACCAGGCATGGCCCACAAACTCGCGGTCGCCCACTACCAGCCCCACGCGGTCGGGGCCCAGCACCCGCAGGCAAAAATCCAGTAGCGCCGTGCGGTCGGCGGTGCCGGAGTTGCCGCTGCGGTTGTCGAGCAACTCCCAGCACAAGGGCCAGTGGCAATCGCCCCGGCCCACCGTCACGAGCAGGATGTTGACCTGGCAGCGGCCGAAGTCCCACTCCGTGCGGTCGATGCACAGGCGCAGCTTGCCCGTGCCCGGCAAGAGGCCGACGAGCAACACGGCCAAGGCGACGTAATCCAGGTCGGCTTCGCGGAAAAAGTCTTGGATGCGCGTCTCGTTCGAGGCCAGTTTCACGCCGTCGTTGAGGTGCTGCGCCACCTCGCAGAATTGCACATTTCGGCTTTTAAAGAGGCCGAGCACGAAGCGGGCCACGAACTTTTTGCGGGCCAGGTTCCGCACCAGCGGGACCGAATGTAAAAGGGTCGTAATTTTGACCACGAGGCGTTGCTTCACGGGAAGGAGCGCATTTGGTAGTTGAGGAACTCCAAAGGTCGGGCCTTCCCGTTTTTATGCCCGATTTTTAGTAGGGTAGAGTACGAAGGGGCCATTGCGCCTTGGCGCACCGAAAAGCAGGGTGAGTGGCTGAAGCCGCTGCTAAAAAACGGCATCCGCTTCGACTTCCCCATCCACCGGCCCTACAGCGACCTGAGCGAGGCCGAGCAGCGCCTGCTGTGGACCGGCAATAAGTACTTCCAGGGCCTCGACGCCTACTTTAAGTGGGTGAGCGAGCAGAGCCACAAAATCCAGTACCGGGTGCTGCAAAGCCGCTACCGGGGCCGCACCGTGTGCCCTGACTGCCGCGGCACCCGCCTGCGCAAAGACGCGCAGTACGTGAAAATTGACGGCCGCAGCATTGCCGACGTGGTGCTGCTGCCCATCTCGGGGGCCCTGGAGTTCTTCGCCGGCATGGCCCTGAGCGAGCACGAAGCCAAGGTGGCCGAGCGCCTCGTCACGGAAATCACCAACCGCCTGGGCTACCTCAACCGCGTAGGCCTGGGCTACCTCACCCTCAACCGCTTGAGTAATACGCTGAGCGGCGGCGAGAGCCAGCGCATCTCGCTGGCCACGTCGCTGGGCTCGGCGCTGGTAGGCTCGATGTACGTGCTCGATGAGCCTAGCATCGGCCTGCACCCCAAGGACGCCGAGCAGCTCATTGGCGTGCTGCGCTCGTTGCAGGAACTTGGTAATACTGTAGTAGTCGTCGAGCACGAGGAAAAGATGATGGAGGCCGCCGACCAGATCATCGACATCGGGCCCGAGGCCGGCAGCGGCGGCGGCCACCTCATGTTCCAGGGCACGTACTCCGAGCTGCTGCGCGACACGGCCACCTACACCGGCAAGTACCTCAGCGGGGCTATGGCGGTGCACGTGCCCGCCGTGCGCCGCCCCTGGCGCAACGCCCTGGAGCTGACCGGGGCCCGCGAGAACAACCTCAAAAACGTAAGCGTGAAAATCCCGCTCGGCGTGATGACCGTCGTTACGGGCGTATCGGGCTCGGGCAAGTCCACGCTCATCAAGCGCATCCTGGCTCCGGCCCTGATGAAGCAGCTGGGCGGCGGCGCGGGCGAAAGCACCGGCAAGTTCGACAAGCTGACCGGCGTGCAGGGCCAGGTGTCGCACGTCGAGTTCGTGGACCAAAATCCAATCGGTAAGTCGTCGCGCTCGAACCCCGTTACCTACGTGAAGGCTTACGATGCCATCCGCACGCTGTTTTCTGAGCAGCCGCTGGCCAAGGCGCGGGGCTTCAAGCCGTCGCACTTTTCCTTCAACGTGGATGGTGGGCGCTGCGAGGTGTGCCAGGGCGAGGGCCAGGTGAAGATTGAGATGCAGTTTATGGCAGACATCTACCTGACCTGCGAAAGCTGCGGCGGCCGCAAGTTCAAGCAGGACGTGCTGGACGTGAAGTTCCAGGACAAAGGCATTGACGAAGTGCTGGAGCTGACCGTGGCCGACGCCGTGCAGTTTTTCAAGAGCCAGCCCAAAGTAGCCGAGCGCCTCCAGCCGCTGGAGGATGTGGGCCTGGGCTACATCCGCCTCGGGCAATCGGCCAACACGCTGAGCGGCGGCGAGGCCCAGCGCGTGAAGTTGGCCTCGTTCCTCACCAAAGGCGCTACGCTTCAGCAGGATAAGATTCTGTTCATCTTCGACGAGCCCAGCACCGGCCTGCACTTCCACGACATTGCCAAGCTGCTGGGGGCCCTAAATGCGCTGATTGAGCAGGGCAACTCGGTGCTCATCATTGAGCACAACGTGGACATCATCAAGTGCGCCGACTGGCTGATTGACCTGGGCCCCGAGGGCGGCCTCAACGGTGGCCACCTGCTCTTCGAGGGCACACCCGAGCAGCTGGTGAAGCTGAAGGACACCAACCACACGGCCCGCTTCCTGGCCGACAAAGTATAGGCCCGCATGCAATTAGGCACCGAAGCCACCGTGGTGGTGGGCACCCCCGATACGCTGCTGGTGAGCACCGCCGCGGCGGGAACGGCGCAGGTTATTTTTGAGGACGATGGCACCACTGGCTATTTCTGCGCCGTGGCGCCGGGGCCCGAAACGGTCATCCTCGACGCGCTGCACGTGGCCGATGTGGCCGATGTGGCCGACCGGAGCATCCCTGTGGCTGTGCAGCTGTTCTGGACCGTGGGGGAAACGGCGGCCGCGCTCGTCATCAACGGCCACTGCCACGCGCTGTACGATTTCCAGCGCCGGGCCGGGTTCTGCCGCAACGCCTTCCCGCCGGCGCCCCACGGCCAGGTGCCCAAGCGCGAGCTGACCGACGAGCTGGTGGAACAGTACTTCGGGGCCTAGCCGGCTACTGGCTGCGCCGGCGCATTTCCTGCTGCCGCATGGGCATCTTGTCCACCGTGCCGAACAGGTCGTCGGGCAGCAAGGGTTTGGCGCTGCTGCGCTTGGCTCCGCCGTCTTTGCCCACCAGCACCACACCGAACGCGGGTGGGTGCAGGCCCAGGCGCTGCACTAGCTGGCGGTCGGCGGGGCTCAGCTGGTCGTAAAACACGTCCAGCACCTGGAAGTCGCGCGCTTGCAGCTGGTCGGCGGCCGCGGCCAGCAGGGCTTTTTGGCGCTTGAAGTCGGGGTGCTCGGTGCTGGGGGCCCCCACCAGCAGGAAGCGGTGCTCGCCGCGGCCGGCACGCAGGGCCTGCTGCAACGACGCCGCAGTGGGTGTTTGGGCCGCCGCCCAGGGCAGGGCCCCCAACAGCGCGGCCAGGAGGAAACAGAAATGTTTCATGGTGAATTGTTTCTTAGCGAAGAGCCGTTAACCTTGTGGTCCTGCCGGGCCACGCAACGCCAACAAAAAGCGCCGGCCTTTTCGTTTGATGGCCGGGTTCGTCGGTAGAAAGCCGTTGTTGGGCGAGTAGGGCTCGGAACTGGGCGACTGGGCGATGAGCCAATCAAGCCTGGGTTGGTGTTTTGTTCGTAACTGTTCTTCTTTCTTGTCTCTCTAGCCATGTCCTCCGCCCATTCCCACCCGCCCGACCTTTACGCAACTCCCGAACGCTCGGCTACCGGCCGCGCGTGGCGCTGGCTGGCGGCGGCGGCTATTTTTGGCAACATTTTTCTCAATTACTACTCCAACACGCATCCGCTAAACGGGCAAACCATGGGCGCCGTGTCGGCCAAATACCCGACGCTGCTGACGCCGGCGGGCTATGCGTTTAGCATTTGGGGCGTGATCTTCCTGGGCCTGACTATTTATGCGGTGTGGCAGCTGCTGCCCGCCCAGCGGCTGCTTTCGCTGCCCGACGCGCTGGCCAAGCCCCTGGCCCTGGCTAACGTGGCCACCGGCGCATGGGTGGTGCTGTTTGCCTACGAGCTGATTTTGCCCAGCGTGGGCGTGATGCTGGTCATTTTAGGGACCCTTATCACGGCCTACGGGCGGGCCCGGCGGCGGGTGTTGGCCCAGGCGGCCCCGGCCTGGGCCAGCTTGCCGGTGGCCCTGTACCTGGGTTGGATTTCGGTGGCGTCGGTCATCAACGTCACCACCGGGTTGCAGCAGCTGGGCTGGCAGCCCGTGCAGGGCGGCGCCATTGTGCTGGCGCTGGGTATGTTGGTGGTAGTGGTGGCCCTGGCGCTAATTATTAGCCGGGTGTTTCAGGAAGTGGCGTTTCCGCTGGTGATTGCCTGGGCCCTGGTGGCTATCTGGCGTGCCCAAATAAATGAGGTTCCCGAGCTGGGTTGGGCCGCGCTGGCCGGGGCTGCCGTAGCGGTCATTGGCGGCGTTGCACTGTCGCGGGTGGGCCGCCGCCGGCAGCCGTGGGAAATTGCCACTACCGCTGCCGAAGCCCAAATCGCGGACCTGGCCCGCCGCCGGGCCGCGGCCGCGGCTGCGCCGCCCACCCAAAATCCTGCATAGCGTGCGCCGCGTAGCTTTGCGGGGTCTCACCCTCACTTTGTGCTATGCGTCAAAAACTCGTTGCCGGCAACTGGAAAATGAACCTCATCTACCCGGGGGCCCTCGCGCTGATTTCAGAAATCATTGACCAGTTAGGTCCGGCCGCGCCTACCGACCCGGTGGTAGTGGTGTGCCCCCCGTTTCCGTTCCTGGCGGGGGTGGGTGAAAAATTGCCCAAAGGCGGCACCGTGCACCTGGGGGCCCAAAATTGCCACCAGAAAGAAAGCGGCGCCTTCACCGGCGAAGTAGCCGCTCCAATGCTGGCCTCGGTGGGCTGCGAATACGTGATTCTGGGCCACTCGGAGCGCCGCCAGCAGTTTCGCGAAGACGACGTGCTGCTGGGCCAGAAGCTGAAGGCCGCCCTGGCCGCCGGCCTCAAGCCCATTTTCTGCGTTGGCGAGTCGCTCGAAACCCGCGAGGCCGACGACACCTTCGATTTCATCGGCAAGCAACTGAAAGACGGCTTGTTCCACCTCAGCAACGAGGAGTTTGCCCAGGTCGTCATCGCCTACGAGCCCGTGTGGGCCATCGGTACCGGCAAAACCGCCACCAGCGCCCAGGCGCAGGAGGTGCACGCCTTCATCCGCGAGCAGGTGGCCCGTGCCTACACTGCCGCCGCGGCCACCGACGTGTCCATTCTCTACGGCGGCTCGGCTAATGCCCAGAACGCCCGCGAGCTGTTCGGCCAGCCCGACGTGGACGGCGGCCTCATCGGCGGCGCTTCGCTGAAGGCGGCTGATTTCGTGGCCATCGTTCGGTCGTTCTGAGTTGTCAGGTAAAACTGTTACAGCATAAAAAGTGGTCATGCTGAGCCTGTCGAAGCACCTCTCCCGCGTAGGTAATCCTGCTGATTGGGTTAATTACACGGGAGAGATGCTTCGATAAGCTCAGCATGACCGCTTTCTTTCTCTTCATTTAAACAGGCTCTAAGCACCAGGGCCCGCTTTTTGCCTTGGGGGCCCGTAGCTTTTTCACCCTTTAACCACCTGCCCGCCCGTGTTTTTCTCCTTTCTCTGCGCGGCGCTGCTGGCGCTGGGGCCCCCGCCCACGCCGGGCGCCGGGGCCCCCAAGCTGGAAGCCCGCCGGCCAGCCCCCGCGGCCCGGCGCGGCTCTGTTGATCCGTGCAAAGTGTACGGCTCCATTTACCTCGAAACCGACCCGACGCGGCGCAGCGGCTGCTTCGGCATCGTGTACGTGGAGCCCGACCAGGCCTTTGCCGATTTGCTGGTATTCAAGGAAGCCAACAAACTGTTTGCCGACAAGGCCGGGCTGTGGGCTGAAGCCCCCAACCGCGACTTTGCCGACTACGTGCTGTTCGTGACGCCCACCCGCGGCCTGGCCGATTTCACGATTCACTACACGCCCGCGCGCTCCTTTGCTGGCTGCAAAACGCAGTAAAATAGTTGGTTAAGTACGCGAACCGTTAGCGAGCCACCTCCGTTGGGAGGCGGCTTTTTCGTGGTAGGCCGCTGTGGGGCCCCGGGGTAGCCGGGCCGCCGTATTTTGCCGCCGATGGAACTAGAACTACGCCACCTCGCCAAAGCCTTTGGGCCCAAAACCGTGCTGCACGACCTGAGCCTGACCGCTCGCACCGGCTACTGCGTGGGCGTGCTGGGCCGCAACGGCGCGGGCAAAAGCACACTTTTCAACCTGCTCACCAACGTGCTGCTGCCCAGCCAGGGCCAGATCGTGGTCGACGGCGCGGTGCTGGGCGAAACCTTCCCCATAGCCGTGAAGCGCCGCATGGGGGCCCTCGTGAACCAAGGCTACTTGGTGGAGGAGCTCACGGCCGAGGAGTACCTGCAATTCGTAGCCCGCATTTATGAGCTGCCGGATGCCCAGGCCCGCATTGCCAGTCTGCTGGCCCACCTGCTCGAAGACTACGACACCGTGCGCCGCAAGCGCCTGAGCACGTTCTCGACGGGCATGAAGCAGCGCGTGGCCATTGCCTCGTGCCTGCTGCACCGCCCCGAGCTGCTGATTCTGGACGAGCCCTTCAACGGCCTCGACGTATTTGCCGCCGACCGCGTGCTGAGTTTGCTGCGCAGCTACCAACCGCAGGCCCTCACCTTCGTCTCGTCGCACAACCTGGCCCACATCGAGCAGCTGGCCACCCATTTGCTGGTGATTGACGGGAGCGAAGTGAAGTTCTGGGGTACCATGGAGGAGTTTGCGCATGGCGAGCGCGCCGCCCTCGGCGATGCTCTGCTCCAGCTGCTGCACCCGGCCACCAACCAAACCCAGGACCTGACATGGCTGACCGCGCAACGCTAGGGCCCCCGGCCCCGGCGGGCCGGCTCGGCCACTTCCTGCCCTACCTGCTGCGCCGCCGCCTGCGGGCCGTGCTCTGGCCCGGCGATGGTGGCGAGCGCGCCGGGATCCTGCTAGTGCTGGGGCTCACGGCTTTCTACGGCGTAGGGTTGGGCTTCTTGCTGAACCACACCAACGCGTTGGGCTCGGTCAAAGGCTTCGACGAGCTACTGCTGGGCCTGAACGCTACCTTGCTGGCCTCAGCGCTTTTAGTCGATTTTCTGCCCGCCATGCGCTCCATTACCCGCGTGGTGCCGGAGCATTTTCCGGTTTCGGCCCGCTGGAACGTGGCCGGAGCCTTCCTGCTCGATTTTATCACCCTGCGCCGGCTGCTCATCCTCACGCTGCTGCTGGCGGCGCTGGCCGTGGCGCCCCGGCAGGCCGGCGCCACAGGCTTTAGCTTGCTGCTGGTGCTGGGCGCCACGGCGTTCAGCTTCAACTTACGGCTGCTGCTTACACTGCGGCGCTGGCGGCACCCGCTGCTGCTGGCCCACCTCGCCAGCCTGGGCCTGATGCTGTGGTGGCTGGCCCACCCGGCCGCGCCATATGCGCCGGCGCTGGGCCTGGGCATGGCCCTGCTGCCGTGGGCGCTGGGGGCGGTGCAGCTGGCTTGGCTGGGGCCCTATTTTAGCTCCCGCTTCCTGCCCGATGTGGCGCCTCCGGCAGCAGCTGGGGCCCCGGCCGGAGCCCTGCTGAGCCGCCTGCTGCCCGAGCAACGTGCCTACCTGCGCCGGACGTGGGGCATGCTGCTGCTGGGGTTCGTGCTGAAAATTCTGCTGTTGGGCATCGCTCGCTGGCAGCTGGCCGATGGGATGGGCCCCAGCACGCAGTACACCTTTTACCTGGGTCTGGCGGGCATCAGCGGCTTCACGTACATCAATAATAACCTGTTCGGCTTCATGCGGGGGCTGGCGGCTAATGAGCTGCTGCGCCTGGGCCTGACGCCGCGCGTGCTACGGCTGTACCTGCGCCTGGTGGTGCCAGTGGTGGCGCTCGATGGCCTGCTGGCTGTGCTGCTGACGCTGGCGCTGTTCCCTAGTACGGTGTGGCCCTGCCTGGGGCTAGTGCCGCTCTACGCCCTGTCCCTCACCAGCTTGGGGCTGTGGAGCTCTCTCTACCAAGCCAAGGTGGTGAGCAAGGCCGTTAATTTTTCTAACGCCAACAAAAACAACAGCATGCTGATGGGCCTGGTGACTGTGGTCGTGGCGGCCGCGCTGTACTTCGTGCCGTGGTGGTGGGCCCGGGTGGCGCTGGCGGCGGTCGTTACGGCTTCTGCTTACTGGCCCATCCGGGCAGTGCTGCGCAACGATGGGGCCCTGCGCCGGCGGCTGTGGCGCGGCATCGGGGCGTAAGAGCAGGTATATTATCATGCCAAAAAGCCCTTTCGTGACTTACGAAAGGGCTTTTCATGTTCATGCAGTGGCTGCTGCCATCTATGGGCCCGGTTCTGTTTGATGCTGGAAATCAACCTGGCAGGTATCTCCATTGGCGGCCTCGTGCGTCTGGGAACTGCGCGGCCCGGGCCCCGCCGTCGGGCGGCGGGGCCCGGGCCCTTTTGTGCCGGGCGCTGGAGTGGCCCATTTACTCCGCGCCGGATTTACCGCAAGCCTTCTGCGGCCTTCAGCGCTTTCTGCAAATCCCCCATCGACTTCTCGTAGTCGCCAAAAGGTAGGTTCTTGAATGTGCCCTTTACCGTATGTTCCTCTAGTTTGAGAAGCGCCCTCGGCCGGCCCTGATACTCGACCTGTTGTAGGGCATTCGTTACGAGCCGGTACACCAGCGACTGAAACGAGCCGTCGGCGGTGCCGCCCCCCACGCGGGTAAAAACCAGCTGGCCCAGCGGCCGCCCCCGCAGCTCCTGTAGCCACTGGCCCCGATTATGGATAACCAAGGCGCTAAGCGGGGCATCTGCTGGAATGGGCACGAAAAATGGCGCGGAAAAACCATCCAGGTCGTCAGGGTTCGCCCGTTCCTTGCCGGGCTTGGGGCAAGTTGCCCGTTATCAGCACGGCCGATGCGGTGTCGAAGATAGCGTATTTACCCACGACCAGCGGCGCTTTCAGGCCCCCAAAAATCTGAACCGCTACCTTATCCGCTTCAAAACCCATCGTAAAGCCTCCTTTTGCGCTGAGCATAACCAGGGTAGCCGACTGCACCGGCTGCGCTTCGCCGTCGATGAGTAGTGTATTAGGATGCGCCGGCCGCGCCGGCGTTTGCGGGGGCAGGGGAGGGGGCCCCAGCGTTGGCTGGGGCGGCAGCTTCCCCGTTGGCCAGAGCAGTGCCGCCCTCCTGGCAAGCCAGCAACAGGCCCAGCGAAAGCACACCGATTGCGCGTGCCCGCGCCCGAAAAGGCCGGGGCGCGGTCGCATCAGGCGCATATTGGGCGGGGCAGAGAGTAGCAGGCGAAACAGGAAAGACGGGCATGGGCGAAGGCGGGAAAAGGGCGTTTTAATCGTCGGTTTGTACGGGGCTTGCCGCTACAGTTTCACCAGTTCCACGCGGCGGTTTTTGGCCTTGCCCGCTTCTGTCGTGTTCTCGGCCAGCGGCTTGGTTTGGCCAAAGCCGGCCGCTTGCAGGCGGCTGGCCGCAATGCCTGCCTGCGCAAGCGCCGCCACCACCGCTTGGGCGCGGGCCTCGCTTAGCTGCTGGTTGTGGGCGGGGGTGCTGGTGTTGTCGGTGTGGCCCTGCACGGCCAGGCGCAGGTCGGGGCTGTCGGCGAGCAGTTTCTGCACTTCAGCCAGTACGGGCTGGGCATCGGGCCGCAGGGTGGCCTTATCCGGGTCGAAGTTGAGGTAGAGGGCCACGTGCCCCTCCGTTGCTAGTTTTTTTTTAAATCGGCGGCGGGCATCGCAGTAGTTAGTTTGGGCATCACGGCTTTTTCGACCACATCAATCCCGTAATCACCTCCTGGCTGACTATTTACCTGCACCCATACCTCTTTGTTTTTCTGGCGGATGAGGTACGTATCGCTGGCATCATTGTCGCTGGAACCGAATCCATGGTGCTTATAAAATTCATCGCTCCCAATTTTATCGACGGCTTCCTTCGGAATCGTGCCCGTCCACACCTTCACGGCGCCCAGTTTCTTGAGCAGGTTCTCGAAGTTGCGGTCAATCGCCAGCTCAGATACCGCTTTAGTGTTTTCACCCGACCGTTCCGCATCAAATAAACGGCGCGATACCTTGCCTTCGATGGCCAGGAGAGTTTTTCCGTCGTACACGTAGGTCCGCTCAAAATCGTACTCCTTGCTATTGCTGGTGTTGAGGCTGAACCCTTTAAGCCCGGCGATGTACGGAAATCGGCCTAGGTTAGCCGTCGAAACGGGAACCGTGGTGATGTCAAACGCGGCCGCTGGCGCAGCGGCGGTGGCTGGCGAAGTCTCGGCGGGAGCGGTGGCCGTTTCGGTGGCCGCGGGCGGGGCAGTAGCGGTCGTGGTGGGCTGGCTGGCTTGCTCGGCGGCTTGGTCTTTGTGGCCGCAGGCGCTGAGGCCGCCAGCCAGGGCCAGGGCAGTGAGGAGAAGACGGGGTACTTGGCGCATGAACGGGGAATGAAGATGGTTTGTGGCGGCAAACATAGCAATGTCTTGTGAATCGGAATCCTGGCAAATCCATTACAGCCGTTTGTAGCGACTTTTGTGCATTGTTAACTTATTGCTCCGGTACGCCGCATGGATTTTATTGAACTGACCGTTGAGGCCCCCCGCGAGCTGGCCGACATTCTGGTGGCCGAGCTGGGCGAAGTGGGCTTCGATACCTTTGAAGACAACGACGCCGGCTTCTGCGCCTACACCACCGAGGCCGCGTTTGACCCCGACGGCGTGGCCGAAATCATGGCTCGCTACGAGGGTCTGGGCGAGCTCAGCCATTCGCACCGCGTCATCACCCGCCAAAACTGGAACGCCGAATGGGAGAAAAACTTCCAGCCGCTTATCATCGCCGAGCGGGTGTCGGTGCGGGCCCCGTTCCACCCCAAGCCCGCGGGCGTTGACTACGACATCGTGATTATGCCGCGCATGTCGTTCGGTACGGGCCACCACGAAACCACGGCCCTGATGATTGAAAACCAGCTCGATATTGACCACCGCGGGCTGCGCGTGCTCGACATGGGCTGCGGCACGGGCATCCTGGCCATCATGGCCGAACTGCTGGGGGCCCGCCAGGTGCTGGCCGTCGACGTGGAGCCCTGGACCGTGGAAAACGCCGCCGACAACGCCGCCGAAAACCAGTGCCGCACCATCGAATGCCGCCTGGGCGGGGTGGAAGTGCTGGCCGGCGAAGCGCCGTTCGACCTTATCCTGGCCAACATCAACCGCAACGTGCTGCTCGAAGACATGCACGCCTACGCCACCCTGCTGCCCAGTGGCAAGCCCATCTTGTTCAGCGGCTTCTACGAGGAAGACTTGGATAAAATAAAGAATGAAGCGACGCGACAGGGCCTGGTTTACCAGCGCCACCGCACCCTGCGGAGCTGGGTGTCGGCACTTTTCGTAAAAGCTTGAGAAAATTATAACATATCAAGATATTTTGCTTAAATAATTGATAATAAATTAGTTGAAATATAATAATTAGAACCCCGGGCACGTTTTGACTGGTGCGGCGCGTTGCCGCGCCAGTTGGGCGACCTGGGGTGCAGGGCAGATGTCCCGGCAATTCCCGAAATTGTAGCCCGACGCTGCACCTGCGCTATCAATCCTTGGGGCGCGGCGGGTTTTAGATTGCTATTGCTATGAGATATCTCTTTGTTGTGGCCGCGTTGGCGGCAGGTGTGTGGGGCAGTGGGCGGCCGGCGGCGGCCCAAACGGTGCCGGCCGCCAAGGCCGCGGCCATGCCGCCCACGGGCACCGTCCGCGGTAAGCTTTCGTCCGAGCCCGCCCAGTTTATTGTGGATGTGCAGGCCATGCTGGCCAGTACCAACAATGCCCCGGCGAAGGCCGTGGGGGCCCAGCTCCAGCAGCTTTGGGGCGGCGGCAGCTTCACAGGGCCCCAGCAGGCGCGCATCGTGGCGGTGTCGCAGGCCATGCTGGCTAAGAAATTCCGGCCCCGGCCGCAGTTCGAAACGTTTTTCCGGGCCCTGGTTGGCGCGGCCACCACCGCCAAGCTGAGCCCCGCGCAGCTCGACCAGTATCTCGACGTGCTGGCCCAGACGCTGGACAAGGAGCCCGTAATGGAAACCGATAAGTTCCTGACTTCCAGCAGCCGCTTCCTGAACGGCGGTTACCTGTACCGCTCGGGCTTCAACTCGCTGCGGGCGGCGGGCGGTACCGTGTCGTTTGCCTATTCACCCATCGCGGCCCCGGTTTCCAACCTGGAATTTGGGGCCCCCGCTCCGGCGAAGAACGAACCGCTGCCGGCCGCCAAGCCCGCGGCCAAGCCGGCCGCTAAAGCCGCTCCTAAGGCCGCCGCCAAGCCCGTGGTCAAAAAGAAGAAGTCCAGCAGCGGCTGGGATACATCCGACCTGTGGTCGTCGCCGGCGGCCAGCAGTGGCTGGGGCGACAAGGACGACGGCTGGGGCAAGGCCGACGATGGCTGGGGGGGGGGCGCCAAGAAAAAAGCGCCCGCCAAAAAAGCCGTAGCCAAAGCCGCTCCCAAAGCCGGGGCCCCCGCCAAGGCCGCGCCCATCAAGCCCACCGAAACCGCCAGCGCGCCGGCCGCTAACCCCACCGATTTTGCCCCCAGCTCGGCCGGCTTCGAGCCCAGCGCCAGCTACGATACCTACTCGCCGCCGCCTACCCGGGGCGCCGTGCTGGTGGTGAAAGGCGCTGATTTAGTGATGGCTACGGCCGGCGACTCGGCGGTGCTGCACCAGGTGAGCGGCACGGCGGTGCCCGGCACCAGCCGCTTCGTGGGCACGGGCGGCCAGTTTGACTGGACGATCAAGAATAACCCCGTGACGGCCGTGCTCGGCGGCTTCGACTTCGACCTGAGCAAGCCCGAGTTCACGGCCCAGCCCGTGATGCTGACCTATGCCGCCCTGCTCGAAGCGCCCGTGAAGGGGGCCCTGAGCTACCACAGCGCACGCCGCAAAGCCGGCGCGCCCGACAACGGCTACCCGCGCTTCATCTCCCTCACCAACGACGCCCGCCTGAAAAACCTGGGCGGCAACATTGCCTACCGTGGCGGTATCTCGCTGGCCGGCAGCCGCTTGCTGAGCGCGGCGCTCGACGGTTCGCTGGCTACGCTCGTGGTGAGCGAGGGCGGCCAGCGCAAGTTCCGCGCCGCCTCGCGGGCCTACATCCTCAGCGACTCGGTGATTACGGCCGGCCGCGCCGCCATCACCATCTACCAGGGCCAGGACTCGCTGACGCACCCCGGCGTGGCGGTGCGCTACCTGCGCGATAAGCAGCAGCTGCGCCTCTCGCGGGAGGATGGCCTGTATAAGAACACGCCCTTCAACGACTCGTACCACAAGCTCGAAATCCGCTCCGAGCAGCTGACCTGGGACCTGCACCAGCCCACTATCGACTTCGCGGTGCTGACGGCTAAGAACCAGCAGACGGCCGACTTCGAGAGCCAGGAATTCTACACCGATTCGCGCTACCAGCAGATTAAGAGCATCAACCGGCTGCACCCGCTGCAAATGCTGGTGGGCTACAGCCAGGCCCACGGCAACGCCCGCACCCTGAACGTGAGCGACATCGCCACCGATCTGAGCACGGCCGAGGGCAACTTGCGCAGTGCCATGGCCGGCCTCGCCCGCGAGGGCTACGTGCAGTGGAACGGCCAAACCGGCAACGTCACCATTCTGCCCAAGGGCCTGCACTACGTGGCCTCGGCCCGCGACCGGAAGGACTACGACCACCTGGCCATCAAGTCGTTGTCGGGCGCCGGGCGCAACGCCACGCTTAACCTGGCCACCAACGAGCTGCTCATTCGTGGGGTGGACCGCTTCAACTTTACCGACGACTCGCTGGCCGTGTACGTGCGGCCCGACAGCAGCTTGGTGCGGGTGCAGAAAAACCGCAACATCAAGTTCAGCGGCACGGTGGTGGCAGCGGCCATGCGATTCAAGGGCAAGGAGTTCGCCTTCGATTACGACGGATTTTACGTTGACATGGCCAAGATTGACTCGATGGTCATCCGCAGCCAGCCCAAGAAGTTGGCCGGCAAGAGCAACAACGGCAAGCACTTCGATTTTGCCCTCACCAACCGGGGCAAGGTGTCGAGCGGCCGGCTGTTTTTGAATGACCCGCGCAACAAGTCGGGCCGCAAGAAAAAGCCCAACTTCCCAGCCTTCGATTCCAAGACCGGGGCCAGCGTGTTCTTTGGTAAGCAGGACGTGCTCGGGGGCGCCTATGATTCGACGATGGTTTTCGACATTCCGCCGTTCCGCCTCGATTCGCTTAACAACCTGGGCCAGACGGCCAGCGGCTTCGACGGCACGTTCCGCAGCGGTGGCATTATTCCCGATATCAAAACCAAGCTCACGCCCCAGCCCGACGGCTCGCTCGGCTTCGTGTACGACGTGCCCAAGGAGGGCTTCCCGCTCTACAAGGGCAGGGGGCGCGTATTCAATAAAGTGAAGCTCGACAGCCGGGGCTTACAAGCCGACGGCACGGTGAAGTACCAGAGTGGCACGTTCACCTCGGATCGGTTCACGTTCTACCGCGACTCGGTGGTGACGGAGGGCAAGACCGGCGAAATTGCGGCCCGCAACTCGGCCGGCGTCAACTCGCCGCGCATGGCCCTGCCGGCTGGCTACCTCATGAACTGGGTGGTGAAGGCCGACTCAATGTACCTGACCACACCTCGCACCGGGGCCCCCATCAAGCTCTACGCCAACGACGCTTACAGCTTCCGGGGCCGGGCGCTGCTCACGCCCAAGGGTACTGGCGGCGACGGCCGCCTCGACGGGCCCCAGTCATTCATCCAGTCGCCCGACTTTACTTTTAAGACCGACGGCTACAGCGGCCGTAAGGCCACGCTGAGCGTGAAATCGGCCGAGGCCAACAAGCCCGCGCTTACCGCCAACGAGGTGGCGTTCCAGTACGATTTGAAGAAAGGCTACGCCGATTTCTCGCGCGAGCCCGACAGTAAGGCCAGCATCGACCTGCCGTACTCGCAGTTCCGCACCACGCTCAGCGGCGGGCGCTGGGACTTCAAGAAAAAGCAGGTGCAACTGCGGGTGGCCCCGGGGGCCGATTCCACCAAGTCGTACTTCTACGCCACCGGCAAGGCCCAGCACGGGCTGAAGTTCCGGGCCGCTACCGGCGTATACGACCTGGCCCGCTACCGCCTGCAGGCCGGTGGCGTGCCCTACATCGCCTCCGCCGACGCCTGGATTGTGCCCGACTCGGGCCGGGTGAGCATCCTGGCCAACGCCCAGCTCACAACCTTGCGCAATGCAGGCGTGGTGCTCGATTCGCTGGCCAAGTTCCATCACCTCTATAAGGGTAACATCAAGGTGGTGTCGCGCAATGCTTTTACCGGCGACGCGCTATACAGCTTTAAAACGTTGCGCGACTCGTTCGCCCTCAAGTTCACCAATTTCGCCAGCGACTCGGCGGCGGCGGGTACGGTGCGTAAGAGCGGGGGCCTGTTCCGGAAAAAAGCGGTGGCAGCCGACGCGGCGGGCCCCGCCCAGGGCCTGCCCACGGTGGCCGTGGCCACGGTACAGACGAACACCAAGTTTCTGCTGGCCCCGCGCATCGGCTACCGCGGCGATGTGAAGCTGAACTCGCAGCGGCGGGGCCTGATTTTCGACGGCCAAGTGCAGCTGCAATTCGGCAAAGACCTGGCCCGGGCCCAGTGGTTCCCGGTGAAGGATAGCATTGATCCTAAGAATATTACGCTGACGCTGCGCGACGCTAAAACCGAGGACGGCTCGCCCCTGTTAACCGGCCTGTTCCTGTCCGACCAGTCGAACAGCGTGTACCCGCTCTACGCATCGGCGATACCGAACGATACGGACGTACCGCTGTTCACCGTGGACGGCAAGCTGCACTACGACGCCAAGCAGGGCCTGTTCACCATCTCGCGCAACGACCTGACGGACGCCAACCGCTACGATGGCGCCGTGATGACCTACAAGGACTCGACGGGCCAGGTGGGCTTTCGGGGCCCCCTCACGTTCATTAAGTCGAGCAAAGAGTACCGCATGGTGGGCAGCGGCGTGGGCGTGGCCAACCCCGACAGCGCCGCCTACCGCGTGGACGCCCTGTTGGGCCTCGACATTACGATGCCTGCCAAGGCTCTGGAGGTGCTCGGTACTGAAATGGTGGCCGTGACCAAGGGTTCGCCCGAGGCTCTGGACGGCTCGCCCAATGAGCTGTACAAGCTGGGCGAATTTGTGGGCAGCAAGGGCGTGGAAACCTACCTGAGCAGCAAAGGCCAGGCCGTGGCGCTGGCCAAGCTCAGCCCCAAGCTGGCCCACACCCTGCTGCTGAGCCGCGTGAACCTGCGCTGGAACGCCAAGAAAAAAGCCTGGTACTCGGTGGGTAAAATCGGGGTGGCCGGCGTGGGCAAGCAAAGCCTGAACGCGCTGGTGGACGGCTACGTCGAAATCAAGCGCAGTAACTCGACCGATGAGGTGGAGATTTACCTCGAAGCCGGCCCGCAGGACTGGTACTACTTCAAGTACGCCAACAACCTGCTGCTCACCAAGAGCCAGAGCGACAACTACGACAACGAAATCACGAAGGCCCAGAAGGGTGACTACAACACGGCCCTGAGCTACGGCGTGTTCCTGGGCGACTTCGGCGACGTGGACGGCTTCCGCAGCCGCTTCCAGCGCGACTACCTGGGCCAGAGCGGCAAGCTGGCCGCCCGCGCCGCCGCCCCGCCCAAGGCCGAGGAGCCGATGGTGGACACCGGTAAGAAGAAGAAAAAGAAGAAAGGCGACGACGCCTTTGGCGCGGATGGGGCCCCCGTGGCGGCCGATGGGGCCCCCGCCCCGGAGCCCACCGGCAAGAAGAAGAAAAAAGCCAAGGACAACGACCCTTTCAGCAGCGGCGAAATCACCGACGCCAGTATCCTGCCGGTCGAAGAGCCATCCAAGAAGAAGAAAGACCAGGAAGCCGCCGCCACCGAAGCCGCCGCGCCCGTGGAGGCGGCCCCCCGGAAGAAGAAGAAAGCTAAGGGCGACGATGCCTTTGGCGACGCCGAAACCACGGGCACGGCCGCCACGCCCGCGGCTGGGGCCCCCGTGAAGAAGGTTGCCGTGCCGGCCGCCGCGCCGGCGGTTGCCACCCCGGCACCAGCCGCCATTACCCCCGCGGCGGTTCCTGGGGCCCCCGCCGCTACGGCAGTGGATTCCGTGCGCAAGGCCGTGGGGGCCGCCGCGCCAGCGCCGAAAGAAGGCGTGGCTGCCCAGGCGGCGGCGGCTGCGCCTGCTGCTGAGGAGCCCACCAAGGAGTCGAAGAAAAAGAAGAAGGACCGGGAGAAGGAGCAAGCCGCTGCCGCCGCTGCCGACGCGGCCCCCGCCGAGGCCCCGGTGGACGAGGCCCCGAAGAAAAAGAAGAAGAAGAAGGGCGCTACTGAAGACCCCTTCGGTGATTCGTAAGCCCGCCGAGAAAGGCCCTGCTGCAGTGCAGCAGGGCCTTTTTTGGGGCCCCGGGGGCGGTCGGGGGCCCGGCGTACCTTTGCCCGGCTATGAACATTCCTTTGCTGCTGCTGGCACTGCTGGCGGCGTACCTGCTCGGCTCCATCCCTACGGCGCTGTGGGTGGGCCGCCGCTTTTTTGGCCTGGCCGACATCCGCCAGCACGGCTCCGGCAACGCCGGGGCCACCAACACCTTCCGGGTACTGGGCAAAAAAGCCGGTTCGGCCGTAATGGCCATCGACGTGCTGAAAGGCTACGTGGCCACTGCCTTGCCCGCGTGGCTGGCGGTGGCCCCAGCTGGCTCGGGGCCCCTGCTGTATGCGCAGCTGGGTGCCGGGGCCCTGGCCGTGGTGGGGCACATCTACCCGGTGTGGGCTCAGTTCCGGGGTGGTAAGGGCGTGGCCACCATCGTGGGCATGATGCTGGCCATTGCGCCGGCTACGGTGGGCGTGTGCATCCTGGTGTTTCTGGCCATGCTGGCACTGTTCCGCTACGTGTCGCTGGCCAGCATGACGGCCGGCCTGGCCTTTGCGCTGCTCCAGCTGCTGCCCATGAAGCCTTTCAAGCCTGACCAGTCGTTTATGCTAGGAGTGGGCTTTGCCATCGCCATCCTGCTCGTGTACACCCACCGCGCCAACATCGGGCGGCTGCGCGCCGGCACCGAGAGCCGGGTGCCCATGCCCTGGGCCCGGTAGCGTCTTCCCAGAGGCAGGAAGACGCCGCCAAGCTGCTTCGCCCTTGCTCCCCGTTCCTTATTTCCCACTCCCCCAATGTCCCCCTTTCCCCGCCTCGAAACTCCACGCCTGGTGTTGCGCGAACTGGCCGATGCCGACGTCCCGCGCATCGTGGCCCTGGCCAGCGACGAGGCCGTGGCCCGCAACACCCTCAACATGCCGCACCCCTACCGCCCCGACTATGCCCAGAACTGGCTGAAAACTAGCCGGGAAGCGCACGCAGTAGGCGCGGGCATCACGTTTGCCATCGAGCTGCGGGCCACCGGCGAATTCATCGGGGGCATTGGCCTCAAAACCGAGCCGCGCTTCGACCGCGCCGAGGTGGGCTACTGGCTGGGCGTGCCCTACTGGAACCAGGGCCTGATGACCGAGGCCCTGGCCACTGTGTTGCGCTACGGCTTTGACGACTTGCTGCTCAATAAAATCCTGGCCAACCACACCACCCAAAACCCGGGCTCGGGGGCTGTGATGCTGAAAAACGGCATGGTGAAAGAGGGCGAGCTGGTGGAGCACGTAAAGCGCGATGGCCAGTACCACACCCTGGCCCAATACCGTCTCACCCGGCGTGAGTACGCGCAACGCCTGGCCCGGGTCGGTGTCCTTTAGGCACTGGAGTTGTTGTTGAATAAAAATTGCACAAAAAAGAACTTCATGCAGAGCGTAGCATCTCTTCCGCGCAACTAATCCTGAATACTGGCGCCGGAATGATGATTCGTCGCTGCTTGATGCGCAGAATGCTCTGCATGACGTGCTGCTTTTCTTCTAATTCAGGAATAAGGCTGTTTCATTTGAAGCCCGCTGGCGCAATTACTTTTGCCCAACTTTTGCTGATTTCCCACCATTACCGCCCATCCTATGGCCGTTTCTTATCTTGCCGATAACCAGCAGCGCTTCCTCGACGAGCTGCTTGACTGGCTGCGCATCCCCAGCGTATCGGCCGACCCCAAGTTCCACGGCGATGTGCTGCGGGCCGCCGATTTTCTCAAGGCCCGCCTCGAAGAAGCCGGCGTGCAAAACGTGGCCCTGTACGAAACCGCCGGCAACCCCATCGTGTACGGCGACTACCTCACCGACCCTGCCCTGCCCACGGTGCTCGTGTACGGCCACTACGATGTGCAGCCCGCCGACCCCTACGAGCTGTGGCAATCGCCGCCGTTTGAGCCGGTTATCAAGGACGGCAAGATTTACGCCCGGGGGGCCTGTGACGACAAGGGCCAGGCCTACATGCACGTCAAGGCCTTCGAAATGATGATGCGCGACGGCCAGGGCGGCGTGCCGTGCAACATCAAGTTCATGATCGAGGGCGAGGAGGAAATTGGGTCCAACAACCTGGCCCTCTTCGTGCAAGCCAACAAGGAAAAGCTGCAAGCCGACGTCATTTTGCTGTCCGACACCGGCATGCTGGCCAACGACGTGCCCAGCATCGAGGTGGGCCTGCGGGGCCTCAGCTACCACGAGGTGGAGGTGACGGGCCCCAACCGCGACCTGCACTCGGGCCTCTACGGCGGGGCCGTGCAAAACCCCATCAACGCGCTGTGCGCCATGATTGCCAGCCTGCACGACGAAAACGGCCACATCAATATCCCCGGCTTCTACGCCAACGTGGAGGAGCTGACGCCCGCGGCCCGCGCTGAGTTGGCTAAGGCGCCCTTCAACGAAGCTGATTTTGAGGCCAGCATCGGCCTGCCCGCAGCCTATGGCGAGGCCGGCTACAGCACGCCCGAGCGCACCAGCATCCGGCCCACACTCGACGTGAACGGCATTTGGGGCGGCTACACTGGCGAGGGTGCCAAAACGGTCATCGCCTCGAAAGCCTTCGCCAAAATCTCGATGCGCCTCGTACCAAACCAAACTAGCGACGAGATTACGGCCCTGTTTCAGCAGCACTTTGCCAGCATTGCCCCGGCCGGCGTTACGGTGCAGGTGCGGCCCCACCACGGCGGCGAGCCCGTCGTAACGCCCACCGATTCGGCCGCTTACCGCGCCGCCGCCGCCGCCATGGAAACTACCTTCGGCAAGGCCCCGGTGCCCACGCGCGGGGGCGGCTCCATCCCCATCGTGGCCATGTTCAAGTCCGAGCTAGGCATCGATTCGGTGCTGCTCGGCTTCGGCCTCGATTCCGACGCCATCCACTCGCCCAACGAGCACTTCGGCGTCTTCAACTTCCTGAAAGGCATCGAAACCATCCCGCACTTCTACCGCAACTACGCCGCCGCGGAAACGCGGTAGGGCCCCGGGCAAGCGCCAGCAGGGCCCTCGTTTAAGGCCCTAAAAAGGCCCGGCCTCCGTCAGGAAGCCGGGCCTTTTTGGGGCCCTAAACAGCCTGGCGGCTAGTTAAACGAGTACGTTGCGTAGAGCTGGAATGCGCTGTTGCGCGCCCGGGACTGCACCGTCGTATTGCCCATCGGATAGGAAGTGGGGAAATTGGTGAATTCGCCGTTGTAGCGCAGGCCCAGGCCTAGGCCGTGCTTGAGCTGGTAGCCCAGGCCTGCCAAATAGCCAAAATCAACGCTCTTGTAACTAGGTGTAACGTCGGTTGACGCGCTGCCGGACTGGTACTTCGCGGCCACTAGGAAACCAACTTGGGGCCCTGCTTCGAAAAAGAACCCGTCGGTGTTGATGTGGAAGGCCAGCGGCACATCAATGTAGTGCAGGCGGTAGTTGACGTCCACCGCGTTGGTCTTGGCACCCTTCTGCGAGTACAGCACTTCGGGTTGAAAGGCAACTAGCCGCGTGAGGCCAATATTAGCGAAGATGCCGGCGTGGAAGCCAAAGCGATTATTGAAGATATTCTTGGCGTCGGCTCCCACAAAATCGGTAAGCGACGCACCAGCCTTAAGGCCCAGCGATACGTTGCCGCCGCGGCCACGGTACTGCGCTTGGGCCGCGCTGCCCATGCTCATTAGCAACGCAATAGTAATAATTGATTTTCTCATGAAATTAATTTGGTGGAAATAGCAAGCCGCAAAAATACGGTGTTATCTCTTTGATCAGTAACGCGGAGCTTATTTTTTTATAGAACAAGATGTTTTGTAACGTATAGAATGGATCAATATTTTATTATTCAATAAAATATTTTTATATTTTCTGGATAATAAATAATTAGGTCTACTATTGTATGCAAAATAAAAACCCGGCCTTTACAAAAGGCCGGGTTTTTATTTTGTCTTATCGAATACTTATTTTCCGCCGAAGGCGTAGCCTACTTGGAATTGGAATACCGAGTTGTGCACGCTAGGGTTGTTGCCGTTGCCACCGGCGTAAGCTTGGCCAGCGTAGTTAGCTGAAATACCTTGCTTGTACACTTGCGTAAAGTCGCCGGTGTAGCGCAGGCCAAGGCTCAGGCCGCTGGTGATCTGGTAGCCGATGCCGCCTACATAGGCAAGCACCGTCTTGTTCATGTCGGCGCTGTTGGTGTTGTCCGTGCTCTGGGTGCTGGCGTTGCCGGTCTGCGTGAAGTCGCGGTTGCGCACCAAAAAGCTAGCCTGGGGGCCCAGTTCAAAGAAAAGCCCTTTGCCATCCTGGCCGGCGTTCACGCGCAGCAGCACGGGCACGTCGATGTAGCTCAGCGTGGTTTTAAAGCGGGTAGTAGGCAGGTTCTGGAAGTTGTCAATCGAGGCACCCTTCTGCGAGAACAGCACTTCTGGCTGCACCGAAAAGTTGTCGGCAATGCCAAAGTTGGCGTAAAGACCGGCCGTAAAGCCCGACTTGTACTGGCTGCCCTGCGAATCGGAACCGGAGAAAGTAGCCAGGTTATAGCCGCCTTTCACACCGTATTTAATGCCGGTCTGGGCGTTTGCGGTGCCAACGATGCCGGCAAGGAGGGCGAGGGGAAGGATTACTTTCTTCATAATTGAAAGAATGTAAAAAAGGTATAATTAACAATTACTCACAACGGCAAATTGCCAATCTGAACGTGCCTTATATCGGGCCTGGGATTAGCAGGGTTGCGGTTTTTTTGTAAAAAACTTCCTCTTTTAATAATTCAGAATTAATTCACGCAATTTATTTCCGTGCTTATTCCTCCTGATGGCGTGGTGCTGAAAGCATTAGGGCTGCACGGCACTTAGCCAGTGGTTCAATTCAAACTGTGGTGATTTATTAGTTTGGAACTGTACGCCCTAGCCCGGCGCGTGCCGGGGCCCCGGGCTCTGACCGTACGCCGGGGCCCAAACGCTTCAGGGCCCCACCGCTGGGGTTGGGGCTGGTTTTGAAACGGTTCGGTAAAAAAAGCTGGTCCAGTGGCGAAGTCTTTTCCATCTTTCGGCCGTGGCTGCACTACTGGCCGCGCCCAACCATGGAAACCTTCTTTCAATATAACCGCTACCTGCACATTACGGCCGGCGTCATCGGGTTTTTTGTGGCTCCGGTGGCCCTGGCAGTCCGCAAGGGCGGAGCGGCCCACCGGCTCTGGGGCCGCGTATTTTTTTGGGCAATGGCGGTGGCCGGCACCACGGCCATTGCCGGGGCACAGCACATCCACAGCTTATTTTTGCTGCTCACGGCGGTGTTCAGCCTGTACATGGCCGGGTTTGGCTACCGTTCCATTTTTCTGAAGCCGCTGGCCTGGAATGCCCGCGTGGCGGCCTTCGATTGGGCCGTGGCGGGCACTGGCCTGGTGGTGTTCGCGGGCACGGTAGCCTACGCCTTCGCGGCGGGCAATGTGCCCGTGGGCGTGTTTGGGGCCCTGGGGGCCCTAACGGCGGGGCGGCAGCTGCGCGGCTATGCCAACGCCGGCCACTGGGCCAAAACCCAGTGGCTGCTGAACCACATTTCGGGCTTTATGGCGGCGTACATCGCGGCGGTGTCGGCGTTTTCGGTTACTAGCCTGCGCTTTATCCCGTTCCCGTACAATTTTTTGTGGCCCACGGTGCTGGGGGTGTCCGTCATTTGGTGGTGGCAGCGCCGGGTGCGGGCCGGGCGGGCGGCTACCGCACCAGGCTTCGGTTTATCTGCTTCACCAGCCCCGGCCCTTCATAAATAAAGCCAGTATAGAGCTGCACCAGCGAGGCGCCGGCCGCCAGCTTTTCCTGCGCGTCGGCTGCCGAATGGATGCCGCCCGCTCCGATGATGGGCAAGCCGCCCGCGCTACGCCGGTGCAGGTAGCGAATCACTTCCGTGGCCCGCTCGCGCAGTGGCCTGCCGCTGAGGCCCCCCGCACCCAGGCCCGCCACGTGGCCGGCGTCGGTGCGCAGGCCGCCGCGGCCGATGGTGGTGTTGGTGGCCACGAGGCCACTCAGGTGGGTTTCCTCGGCGATTTCGATGATGTCGTCGAGCTGGGCGTCGGTGAGGTCGGGGGCTATTTTGAGAAGCAGCGGGCGCGGTACGGGGCGGGCCAGGTTGCGGGCCTGCACCTGCTGGAGCAGGTCAATCAGCGGCTTCTTTTCCTGCAACTCGCGCAGGCCCGGCGTGTTGGGCGAGCTCACGTTCACCACGAAGTAATCCACCACTTCGGCTAGGGCGTCGTAAGCGGCCAAGTAATCGGCCGCCGCTTCGGCGTTGGGCGTGTCCTTGTTCTTGCCAATGTTGCCGCCGATGATGAGCTGGTGGTTGCGCCGCCGCGCCAGCTGCGCCGCCACGGCTGGGGCCCCGTCGTTGTTGAAGCCCATGCGGTTGATCAGGGCCTCGTCCTGCGGCAGCCGGAATAGGCGCGGCTGCGGGTTGCCGGACTGCGGCCGGGGCGTTACCGTCCCAATTTCCACGAAGCTGAAGCCCAAAGTGGCTAGCTCGTCGGTAAGGGCCGCGTTCTTGTCGAATCCCGCCGCCAGGCCTACGGGGTTCGCGAATTTCAGGCCGAATACCGTGCGTTCCAGGCTCGGATGCTGGTAGTCGTACAGTCCGCGCAACAGGGCCCTGACGCCCGGCACATGGGCAGCCCGGCGCAAATTATCGAACACGAAGTGGTGGGCGCGCTCGGCGTCGAGTTTGAAAAGCAGGGGCTTAACGACGGATTTATACATATATAGGGTCTTATCCGGCCCAACCTTCGCGGTCGAGGCTGCGGTACTGGATGGCTTCGGCTAAGTGCTGGATCTGGATTTCTTCGGTGCCGGCAAGGTCGGCAATGGTGCGTGCTACCTTCAGGATGCGGTCGTAGGCGCGGGCGCTCAGGCCGAGGCGCTCCATGGCCGTTTTCAGCAGCATGCGGCCGGCGGGGCTGATTTCGCAGATGTCCTTCACCATCTGGGGCGGCATCATGGCGTTGGAGTGCACGTCGGGAAACTCTTTAAAGCGGGCTTCCTGCACCTGCCGGGCCCTGTCCACGCGGGGCTGAATTTCGGCGCTGGTTTCGGCCTTGCGGGTTTCCGTCATCTGGTCGAAGGTCACGGGCGTCACTTCCACGTGCAGGTCGATGCGGTCGAGCAGGGGCCCCGAGACTTTGTTGAGGTACTTCTGCACCACGCCGGGGCCGCATACGCACTCCTTTTCGGGGTGGTTGTAGTAGCCGCACGGGCACGGGTTCATGCTGGCGATGAGCATGAAGTTGGCCGGAAACTCGATGCTGATTTTAGCGCGGGCGATGGTCACGCGGCGCTCTTCCAGCGGCTGGCGCATCACCTCCAGCACTGAGCGCTTAAACTCGGGCAGCTCGTCGAGGAACAGCACGCCGTTGTGGGCTAGCGAGATTTCGCCCGGCTGCGGGTTGCTGCCGCCGCCTACCAATGCCACGTCCGAAATTGTGTGGTGTGGGGCCCTGAACGGCCGCGTGCTCAGTAGTCCGCCGCCGGCCAGCTTGCCGGCCACCGAGTGGATTTTAGTGGTTTCCAGGGCCTCCTGCATGCTTAGCGGGGGTAAAATGCTGGGCAGGCGCTTGGCCAACATGGTTTTGCCCGCGCCTGGGGGCCCGATCATAATCACGTTGTGGCCCCCGGCGGCGGCAATTTCCAGGGCCCGCTTGATGTTTTCCTGGCCCTGTACGTCGGCAAAATCGGCCGTGTACTTGTTCACCGCGTGCTGAAACAGGTCGCGCGTGTCCACCACCGTGGGCTTGACATCGGCGCGGCCCTCCAAAAAGTCGATGGCCTCCTGCATACTGCCCACCGCCAGCACATCAAGGTTGTTGACGATGGCCGCTTCTTCGGCGTTTTCCTTGGGCAGGATGATGCCCTTAAAGCCTTCCTTGCGGGCCTGAATGGCAATCGGCAGCACGCCCTTGATGGGCCGTAGCTCGCCATCGAGCGACATCTCGCCCATAATCACATACTCGTGCAGCCGTTCGGTGTTCAGCTGCTGCGAGGCGTGCAAAATGCCCAGCGCAATGGGCAAGTCGTAGGCTGCGCCCTCCTTGCGTATGTCGGCCGGGGCCATGTTCACCACCGTTTTGGTGCGCGGCATCCGGTAGCCGCGGAATTTTAGCGCCGCCTCAATCCGCTGCTGACTCTCCTTGATTGCGTTGTCGGGCAAGCCCACCACGTTGAATCCCGTTCCGGCCGATACTACTACTTCAATAATAATGGTGTAGGCATTGACTCCCTGCACGGCCGAGCCGAAGGTTTTGGTTAGCATAAAATAATTAGTAACAGAAGATATTTGATTGATTAATTGATAATTAGGCCGTCATGCAGAGCGTAGCGAAGCATCTTTCCCGCGTAACTAATCATGATTACTAGCGCAGTAAAGATGCTTCGCTGCGCTCTGCACGACGGCCTTTTCTAAATATGATAACCTGTTTAAGCAGAAATTAGCTAAGCACCAGTTGCTCAATTAGCATAATCAAAATGTGAATCACTTTAATATGGATTTCCTGGATGCGGTCGGCGTAGCCGCTGTGCGGGGCCCTGATTTCCACGTCGCAGATGCTAGCTAGCGCGCCGCCGTCCTTGCCGGTGAGGGCCACTACTTTTATGCCTTGGGCGCGGGCGGCTTCGGCGGCGCGGAGCACATTGGGCGAATTGCCGCTGGTGCTGATGGCCAGCAGCACGTCGCCCGGCCGGCCCAGGGCTTCCACGAAGCGGCTGAAGACGAACTCAAAGCCATAGTCATTGCCCACGCAGGTCATGTGCGAGGCGTCGGTGAGGGCGATGGCGGCCAGGGCCCGGCGGTCGGCGCGGTAGCGGCCGCTCAGCTCTTCGGCGAAGTGCTGGGCGTCGCAGAGGCTGCCGCCGTTGCCGCAGGTGAGGATTTTACCGTCGTTTTTGAGGCTTTTCGCCATCAGCTCGGCCGTATCGGCGATGCGGGCCAGGTTGGTTTCATCGGCCAGGAAGTGGTCGAGCACGGCGCGGGCTTCGGTTAGTTCGGCGTGGATGGCCGCGGTGAGGGCAGTGGTGGGATGGGGCACGCGAAAAGGGTGGGGCGCGGAAAAAAAGAACTACAGCTGCGGCCGCTCGGCCGAAGGCGTATTGGGCAGGCTGGGATCGTGCTGCGGAAACATTGGGTGCTGCGGTGCGGGCGGCGCGGTGGGGGTTCCGTAGCGGTTGGCGGGCGCGCCCTGGGGCCCGGTACCCAGCGGCTGGCTCGTCTGCTGGTGGTCGTAGAGCCTGGCTTTTAACTCGTTGATGCGGCTATCTTGCTTGGCCACGTTGCGGCGCAACAGGCTGCTGTCGAGGTTCTCAACAACTAGGTGTACGGCCAGGATGCTGGCCCCGATGGTGGCCAGCATCTGGAAGAAGTCCCGCTCTCGCTCCACTTCCGACAGCGCCGTTCCCAGGTCCGCTATTTGATTCCGCACCGCCGGCACCAGCAGGAACAGCAGGGCCAGCAGCAGGTACACCATCACCACTACCGAAACGAAACGTTTGAGCGCAATCATGAGGAGAGAAAGTTTTTAAGTGAAGGGTTCGGCAATAAAGATAAGCCCCGCCGGGGCCCTACACCAGCGCGGCGTTGGTTTGTAGCGAGCTAAGGCGCTGGTACACACCGCCAGGCCGGCGCAGCAGCTCGTTGTGGGTGCCACGCTCCACAATGCGGCCGTGCTGAAGCACGATGATTTCGTCGGCGTGCTGCACCGTGCTCAGGCGGTGGGCAATGACGAGCGAGGTGCGCGCTGCCATCAGGCGTTGCAGGGCCTCCTGCACCAGCTTTTCGCTCTCGGTATCGAGCGCCGAGGTGGCTTCGTCCAAAATCAGAATCGGCGGGTTACGCAAAATGGCGCGGGCGATGCTCAGGCGCTGCCGCTGCCCGCCCGAGAGGCGGCCGCCGCGGTCGCCAATCATGGTTTGGTAGCCGTCGGGGCTGGCCACGATGAACTCGTGGGCGTTGGCGATTTTGGCGGCTTCGATGACTTCGGCCTCCGTGGCCTCTGTGTTAAAGCGGATGTTGTTGAAAATCGTGTCGTTGAACAAGATGCTTTCCTGCGTGACGATGCCCATCTGGTCGCGCACCGAGTGGATGGTGCAGGCGCGTACGTCGTGCCCGTCGATGAAAATCTGGCCGCCGCTGGCGTCGTAGAAGCGCGGCAGCAGGTCGGCCACCGTGCTCTTACCGCCGCCGCTGGGGCCCACCAGGGCCACCATCTGGCCTTTCTTAATAGTCAGGTTCAGGTCGTAGAGCACCGGCGTGTCGCCGTAGCTGAACTGCACGTCGCGCAGCTCAATTTCGTGCGCGAAGGGCGGGAGCACCAGGGCCCCCGGCCGGTCGCGCACCGTCGGCTCGGTATCGATGATGCGCAGTACCCGCTCGCCGGCCACCAGCCCGCGCTGGATGTTGCCAAATGAGCCCGACAGCGCCTTGGCTGGCGTGAGCACCTGCGAAAATAGGATGACGTAGCCGATGAACACCTCACCGGTTAGCGTGGTGTTGCCGCCCAAAATGAGCGAGCCGCCGAAGTACAGCAGCCCCGCCACCACCGACACGCCGGCGAATTCAGAGAACGGCGAGGCTAGGTCGCGGGTGTTGTCAATGCGCCGCGAGGTGCTGGCATAACGGTTGTTTTGCTCATCAAACTTGTCTTTGATGTAGCCCTGGGCATTGAACGCTTTGATAACCCGGATGCCGCCCAGCGTCTCGTCAATCACCGACATCATGGAGCCCAGCGTGCTCTGGCTGATTTCGGCCTGCCGCCGCAGCCGCTTGGCGATGCTGGCAATGATGCCGCCCGATACGGGCAGGAGCACCAGCGTGAACAAGGTGAGTGGGGCCGAAATGTGAAACAGCACCAGAAAATACGCCACGATGGTGAGGGGCTCTTTGATAACCGCCGTCATGGTATTCACTACCGAAGTTTCTACTTCCTGCACATCGGCCGTGAAGCGCGACATCAAATCCCCTTTGCGCTCACTCGAAAAAAAGCTCAGTTGCAGCCCCACCACGCGGTAGTACAAGTCGCGCCGCAGGTTGAGAATAACGCGGGCCCGCACCTTGGCTAAAAGCCGCAGGCTAAGGTAGCGAAACACGTTGCTCAGTAGCACCGAGGCCACTACTATCCCGCACACAAAGGCCAGGGCCCCCATCTTGCCATACGCCGCCAATACATCGGCAAAGAAATAATTGAAGGTCTGCGTCACCCAATCGATGGTGGGCTTGAAGACGGGCAGGTGGGCCGGGGCCTGCGCGGGCATCTTGTCCGTTTTATCGAACAAAACGCTGAGCAACGGAATGATCAGCGTGAAGTTACCGATGCTGAAAAAGATGGTCAGCACCGTGTACAACAGGTATTGGGGTAAAAATGCAAGCCAAGGCCGGGCGTATTGCAGGATGCGGAGGTACGTCTTCATAAATCACAGATTATGCAGATTAACCGTGATTTCGCTGATTCCTAATTTCACGTGTGTTATCGCAATTATTCCTAGCCGGTAAGTACCCGTTGCTAATTAGTTTGATGTAAAGAGCGTCATGCTGAGCGTAGTCGAAGCATCTCTTATTCGGGGTTAACTACAATATTTAAAGTTAGTTACGCAGCGTATATGCTTCAACAAACTCAGCATGGCCGGCTGTTTTAATATAAGCTATTTACCGACGGGTACTTAATGATTGGTAAAAGCCGTTAATTACTTGCCGCCTTTTTCTTTGAATCTGCGAAATCACGGTTAATCAGTTTAATCAGTGATTAAAATTCATTCAGGCGCTTGGCGATGTTCCAGCGCACAGCCACCGAGGCGTAGGTTTCGTTGCCGCTCATGGCACCATAATAGGTGGGCTGGTTTAGGGTTTGGTGCCGGGTGATGAGGGTGGCGTCTAGGAACAGGTTGAGGCGCGGCTGGTAGGTGGCCGTAAAGTCGGCGTGGAACAGGTGGCTTTTGTCGCCGTTGCCTACGCGGTAGCCGTGGTCGACGTCGGTGCCGGGGGTAGTGGAAGGAGCTCGCTGGTTGTACGAGAGCAGTACGTTGCCCCCGTTGTTGCTATAGGCAGTAGCGGTAGTAGGCAGTGCATCAAGGCCCTGCATCGTATAAAAGCCCTTGGCTACCAGGTGCAGGCGGGGCAAGGGTTGGTAGCTGAGTACCGCCAGCAGTTCCGTCAGGTTGGCCCCCATGGGATGGGCCAGCGGCTGCTGGTAGTTTTGGTAGTTGGTATAAATGGTTTCGTGCTGATAAGTGTAGGGGCGGATGAAGTTGACTTCCACTTGCAAATCAAGGTTTTGCACGCCGCCCACGTCGAGCAGCTTGCCGCCGACCTGCACGGCCTGCTTGTTGGCCCACCAGCCGTTGCCGGCTAAAATCTCGTTCAACTTAAACTCGTCCAGCACCAACTGGCCATAAAGCTGGGCGCGGTGCCGAATGTTCCACTTAAAATCAAGGCCCAGTAAGGCATTGTCGGCCGAACCCACGTTTTGCTCAATAGCGCGGTAGAAAATAACTGGGTTCAAGTATTGAATTTCCAGCCCGCGGCCCGGCCCGCCCGATACTTCCGATTCAAACACGCCGATATTGAAATTCTTGGTCACGTCGAAGCTCAGGTGGTGCAGCGCCAGGTATTTCTTGGGATACACTTGGTCGGCGTTTTCGCGCTGGGCCGTAAGCTCGGCGAAAATGTTCTGGTAGTTGAATTTCCAGACGCGGGTATTGAATTTTAGGAAGAAATACGGCGCACTGTAGTCCGATAAAATCAGCGAGCGGTAGCCGTTGCCGATGAAGTTGCGGTCGTGCGCAAACTGGATGTTGATGTGCTTGGTGGCCGCGTAGGTTACGCCGCCCCGCGCCGTGAAGAAGTCGTAGGCGCTGCCATTTTGCACTTTAAAGTACTTAGTGTAGCCCTCGTGCGGGGCCACGGGCCCGCCGGTCAGGTTGTCGCGCTGGATACGCTGCTGCACCCAGCCCGGCACGGCCTCCTGGTTATCGGTCAAAAAGCCGTAGAAGCCCAGCCGCTGGTCCACGGTGCCTTCAAAGGAGACGCCCCGCGTGTTCACGTAGCGCAGGCCGTCGATACTGCCGTTGCCGCTGTCTTTGCCGCCTTGCAGCAATAGCACCGGGTTCAGCCGAAAAGTAAAATCCTTGGTTTGAACGTGGTAAAAGTCGGTCTGGTCGCGGTAGAAATACGTGAGGATGGGTTGCTTGCTTTCGTTCAGGCTGTTGCCCGGTACCGAGTACATCCAGTTGTCTTTCAATAAGTACTGCGCGTTGAAGCGGTCGGCCCGCGAGAGCGTGCCGGGGCCCACCCCGGTGCTGTCGGGCGAGAGGAGCCGCTCGCCCAGGCGGGCCACGCCAGCGCGGGTGTAGGGCCGGGCACTGGTGTGCGGGTCGTTCAGCGAGTCGGGTCCGTACTTGATGGCGTAGCGGTCGATGAGCCGGTACGTGTCCGCATCGAGCGGCACGTAGAGGGCCCCCTGGGTGGAGAACGGCGCGGGGCTAGCCGGAGCCTCCACGTCCGCCGCGGCCCTGTCGGGCTGCGGCGTTGCTACCGGGGCCGCCGCTGGCATTGCCATTGGCGTGGCTACCGGGGCGGCTACCGGGGCTGCCGCCGGGAGCGGTAGGGGCGTTCTGGCCGCGGGCTTCAGCGTATCGTTAAAGATGTACCAGTTCGAGGTTTCGTTGCCTCGCGCTGGGATGGTGGGCGTGGCGGGGGCTGGGGTGGCAGGCGTTTGGGCCGCTGCGAAGCCGGCCGGTAATGCGTAGGTAGCGAGGAGTAAAAGGATCTGTTTCATATCAAATAAGCAACTCGGTAAAGCCAGGGGCATTGCGCGCCGCACCCATCAATTAACAAACCTACGCAAGCGGCCGTTGGCAGCGTAGGGGACCTGCTTGGGGCCCCCGCGGGGCAGGTACCTTTGGGCGTTGGGGGTTTTTGTGCCAACTTCGGGACGCGGTTGGCGTTTGGCCGGCCGGTTCTTTTCTATTCAAAATTCCCGCCGCATGGCCGATATTCCGTCCGTTCCCGCTTCCGAAATCGCCCACGCCGCCAAAGCCAATCCCCGCGTGCACGAGGTGTGCGCCGAGCCCAGCATCGCCAACCACTTCCTGGCCGAGCTGCGCGACCGTGAGGTGCAGAAGGACAGCCTGCGCTTCCGCCGCAACTTGCAGCGGCTGGGCGAAATCATCGCCTACCGCATCAGCGCCCACCTCAGCTACACCGACAAAACCATCCAGACGCCCCTGTCCGAAACCACCGGCAAGCTGCTCCACGACTTCCCGGTGCTGGCCACCGTGCTGCGGGCCGGCCTGCCCTTCCACCAGGGCTTCCTGAACTACTTCGACCAGAGCCCCAGCGCGTTCGTGGCCGCCTACCGCATCGAAGGCACGGCCCAGGTGACGGTGCAGGTGGACTACCTCTCGGCCCCGAGCCTCGACGAGCGGGTGCTGATTCTGGCCGACCCCATGCTGGCCACCGGCAAAAGCCTGGTGCAAACTTACCGGGCCATGTTGCGCTTCGGCATGCCGCGGCAGGTGCACATCGCGGCCGTCATTGCCTCGCCCGAGGGCCTGGCCCATGTGGCCCGCGAAATCCCGGAAGCGCACCTTTGGGTGGCCGCCATCGACGAGCACCTCAACGACCAGGCCTACATCATCCCGGGCCTGGGCGACGCTGGCGACCTGGCTTTCGGCAGCAAAATCTAGCGCCGGGGCCTTGGCCTGCCGGCGGGGTACCTTTACCGCTGGCGGGATTTTTGCCCCTCGCCCGTCGTCTACCCTAACCCCCTGCCGTGCTCCCCCACGCCTTCAAATACGCTTCCGTGTTCCTGCTGAGCATGGTGAAGTTTTTGGGCGGCCCCCTGGCGGGGGTGTCGATGGGCTTGCCGTTTGGCCTCACACTACTGCTCACCGTGGCGGGTATGATGACCACAGTGTTCATCATTTCGGGCGTGGGCCGGGTGTGGGTGCGCCACCGCCAGCAGCAGCGACGGTTGCGGCGGGTACCCATATTTTCGTCGCGCTCGCGCAACATTATTAAGGTGTTTCGGCGGTTTGGCATGGGCGGCATTGCGTTCCTCACGCCGGTGCTGCTCTCGCCCATCGGGGGCACGGTCATCGCCACGCTGCTGGGCGTGCCGCGCGGCCGCATCCTGCTGCACATGCTCTGGAGCGCTGTGTTTTGGGGCGGCGTACTTACGCTGGCCAGCGTGCGGTTCGGGCATTTGATCCACCATTGATTGGTCCCAGGCACCCGTTTCTCAGGTAAAAAGAACGTCACGCTGAACGCAGTGAAGCATCTCTACCGCAACAGTAATTATATGCTTGCGTGGTAGAGATGCTTCACTGCGTTCAGCATGACGTTCTTTTTGCTTGGAGCATCAAACACCAAAGCTCTTACCGCCCGCGCCGCTTCAGGGCCTTGACGCCGGGGGCCGAAGCACCCTTTTTGCCCGGGTTGGCCTTGGCGCCTTTGGAGCTTTTCTTCTTGCCTGCCTGGAACACCTTGCCCGTGCGCTTGTCGATGGTTTCGCCGGGCTTGATCCACTCCTTACGCTCGTGAAAGGCCCCCTTAAACTCGGGGTCGAGCAGCTTGCGGCGGTCGTCCAGCTCGCGGCTCATGGTTTGCTGCTCCTCAAACGGAGTTTCCTCCACCTTCACTTCTTCGGGCAGTGGCAGCAGCTCGATGGTCTGGTTGATGAGCTGTTCAATCTCGGCGATGTGCACCATCTCGGCCTCGTTGGCGAAGGTGATGGCCGCGCCCGTGTGCAGGGCCCGGCCCGTGCGCCCGATGCGGTGCACGTAGTCGTCGTGGATGATGGGCACATCGAAGTTGATGACGTGGCTCACCTGGGGCACGTCGATGCCGCGGGCCGCCACGTCGGTGGCCACTAGGTAGCGTACCTCCCCGGCCCGAAACGCGTCCATGTTGTTGATGCGCGCGTTCTGGCCCTTGTTGCCGTGGATTACGCGCACCTCGCCCGCGGGGGCCTTGCGCTCCAGGAAGTGCGCCACCTGGTCGGCGTGCTCCTTGGTGCGGGTGAAGAGCAGCACGCGCGTCATGATTTCCTGGTCGCGGTGCAGCAGGAAGTGCAGCAGGTTAATTTTGGTGAGCAGGTTGGGGGCTTCGTACAGCGTCTGCGTCACGGTCGAAGCCGTTTGGGCCGGCGGCGTCACCTCCACCCGTACCGGGAATTCCAGGAACTCCTCGCTCAGTAATGTTACCCGCTCGGGCATGGTGGCCGAAAATAGGATGTTCTGGCGCTTGCGCGGGATGATTTCCAGAATACGCCGGATCTGGGGCATGAAGCCCATGTCCATCATCTTGTCGGCCTCGTCGAGCACCAGCGTCTTCAAGTCCTTCAGCAGCAGGGCCCCCTTCAGGTAAATTTCCATCAGCCGGCCCGGTGTGGCAATCAGGATGTCCACGCCCTGGGCGATGGTTTCAATCTGCGTTTTGGGACCCAGGCCGCCGTAAATGGCGAAAATGCGCAGGTCGGTTTGGGTGGCCAGCGCCTTGAGGTGGGTTTCAATTTGCATGGCCAGCTCGCGGGTGGGGGCCAGCACCAGGGCCCGCGGGTTGATGCCCTGGGCGTACTTCACCTTCATCAGCAGGGGCAGGCCGAAGGCGGCCGTTTTGCCCGTGCCGGTCTGGGCAATGCCGAGCAAATCGTGCCCGGCCAGCAGCAGCGGAATGGTTTGGGCCTGCACCGGCGTGGGCTCGGTGAAGCCGGCTTCGGCCACGGCCGTAAGCAATTGTTTGTTGAGTTTGAAATCGTTGAACGACGGGGCAGCAGTGGGTTCCATCCCGCAAAGGTCGGGTATTTGGGCCGCTCCCGAAGTTTTTTTGCCCGCTACCGCATCCTTTCCTATCTTTGCAGCACCAAAAACCACACGGTAGATATAGCTCAGCTGGTTAGAGCGCCGGATTGTGATTCCGGAGGTCGTGGGTTCGAGCCCCATTATTTACCCTCATTTGAAAGTCCCCGGGAGTCATTCCGGGGACTTTTTTATTTATTGCCGTGTCTTAAGCCCAGCGGGCCCCCCGGCCGCTTGTCCGGGGGGCCGTCGCCGCCTAACCTTCCCCGATCGTTCCACCTCCTTTAAACGCTTTCTAATGAGCCTACTCGTCATCGGTACCGTTGCCTTCGATGCCCTCGAAACCCCGTTCGGCAAAACCGATAAAATCGTCGGCGGGGCCGCCACCTACATCAGTCTCTCGGCGTCGTACTCGCTGAAGCCCGTGAATATTGTGGCCGTGGTGGGCGACGATTTTGCCTCGTCTGACATTCAGCTGTTGGAAACGCACGGCGTGGACACTGATGGCTTGCAAATCAAAGCGGGCGAGAAGTCGTTTTTCTGGTCGGGCAAATATTCGCAGGACCTCAACTCGCGCGAAACCCTGGCCACCGAGCTGAACGTGTTAGCCGATTTCGACCCCGCCATTCCCGACGGCTACCAGGACTGCAAGTACCTGATGCTGGGCAACCTGACGCCCGCCGTGCAGCGCCTCGTCATCCAGCGCCTGGTAAACCGGCCCAAGCTGATTGTGATGGACACGATGAATTTCTGGATGGACGTGGCCCTGGAAGAGCTGCTGGCCACCATCGAAATGGTCGACGTGCTCAGCATCAACGACGAGGAGGCGCGCCAGCTGTCGGGCGAGTATTCGCTGGTGAAGGCGGCCAAGAAAATCCAGGCCATGGGCCCCAAGTGCCTCATCATCAAGAAGGGCGAGCACGGGGCCCTGCTGTTTCACAAGAACAAGATGTTCTACGCCCCGGCCCTGCCGTTGGAAGAAGTATTCGACCCGACCGGCGCCGGCGACACGTTTGCGGGTGGCTTCATCGGCCACTTGGCCGCCACCGACGACATCAGCTTCGAAAACATGAAGCGCGCCGTCATCCACGGTTCGGCCATGGCCTCGTTCTGCGTCGAGAAATTCGGCACCGAACGCCTACTAAACCTCTCGGCCGAAGAAATTGAGGCCCGCGAAGCTCAATTTACCGAGCTCGTGCGGGTAGAGCCGGCGCTGGTACCGGCCGGTTAGGGCCCCGGCGGCGCAACCCTTTTGCGGTGAGATGGGTACACCTCATATCCTCCCACCGCAAATCCCCGTCGCCATGTCCTTATCCAAAAAGCAGATCGAACTCACGAACGCCAAAACGTCCGTCAACCCCGTAGCTAATACCAAGAAAAAGAGCACGCAAATGCAAAGCCCCAACGCTACCGACGTGTCGGCCCACGGCAACACCACCGATGGTAATAGCGTCGGCCACGGCGTACAAAAAATCCGCAGTAACCCCCAAAACAACAAGCCCATGTCGGTGAACAAAGGCCCAATGAAAAAGGGCGCCGATAACAGCAAGGATCACTAGTAGCTGGTGCTGTGATAAATAGTAAAAGGCCCCGCCAGATTCGTCCGGCTGGGCCTTTTGTTTTTAGGGCGAATACGGCGGGCTAAAACTCCCAGCCCAGCCACTTCGCAAAGCCTTCGCGCTGGGCCGCATCGGCCTCGGACAGCTTGGCCACAGAGTACCGGGGCCCGTAGCTGGTTCCTTTCGTTGCCGTCAGCGTCACGGTTACCAGCCGGTGCTGGCGAAACACGCTGATTTCGTAGCTGGGGCCCCCCGTGCTGAGCAGGGTTTGCAGGTTCAGGTCTACGCGGCGGCCGTTCACGGCCACCACCTCGTCGTCCACGGTGAGGGCGGCCGCCGCCGGCGAGCCGGGCCAGATGCCGCTGACCTCCGTACGCTCGTTGCGGGTCACCACGGTGCGGAAACCGAAGCGCCCTTCCGAAGCCGACCCGTTTTCTGCCACCAGCAGTTGACAGCCCACGGTGTGCAGCACCTTGTCGAGGGGCGGGGCCAGCGGCTCCAGCCCGTAGATGAACTTGTCAAAGTAGGCCCCCATTTTCCGGCCGGCCACCTCCTCCACCAAGCGGATGTAGTCGGCTTCGGTGTAGCCGATACCGGTCTGGCCGAATTCGGAGTACAGCCGCCGCATCACATCGTCGAGGCTGCGCGCGTGGCCCGAGAGCTGCCGCAGCGTGAGGTCGAGCAGCAGCGCCGCCAGGGCCCCCTTGTGGTATACCGATACCTTGCGGTCGGGCACGCCGGGCTTGTAGCCGTCGAGCCATAGGTCCACGCTGGCGTCGGCCAGCGAAAGGTTATCGGGGCCCGCGTCGGTGAAGTGCTTGTGCAGCACCGTGCCCAGCTCCTCGAAGTACTGGGCCGGCGTGCGCACGTGGCTGCGGGCTAGCAGGTACTCGCCGTAGTACGTGGTGATGCCCTCGGCAATGAAGCAGGTGCGGAAGTAGTTTTCGCGGGCATAGTCGTAGGGCTGCATTTCGGCGGGCCGGATGCTTTTGATGTTCCAGGTATGAAACAGCTCGTGGCAGCTCACGCCCAGAAACTCCTTGTACAGCGCCTCCGTCATAATAAGCTCAGCGGGCCCCAGCGTAATCACGGTCGAGTTGTGGTGCTCCACTCCGTGGTAGTGCTTGTAGGGCAGCAACTGGTTCAGGAAGTGGTAATCGGCCACTGGGAAGCCCCCGAACAACTGCAACTGCTCTTCCGAAAACGCCTTGAAATCGGCTAGCACGCGCGGCCAGTGGAGCGGGGCCGCGCCCTGCACCCACACGTGGAAGGGCAGGCCCCCCGCCTCGTACTGCTGGTGCATCAGCGTAGGGCTGGCGATGAGCGGCGCATCGGCCAGCTGGTCAAAGTTCTGCGCTTGTAGCACGTTGGGGGCCCCATGGGGCAGGCCGCAAGCCACCTGCCAGCCCTCGGGCAAGGCCAGGGCCAGCTCGCATTCCTCCTGCTCGCGCCCTTCGGCGTACATCAGGCACTGCACGGGGTTGAGGTAAAGTTGGTTTTCGTCGAGCCACGAGCCGCCCGCATCCATCTGGTGGGCGTAGAAATTATACTTGATTTTCAGGTCTTTGCCGGCTGCTTCGGCTACCTCCCAGCGGTCCTTGGTGGTCTTGCGGTAGGGCAGGACTTGGCCGGTGGCCGCATCGCTAATTTCAACTTTCTGAATCTTCTGTGCGAAATTTTGTAGCTCGTAGCGGCCCGGCCGCCAGGCGGGCAGCTGCAACGCCAGCGGCGCAGGGCCCTCGGCGGGCACGGCCAGCGTCATTTCCACTTGCAGGTAAAACGTGAGCGGGTTTTCGTAGGAAACGCGGTACTGAATCATGGGCGGCAACGGGTGGATGGATGGGCAAAGCTAGGGCCCCTGCATACGCAAGCCGCCCCGCCCGAAGCCAACCAAATCAGGGCCCCCGGCGCAACCGCTTGGGGCCAAGCGCATCGGCCGGAACCAATTGTGGCCCGGAGGCTTGCGAATCCTGGCACTTACCCGTACCTTTGCCGGCCCAACTCGAAACTTGATTTGACATGAAACGCACCTACCAACCTTCGCAGCGCAAGCGTCGCAACAAGCACGGCTTCCGCAACCGCATGGAATCCGTTAACGGCCGCAACGTGCTGGCCCGCCGCCGTGCCAAAGGCCGCAAGCGCCTGACTGTATCCGACGAAGGCCGTCACAAGCGCTAGTAATTAGGCTGTTAGCTAATGGTTAACCGCCGTTAGCTTATTTAGCTATGGAACCAACTCAATCCCTGGGCCCAACTTCTCCCCCGGAGAAGGGGCCCGGGAATGAGGTTCCGGGCGCCGCGCCCACGCGCCGCCATAATTTCCCGAAAGAGGAACACCTGTGCCGCAAAAAGCTCATCGACGAGCTTTTTGGGAAGCAGAGTTCCTCTTTTGGCGTTTACCCCCTGCGCATTGTGTGGCTGCCCAGCGAGGGCCCCACCGGGGCCCCGCCCCAAGTGCTCATCAGCGTGAGCAAGCGCGGCTTCAAGCGGGCCGTCGACCGTAACCGCCTCAAGCGCCTCATCCGGGAGGCATACCGGCTGAACAAATACCAGCTCCTGGAGCACCCGGGGGGCCATCCGGTGGGCGTGCTGGGCATTATTTATACCGGTAAGGAAAAAAGTGCGTTGCCGTTGGTGGAAAAAAAATTAATTTCCGCCTTCCATCGTTTGCTCGGCACGGCGGTTTCCCGCCCGGCTTCGCCGCCCGCCGCGTAGCTTCGCTCTTCGCCCCGCCGCTCCATGATCTTCCGACACAAACTTATTGCCGGTGCCGCACTCGGTAGCGCCGTGCTCCTGTTTTCGTTCCGTACCGCTGCCGACAACGAGCGCTACTTCGAGATTGCTAAAAACCTCGATATTTTCGCTACCACGTTCCGGGAGGTTAACACCTACTACGTGGACGAAATCAATCCCGGCAAGCTGGTGAAAACGGGCATCGACGCCATGCTTAAGTCGCTCGATCCTTATACCAACTACATCCCGGAGGACGACATCGAGGATTTCCGCACCATGACGACCGGGCAGTACGGCGGCATCGGCATCCTAACGGTGAAGCGCAACGGCAAAACCGTGGTGCAGAGCGCCTACGAAGGCTACCCGGCCCAAAAAGCGGGCCTGCTGCCGGGCGACGAAATCATCAGCGTCAACGGCGTAGTCATTGAAAAAAAGTCGAATTCCGACATCAGCAAGCTGCTCAAGGGCCAGGCCCTGTCGGTGGTGAAGCTGCTCGTGACACGCTATGGCCAGGACAAGCCGGTGGAAGTGGCCATCACCCGTGATAAAATCCAGGTTGAAAACGTGCCTTACGTAGGCATGATTTCGCCCGAAGTCGGTTACTTCCAGCTCGCTGGCTTCACCGTGGACGCAGGCAAGGAGGTGCGCGCCGCCATCACCAAACTCAAGGCCCAGGGCGCAAAGAAAATCGTGTTCGACATCCGCGACAACCCCGGCGGCTTGTTAAACGAAGCGGTGAACATCTCCAACCTGTTCATCGACAAGGGCCTGGATGTGGTGAGCACCAAGGGCAAGGTGACGGAGTGGAACAAGACATACAAGGCCCTCGACCTGCCGCTGGATGTCCAAATCCCGGTGGCCATTATCACGAGCAACCGCTCGGCCTCGGCCTCGGAAATCGTATCGGGCGTGTTGCAGGACTACGACCGCGCCGTGCTGGTGGGCGAGCGCACCTTCGGCAAGGGCCTCGTGCAAGCCACCAGGCCCCTGAGCTATAACTCGCAGTTGAAGGTGACGACCGCCAAATATTATATTCCCAGTGGCCGCTGCATCCAGGAGATTGATTACAGCCACCGCGCCGACGACGGCACGCTGGGCAAATTCCCCGATTCGCTGCGCACGGCCTTCAAAACCACCGCCGGCCGCACCGTGTACGACGGCGGCGGCGTGGCCCCCGACGTGGAAGTGGTCGACCGCGAAATCGCAGACATTACCCGCGTGCTACTCCAGAAAAGCTACTTGTTCGACTATGCCACCCGCTTCAAGTCCGAGCACGCCAGCATCGTCCCGGCCCGCGAGTTCAAGCTTTCGGACCCCGAATATCAGAAATTTGTGGCCTACCTCCAGGGCAAAAATATCAGCTACAATACCGACTCTGAGAAATCCCTCACCGACCTCAGCAAGCGGCTAAAGGAGGAAAAGCATTACGACGATGTGAAAACCGAGTTGGAAACCATGCGCCGCAAAATGGTCGTCAACAAAGCCAACGACTTGCAGCGCTTCAAGCCCGAAATCAAGGAAATCCTGGAGCAGGAAATTGTGTCGCGCTACTACTACGAGAAGGGCCGCACCGAAGCCGGCTTCGACGACGACCCCAACATCCTCGCCGCCGTGGCCGTCCTCAACGACCCCAACCGCTACGCCGCCCTGCTGAAACCCAGCGGCCAGGCCGCCAGCGCCCGCAAGTCGGCTGGGACGAAGTAATCATCCATAGAGCTCGTCCCCGTTTCAGCTGATTTTCTGCTATTTCCTTTATGACCGCCGACCAACGCCTTGACCAACTCGAACCCCTCGTCGCCCAGACGCTGGCCGTTGCTGACCGCCACACGGCGCAGTTGAAGCAGATTTATGGAGCTGTAAATCAACTACTGGAAGCTGGAAAGATACAAAGTGACGACGTGCAGTTCGTTTTGCGGGAGATGAGTGAACTGACCTATAAAGTGGGTGCAGTAGAACAAAATCAGTCAATTGCGAATACCCGGATTGGTGATGTAGAAAACGCTGTTTCCCTCGTGGGAATACAGGTTGCCAATTTGGACACCAAGCTTGACCGTATCCTCGGTTTGCTCAGCGGAAATAAAGAATAGTTGACTTTTTGGTCGCCGTCCTCAACGACCCCAACCGCTACGCCGCTTTGCTAAAACCCAGCGGCCAAGCCGCCAGCGCCCGCAAGTCGGCCGGCACGAAGTAATTGTATTTTCTAATTCATGCAAAAAGAGCAGGTCAACAGATTGGCTTGCTCTTTTTAAATTTAACTAGTTTATGGAGCATACTTTACTAAAAGCAAAAGCTTGGCACATATTCATAATATTGTTGATAAGCTATTTTATTTCTTGGTTTCTTAAAGACGAAGAACTTAAGGATATGATGAAGCTACTGGGCTTCTGCATCTTTTGTATTTGGCTTGGGATCCTTGGTAATACCTTGAATCAGCTTGAAGAAGGTGGTCAAGAACGTAGTGCCAGTAGGTTTGTATTCAATGTTTTTTTGTGATTGCAGCATTCGCACTTAGTAAAATATTAGCTAACCCTGATTTTGATATAAGCCCGAATAGCTTTCATGCAAATGGTCTTTGGTCAATTCCAATGATTTATTCGCTCGTTGCTTATATACAGATTCATTGGTTTCCTGCATCAATTCTGGTAGCAAAAGAGCAAGGAAAAAAGCCCGATTTTAGTCAGATTTTGGGAACATTCATTCTGCTTTTCTTTTGGCCAGTAGGAATTTGGTTAGTGCAACCGCGCTTGAACCGTATTTACAACGCTGTCTAAAGCAATACAATTGATTATCCTCTCCCTCGAAACCTCGTCCCCTGTCTGCTCCGTCGCGCTGCACGACGTGGCCGACGGCCGCCTGATTGGCCAGTCCGAGCTGCGGCTGGAAAAGTCGCACTCTACTCACCTCACCGTATTGATTGAGCAACTGCTCGCAAACACTGGCCACGCCCTGGCCGACCTTGCCGCAGTAGCCGTGAGCGATGGGCCCGGCTCCTACACGGGGCTGCGGATTGGGGCGGCGGCGGCTAAGGGCCTGTGCTTTGCGCTGGATATCCCGCTGGTGGCGGTGAGCACGCTGGGGGCCCTGGCGGCGCAAGTAGCGGCCGTGACGGCGGGAGCGGAAGAAATGCTGTTTTGCCCGATGCTCGACGCGCGGCGCATGGAAGTGTACACGGCCATCTACGCCCACGATGGGCAGGAAGTGCTGGCGCCCGCGCCGCTCATTCTCGCGCCCGGGGCCTTGGCCGAACATTTGGCCCACCGCCGGGTGTTGTGCTTTGGAAACGGCGCGGCCAAGTTCCAGCCGCTGGTGGCAGAGCAGGCCAACACTGGCTTTCTGGCTGGCATCGAGCCGTCGGCCGTGGCGGTGGGGGCCCTGGGCGTGGCAGCTTTTCGTCGCCAGGCGTTTCAGGACGTGGCCTATTACGAGCCGTTTTATTTGAAAGAAGTGTACACAACCACGCCTCGGTCTTGAGCTTTTACGCTAATGCCGGTAGCCCTGCCAAGTGCCACCGTAGCGGTAGCCCAGTTGGGGCTTCGCTTCGATGCAACATTTCTTGCAAACGAAAAACCACCCCTTGCCGCCGGCCTGCGTCTGGATTCGGTACAGTGTGGTAGCCTCCTGCTGACAATGCGCACAAAACTTAGTTTTCATAATTGCTGACTCGTTGTAGCTCTCCGCTGTAACTGTTCTCTGTGAAACACTGTTTTTAGTTTATTCTCTCGGTATTTTCTATGGATATGGAACCACTTTTCACCAACCGCGTCGCCAACAGCGGCCTCGTTACCCTCAACCTGGAAGAATTTATTCACGCCGGCGAACGGGTGCTTTATGACATCAAGGATAACCTTTTCCATGGGCTAATCCTGCGCGAAAAGGACTTCCGCGAGTTCATCAAAACCCACGACTGGGCCCAGTACGACGGCCAGAACGTGGCCATTATCTGCTCGGCCGATGCCATTGTGCCCACCTGGGCCTACATGCTGCTCGCCATTAAGCTGCAAAACCACGCTCACCGCTACGTGTTCGGCGACTTGGGGGCCCTGGAGCAGTCGTTGTTTGAAGAAGCCATTGCCGGTATTGACGCCGAAGAATACCGCGACGCCAAAGTGGTGGTGAAGGGCTGCGGCGACAAGCCCGTGCCCACGTTCGCCTACGTGGCCATCATGCAAAAGCTGCTGCCCGTCACGAGCAGCATCATGTACGGCGAGCCGTGCAGCACCGTGCCTCTCTACAAAAAGCCCAAAGCCTCCGTGGCGGAGTAACAAACCCTGCCACAGACAGAACAAAAAACGCGCTTCGGCGCGTTTTTTCGTTTAGCCAGCCCAAAGCCCGACATTTGCCAGCGTGCAAAGTCAACCATACAAAATAAGTTTCCTCACCGGGGCGGCCATCGTAGTGGCCAACATGGTGGGTACGGGCGTTTTTACCAGCTTGGGGTTTCAAGTGCTCGATATTCAGAGCGGCTTCGCGCTGCTGATGCTGTGGGCTGTGGGTGGCCTTATTGCGCTGTGCGGGGCCGTCAGCTACGGCGAGCTAGCGGCGGCTATGCCCCGCTCGGGCGGCGAATACCACTACTTGGGGCAGATTTACCACCCAGCGCTGGGCTTTTTGTCGGGCTGGGTGTCGGCCACCGTCGGCTTTGCGGCCCCCACGGCCCTGGCGGCGCTGGCGCTGGGCGAATACGCGAAAAGCGTGTGGCCTGGCTTGGGCCAGGCCGTGGTGGCGGGCACCGCCATTACCGGGGCCAGCCTACTCGGCGTGGGCGTGGTGCTGGCCCTCACGCTGGTACATGGCACCAGCACCCGCGCCGGCAGCCGCCTGCAAATCGTCATCACAGCCTTGAAAGTGGCTATTCTGGTCGCGTTCATCGGCGCCGGACTGGTGGCAGGGGAGGGGCAACCCCTGCACTACGCCCCCGATGCCGCCGGCTGGCGGGCGGTGCTCAGCCCCGCTTTCGCCGTGAGCTTGGTGTACGTGAGCTACGCCTACTCGGGCTGGAACGCCGCTGCGTACCTCACCGGCGAAATCCAGAACCCCGGCCGCAACCTTTCGCGCATTTTGCTAGCTGGCACCGCCATAGTGCTCCTATTATATGTGGGCCTGAATTACGTGTTCCTCCGCTCCACGCCGCTGGCTGGGCTGAAGGGCCAGGTAGAAGTCGGCTTCGTGGCCGCTACCTCGCTGTTTGGGGCCCCGGCGGGCCGCCTGGCGGGGGGCATTATCGCGGCGCTGCTCGTTTCCACCATCAGCTCGATGATTTTTGCGGGGCCCCGCATCGTGCAGGCGATGGGCGAAGACCTGCCTGCCCTGCGCTTCTTCGCGGCCAAAAGCCGCGCCGGCGTCCCAGTCAGGGCCCTAATGCTGCAAACGGCCATCACGCTGGCGTTCATTCTGCGGCCCAGCTTCAAGGAAATCCTGGTGTACGCCGGCTTCGTGCTGAACCTGTTCACCTTTCTCACCGTGCTGGGCCTGTTCATGCTGCGTTGGAAAAAACCCAACCTGCTGCGCCCGTACCGCGCCTGGGGCTACCCATTCACGCCTCTCATTTTTTTGGGCCTGAGCGGCTGGACGCTCGCCTTCATCCTGCGCGAAAAGCCTACGGAGTCGCGCTACGGCCTGCTAACCTTGGCGGGCGGCTTGGTGGTGTACTTGGTAACTACCCGATTTTTCCGCTCGCCCCGGCCTGCGCCGAACCCGTAACTTGCGGCTTCCAAGCAGGGGCTCCGGCACCGGCCGGCACCACATTCTCACTCCTTATATATATGCTGCTCCGAAATGCTGCCCTTCGGCTGCTCCCCGTGGTCTTGCTGGCCCTGGCGGCCTGCTCCGAATCGACAACCAAAACCGAAACCTCGGCTACTACTAAAGCCACCCCTGACACTGGGGCCCCAGCACAAACTCCCCCCACCGCGCCGCCTGCTCCCGCCGATACGGCCGGTGCGCCCGCCGCCCGGCCCGCTGTCACCGCCGCTCCCACCGACACGGCCTATGTGCAAGACGCAGCTACTTACCTCGCCGGTTTGCCCGTCCGCGCCAATTCCGAGCTGGCCGCCCTCGCCCAGGGCCCTGCCTACCAAGCTTTCGCCAAAGACCAGGATAAAAGCTGGGCGAAGTACACCAGCACCCACACTAGCCGCATGACGCGGTGGGCCACCCACGCGCTGGATTCGGTGCAACGCCGCAGCCCCACTATTTTTTACCCGTTCAGCGGCCCCGACTTTCTCAACGTCGCCACCCTGTTCCCCACTAGCCAAACCTACGTCATGGTGGGCCTGGAGCCCGTGGGTAGCGTGCCCGCCCGCGCTTCGCTTGAAAACCCTAAGCTGTACCCCGCCATCAAGGCCTCGCTGTGGTCGGTGCTAAATTTTAGCTTCTTCCGCACTAACGACATGGCCATCGACCTGAAATCGGTGGAGCTCGACGGGGCCGTGCCGCTCATCATGCTATTCGCTGCCCGCACCGGCCACCAGGTACTGGCCGTGCGCCCCGTGCAGCTCACCGCCGCCGGCCAGCTCACCTCCGGCGCAGCCGATACCACCCGCGCCAGCGGCCGCCCCAACATCCCGGGGGCTGAAATCCAGGTGCGCAGCGCCAGCGGCCAGGCCCAAACCATCTACTACTTCTCCGCCGATATCAGCGACGCCAAGCTCACGCCTCACCCGGCTCTGCTCACCTACGCGCGCACCCTGGGGCCCCTCACCACCTACGTGAAGTCGGCCACCTACCTCATGCACAAGGCATATTTCTCGAAAATCCGCAACCTCGTGCTGGCCCGCAGCAATTACTTACTGCAAGACGACTCGGGCATCGCCATGAAATACTTCCCAGCCAGTGTTTGGCAGTTCACTTATTACGGAACATACCGCCGCCCCATCAACCTTTTCGCCAAGCACTACCAGCCCGCCCTCACCGCCGCCTACACCGATAGCCTACGCCGCCCCAGCCCGCTGCCGTTCGGTACCGGCTACAACTGGCGCCAAACCGATTCGAATCTACTGCTAGCCCAGCGCCGCACGCCAGTCAGCAACTAAGCCGTTTGCTAAACCCCAGGCCCGGGGGCCGTGGTGACCTCACCGCGGCCCCCGTCGTTTTTCGCCCTGCCGATGAACCCCAAGCTCACCCCCGCTGCCCGCCACCCCTATACCTATATAATAGGTGGGCTCCTACTTCTGGCAATGCTTGCCGCGTTCGGGCACGCCGCGTCCCCTAACCGCGTAACCAACGCTCAGGGCCCCCAGCAGAGCGCCGATTCTCCGCTTCTGGATTCGTTGCTGCATACCTCCCCTGGCTTGGCCCACATTGCCGATAACCCTGCCTACGAGCTGCAAATCATCTACACCCAAATCGACCGCGACGCGCAGAACGTGCCTCGTTTCACGCCGCATACCTTCCACCTCAACGCTCGACAATACTTCAATCCGGCCAGCCTAGTCAAATTGCCCGTGGTAACGCTGGCCCTGGAAAAGCTGAACGACCTACACCAGCCCGGCCTTACCCGCCGCACCATAATGGCCACGGGAACCGCCTGCCGCTGCCAAACCGCCGTGCCCTTCGCTGCCCCCGCAGATTCTGACCAAACAGCGACCGTGGGTAACTACATCAAGCGTATGCTACTGGTGAGCGACAATACCGCCTACAACCGCCTCTACGAATTCCTAGGCCAGGGCCCCCTCAACGAACGCCTCGCCCAGTTAGGTTTTCCCAACGCCCGCATCACGCGCCGCTTTGCCCCCTGCGACACGGCCGCAAACCGCCATACTAATCCCATCAGCTTCCACACCGCCACCGGCGATACCATTTATAAACAGCCAGCGCTTACCAACCCCAGGCCCTACGCCAGCCCCCTGGGTCCCGTATCGAAAGGCCGCGCTTACCGCATCGGCACACGCCTCATTCGCCAGCCCTATGATTTCACCACAGCCAATCATTTACCCCTGGCCGACATCAGTACTCTGCTGCGCACCTTGCTGTTTCCTGAATCAGTACCCGATTCCCTTCGCCCGCACCTTAGGGCCAACGATTATTCCTTCCTCCGGTACTACCTACATGCCACGCCCCACGAGGATGGCTTCCATCCCTACGCCTCCAAACGTTACTTCGACGCCTATAAAAAGTACCTCTATTACGGCCGTAAGCCAGCTTCAATTGCTGAGACTGGCTTACGGATCTACAACATTGTCGGTATGTCACACGGGTTTTTAGCCGATGTGGCCTACTTCGCTGATTCCCTGCACCAGTCCGAATTCCTACTGAGTGCAGTCATTTACGTAAACTCCGACGGAGTTATTAACGATGGTCTTTACGAATACGAAACCATCGGGCTGCCCTTCTTGGCTCAATTAGGCCATACTATTCGCCAGTACGAAGCATTGCGGCCCCATGCATACCGTCTCCATCCCGACGATTTTGCTGCCCCGGTTCGTGTTCGCTAGCCTGAATCCAAATAAACATTCTCCTCAGTAGCTTGATCATCAGCGTAGAGCTATACACAGTTCAGAAATCTGTGATGTACTACCAAAAAATGTGGATGCACTTGCGTAAGCTAATCCCAATGCCTAATTTTGCACTCCCAAATCGAATGGACGAGGGCAAAAGGATCACCGAAAACAAAATTTCTGATTCATTTGAATAACTGAAAAGATTGTCGTAGTTTTGCACCCCGCTTCGGTTCAATCGGAACAACAGTAGCAAAAGAAAAAATAAAAACTCTTTTACCTTGCAAAAAGGGGCAAAATAGTTATATTTGCACCCCGCTTCAGATTAAAAGAATCAAAGCATTTATCAACAAGAAGACCAAACAAAATTTCTTGCTGATTCAAAAAATTTCATTACCTTTGCACTCCCAAATCGAAAGACGCGGAACAGAGGCCCGGCTGAAAAGCCACACTGTTGTTTCAAATGGAAGCGACACACGTTCTTTGAATGTTTGGAAAAGACAAATGGTAAAACTCGACTTAAGTAATTAAGAAGAGTGTTTAACAAGCGTAAAATCGATTTGAACTCGTCAACACGAGTTGAATTAGCCAAGACAGCAACCTACTTACGAGTAGGTGAAGGACATTATACAATGGAGAGTTTGATCCTGGCTCAGGATGAACGCTAGCGGCAGGCCTAATACATGCAAGTCGAACGGTTTGTAGCAATACAAATAGTGGCGCACGGGTGCGTAACGCGTAGCCAACCTACCCGAATCTGGGGGATAGCCCGCCGAAAGGCGGATTAATACCGCATAAGACTATGAGCCGGCATCGGTTGATAGTTAAAGATTTATTGGATTCGGATGGGGCTGCGTGCCATTAGCTAGTTGGCGGGGTAACGGCCCACCAAGGCGACGATGGCTAGGGGAGCTGAGAGGCTGGTCCCCCACACGGGCACTGAGATACGGGCCCGACTCCTACGGGAGGCAGCAGTAGGGAATATTGGGCAATGGGCGAGAGCCTGACCCAGCCATGCCGCGTGCCGGATGAAGGCCTTCTGGGTCGTAAACGGCTTTTTTCCGGGAAGAACCGGTTCCTTGCGAGGGGCTCTGACGGTACCGGGAGAATAAGCACCGGCTAACTCCGTGCCAGCAGCCGCGGTAATACGGAGGGTGCGAGCGTTGTCCGGATTTATTGGGTTTAAAGGGTGCGTAGGCGGCCGCGTAAGTCTGGGGTGAAAGCCCGTTGCTCAACAACGGAACTGCCCTGGAAACTGCGTGGCTTGAGTCCAGACGAGGTTGGCGGAATGGGCGGTGTAGCGGTGAAATGCATAGATACCGTCCAGAACACCGATTGCGAAGGCAGCTGACTAGGCTGGTACTGACGCTGAGGCACGAAAGCGTGGGGAGCGAACAGGATTAGATACCCTGGTAGTCCACGCCGTAAACGATGGATACTCGCTGCCAGCGATAGATGGTTGGTGGCTTAGCGAAAGCGTTAAGTATCCCACCTGGGGAGTACGCCCGCAAGGGTGAAACTCAAAGGAATTGACGGGGGCCCGCACAAGTGGTGGAGCATGTGGTTTAATTCGATGATACGCGAGGAACCTTACCTAGGCTAGAATGCGCGTGACCGGTTCGGAGACGAACCTTTCCTTCGGGACACAAAGCAAGGTGCTGCATGGCCGTCGTCAGCTCGTGCCGTGAGGTGTTGGGTTAAGTCCCGCAACGAGCGCAACCCCTATGTTTAGTTGCCAGCGGGTTAAGCCGGGGACTCTAGACAGACTGCCTGCGCAAGCAGTGAGGAAGGCGGGGACGACGTCAGGTCATCATGGCCCTTACGCCTAGGGCTACACACGTGCTACAATGGACGGTACAGCGGGTTGCCAACCAGCGATGGTGCGCCAATCCCGAAAAGCCGTTCTCAGTTCGGATCGGAGTCTGCAACTCGACTCCGTGAAGCTGGAATCACTAGTAATCGCGCATCAGCAATGGCGCGGTGAATACGTTCCCGGGCCTTGTACACACCGCCCGTCAAGCCATGGAAGTTTGGTAGACCTGAAGCCGGTGCTCCGCAACGAAGCCGGTTAGGGTAGAACAGGTAACTAGGGCTAAGTCGTAACAAGGTAGCCGTACCGGAAGGTGCGGCTGGATCACCTCCTTTCTGGAGCATTTTGACTCGTGAGTTTGAATCAATCAAGCAGTTATATCAAATGTCTTTTCCATCATTCAAATAATTATAGATTAGCTCATTAGGAGTTTTTCTACACTACCATTAACAAGTTAGTGGTAACCGTTCTTTGACGTAAGGGGTAACAAAAACGAAGCGCAGCGCGCCGTGTCTCTTTGGAGGACGGCGAGTTCTCTCAGGAGAACACGTTGCGAAAGCGAAGTAATGAAGAGCACACGGGGGATGCCTAGGGTCTCAGAGGCGAAGAAGGACGCGATAAGCTGCGATAAGGCGTGGGGAGGGGCACATGCCCGGTGATCCGCGCATTTCCGAATGGGGCAACCCCGCGACTGGAAGAGTCGTGAACCGACGGGCTTGACCCGCGGTGGCAAACGCAGGGAACTGAAACATCTAAGTACCTGCAGGAAAAGAAAATAACAATGATTCCCCAAGTAGTGGCGAGCGAACGGGGAGGAGCCCAAACCACGGCGGTCACGGCCGCTGTGGGGTTGTAGGACCACGAGATCTGATTAAATCGAGTTAGCTGAAGCCGGTGGGAAACGGTGCCAGAGACGGTGAGAGCCCGGTAAGCGACAATTCTGATTTACGGTAGTGGGATCCTGAGTAGGGCGGGGCCGGAGAAACCCCGTCTGAAGCGAGCGGCACCATCCGCTAAGGCTACATACTCCTGAGACACCGATAGTGAACTAGTACCGTGAGGGAAAGGTGAAAAGAACCGGGAATACCGGAGTGAAAAGAACCTGAAACCGTGTGCTTACAAGCAGTCAGAGGGATTTAGTGTCCTGATGGCGTGCCTTTTGCATAATGAGCCTACGAGTTACTCCTCCCCGGCAAGGTTAAGGGCTTGAAGGCCCGGAGCCGCAGCGAAAGCGAGTCTGAACAGGGCGCGTAGTCGGGGGGGGTAGACGCGAAACTCGGTGAGCTACCCATGACCAGGATGAAGGTGCGGTAACACGCACTGGAGGTCCGAACCAGTTTCCGTTGAAAAGGATTTGGATGAGTTGTGGGTAGGGGTGAAAGGCCAATCAAACTGAGAAATAGCTCGTACTCCCCGAAATGTATTGAGGTACAGCGTCGGCGTAGAGCGTGTTGGAGGTAGAGCTACCGATAGGACTAGGGGGTGTCAGAGCCTACCGAATCCTGACGAACTCCGAATGCCAGCACGTATAGCCGGCAGTGAGGCCTGGGGTGCTAAGGTCCCCGGCCGAGAGGGAAAGAACCCAGACCAACAGCTAAGGTCCCTAAATCCAGGTTAAGTTGAACAAAGGAGGTCCGATTGCTTTGACAGCCAGGAGGTTGGCTTGGAAGCAGCCATTCCTTTAAAGAGTGCGTAACAGCTCACTGGTCGAGCGATCGGGCGTCGATAATACGCGGGCATCAAACCTGGTACCGAAGCTTTGGATGCGACTTGCAAGACAGTTGCGTGGTAGGGGAGCATTCTTCTTGCGGAGAAGCCGTCTCGTCAGGGGCGGTGGAGCGTGGAGAAACGCATATGTAGGCATGAGTAACGATAATGGGGGTGCGAAACCCCCACGCCGATAGACCAAGGTTTCCAGCTCAACGCTAATCGGAGCTGGGTTAGTCGGGACCTAAGGAAAAGCCGAGAGGTGTATTCGATGGCCAGCTGGTTAATAGTCCAGCACTGATGAATTGAAGTGATGCAGTGACGCAGAAGTGAAAGCACCGCGGGCGGACGGAAGTGCCCGTTGAAGGGCGTAGGTAGTGGGAGAGTAGTTAAGTACGCTCACCTAGCCGAAACCTGATAGTACCGCACGGCCTTCGGGCCACGCGGATAGTGTGCCTAATCCGACTGCCAAGAAAACCTGCTAAGCGTTTTAATTGATTCATCACCCGTACCGCAAACCGACACAGGTGGTCAAGGAGAGTATCCTGAGGCGCTCGAGTGAATCACGGCCAAGGAACTCGGCAAAATGGACCTGTAACTTCGGGAGAAGGGTCGCTTCCTCTGGTGCAAGCCAGAGAAGCCGCAGTGAAAAGGCCCAGGCGACTGTTTAACAAAAACACATGGCTATGCCAACGCGCAAGCGGACGTATATGGCCTGACACCTGCCCGGTGCCGGAAGGTTAAGAGGGGAACTTAGTGGGGGCGACCTTGCGAAGGTTTGAATCGAAGCCCCGGTAAACGGCGGCCGTAACTATAACGGTCCTAAGGTAGCGAAATTCCTTGTCGGGTAAGTTCCGACCTGCACGAATGGTGTAACGATCTGGGCGCTGTCTCAGCCGTGAGCTCGGTGAAATTGTAGTCTCGGTGAAGATGCCGAGTACCCGCCACGGGACGGAAAGACCCCGTGCACCTTTACTATAGGTTGCCATTGGTGTTGGGTTCGGCATGTGTAGCATAGGCGGGAGGCGCTGAACCGGGGCCGCTAGGTCTCGGGGAGCCAACGTTGAAATACCGCCCTTGCCGTGCCTGATGCCTAATCCGCGAACGCGGAGACAGTGGCTGCTGGGTAGTTTGACTGGGGTGGTCGCCTCCAAAAGAGTATCGGAGGCTTTCAAAGGTCCGCTCAGTCCGCTTGGTAACCGGACGCAGAGCGCAATAGCAGAAGCGGGCTTGACTGCGAGACCTACAAGTCGAACAGGGTCGAAAGACGGATATAGTGATCCGGTGGTTCCGCATGGAAGGGCCATCGCTCAAAGGATAAAAGGTACGCCGGGGATAACAGGCTGATCTCCCCCAAGAGCTCATATCGACGGGGAGGTTTGGCACCTCGATGTCGGCTCGTCACGTCCTGGGGCTGGAGAAGGTCCCAAGGGTTCGGCTGTTCGCCGATTAAAGTGGCACGCGAGCTGGGTTCAGAACGTCGTGAGACAGTTCGGTCCCTATCTGTGGTGGGCGTTGGATATTTGACAGGACCTGTCCTTAGTACGAGAGGACCGGGATGGACCAGCCGCTGGTGCGCCGGTTGTACCGCCAGGTGCAGCGCCGGGTAGCTACGCTGGGAGGAGATAAGCGCTGAAAGCATCTAAGTGCGAAACTCACCTGGAGATGAGATATCCCAATTGGAAGGGCCGTGGGAGACGACCACGTGGATAGGCGGCAGGTGAAAAACCAGAAATGGAACAGCCGAGCCGTACTAATGGCCCGAGGGCTTCGCATAATTTCGATGGCGCGCGCCATGCGTTTCGTTTTTGTCCCTTACGTCGAGTTATTGAGGGTTGCGTTCCTGCGCGAGCAGGACAACAGAACGCCGCAACCCCCGCCAGCAATGGTGGCTTTAGCCCGGGTGTTCACCTCTTCCCATTCCGAACAGAGCCGTTAAGCCCCGGTGCGCCTATGGTACTGCCTTCACCGGTGGGAGAGTCGGTCGCCGCCAACTTTATTTTATTCCCCAACGCCTGCCGCTTTCAACAGCGGCGGGCGTTTTGCATTGTATATTGCCCCTAATGGGGAAATTATGGGGTTGCTATTTGGTGGTTTGAGGTAGAAAGTGCCATTAGAACGGTTCCCATGTTTATGTACAGAATTAAAAATTAGGGTAGTCCGTTTAATGTAATGCTTTCATTTTGCAATTATAATCGCAAATAAACCACTATGGACTGGAAGTCTACAGGTTTTACGCAACCGGAATAAAATTCCTAGCCCAGGATAATGTTGCCGCTGTATTTTTTGAAGGCTTCTCATTGGTGTTCCAGGTATTGTTGCACCAGCTCATCGATGATGTTGCCCGTACTCCACACCCGTACCCAACGGCCCGGAAATGCCGCTCCCAATCCTTTTTGCGCAGCAATGGGTACTCTTCCTGCAACTGCCGTGAGGTGCGCCCTTTCAACCGCTTTAGCAGGTTGCTAATGGACTTGGATGGCGCATATTCGATATGCACATGGTCTTTGCTCACTACCCCTTTCAGCATTCGCACGTCCTCTGCGTCGCAGATTTGCTTGATGAGGTCGCGGCAACGGCGCTGTACGTCCCCCGTCAGCACATGATAGCGGTCTTCGTGACCCAGACCACGTGCGCTGGTAGTCACGAAAAGGTATGCCTACCCCGGCGTTGTTCATGACGCAAAACTACGGCCGTGGGTAGCAACTGAAAGTTTTGCGCTGAAAGCGCATAGTTTTCACTAGCGGTTGTGACCAATAAAATATTTAATTGCGTCAATATGATTGGTTAATTAGTTAGAAAAACTTAATGGTTTTCTAACTAATCTAGTAGCCCTTTGTCTCAGTGTGCAATTAAATCGCTCAATAAAAGCCGTCAAGCCGCTGCCTTTTCCAACGCCAAAATGCTGCTCCTCCTTAAAGGCGCCCACATAAGCCGGCCAATAGTCCGATAAAAATCCAACACATTATCTAAAGGCTGCTGGAATCTTTTCATAAAATAGCTGCGCATCTTTTCCAGAATGTCCACCAACTTGAAAAGCAATGATTTGCCTATTCGCTGGATTTAAGGCCAGCCATAGCCATTGCTTGTTTTTATTGTTTTGAACAAATGTCCACATTTCGTCTAACTGAATGCCAAAAAATTCTACTCGCCGGCCCCGTTCTTTGCTGTATGCTTTCTCGACAAGCACGTCATTGGTTTTCATAACATCTTGTAAAACACATACACTTGCTTCATTACTATCAAAACATACTTCCTCGTCTGGCATCGTATCGTCCGTTATCTGAAGGTAAGTTTGTAGTGCCGTTGAATTTTTTTGCACCCCTAATTGATTGATTTACTCGTCCATTCGGTCGGCTAAATACGCTTTTAAATCGGGTAGCGTAGGATCAGTATTTAAGTCTTCCGGCAACGCATCGTATAATTTTTTGATGTAGCGCAATAGTCACGTCTCACTTACATCGCACACGCGACAAATACCAGAAAGTGAAATGCGTTCTAATAATAATTTATTAATTCCTTATCAGCGGAACTGATAAACCACGATTAGTCTGCCGTTACAAACTAGCGCCAACAATTCGTGCATTGATAATTTTGCTTGCCATAATGCGTATGGCTGTTCTTCTTAATGTATTGGCTTTGACAGTCGGGGTAATTCATCTCGTTTTTTCTCAAAGAGAACAAAGCATTGCATTTTTAGCTCTACCAGAAATAGATAAGGCTGCTGGTCTATTTCACATTCTAATAGAATAATTATATCCTCTAAGTACTCGTTGGTAAATAGCTCATGTTAAAACAGACGGCGATGCTAAGCTCGTTGAAGTATATATGCTGCGTAACTAAATATAAATGTTGTAGTTAACTCTGAATAAGAGATACTTCGATTGCGCTCAGCATAACGTTCTTTACATTAAACTAATTAGCAACGGGTACTTACGCTAATTATTAGAGCATTTTCCAAGACAATGTACAGGACGGGCTGCCGGCTTTTTACCGACTGTCCGCTCACCTTTTGCGCCGGTGGTTCTACCGACGAGCGGACAGCCGGTAAAAAGCCGGCAGCCCGTCCTGTACATTGTCTTGGAAACTGCTCTAAGTTATAAAATTTTGCATCAGGAAGCAGGGTTGTATTTTATATTTACTGCTTTTTACTAGAGAATAAATACTGAGATGCTCTCATCACCTGCGCGGTATAGCCGTAGTATTGATTGGATAACCGTACTTATTTATATAAGTTTAGTTGGGTTGGGTTGGATGTGTATTTATGCAGCCAGTTATTCAGCTGACGCTCCAGCCAATCCGCTGAATAATTTGAGATTTGATCAATTGATGGCATTTAATTGGTTCAAGCAACTGTTATGGATAGGGACAGCGGCGGTTCTAATTATAGTATTATTAGTTGTGGATTATAAGGCATTCGATACTCTTGCCTACGGCTTGTATGGGGGGATGATTTTACTGCTTATTTTTACGATGTTGGTGGCGCGGCCCATTGCCGGTTCGCGTTCTTGGCTAGAGTTGGGGCCTGTGCGATTGCAGCCGGCAGAGTTTGCCAAATTCACGACGGCGTTGGCTGCTTCGCGGTTCATGGCTGGAATCAACTTGCGGTACCAGAATTGGCGCGACCAATTGGTATTGGCCGGTATTACATTATTGCCGCCTTTGCTGATTGTTGCATCCAATGAATCGGGACAGGCGCTAGTATTTGCTGCACTGCTGCTTGCTTATTTTCGGGAGGGTATGTCGCCGTTGATACTGTTATTACTAGCAGCTGCAGGTATAATTCTGCTATTAGCCTTGCTGGTGCCTAAGCTTTGGCTGGTAGGAGTTTTTACCCTACTATTGGCAGCGGTATTGCTACTAAACCGGCGTGTGTTGCGTCACCATTTGGTAATAGCAATTAGCGTGTGGGCGCTGGTTATTGGTATGGTAGTGGGCGTTGATTTTTTTTACAACAAGGTGCTGCAACCGCACCAGCGCCAACGCATCGAAGTGCTTCTTAACCCGTCGGCTGATCCATTGGGTAAGGGGTGGAACGTGACGCAAAGCAAAATTGCCTTAGGGTCGGGAGGGCTATTGGGTAAGGGTTTTTTGCAGGGTACCCAAACTAAGTTTGACTTTGTACCGGAGCAAAGCACCGACTTTATTTTCTGTACTGTAGGCGAGGAGTTTGGGTGGGCCGGGAGCTTGACGGTTATTGGCCTGTACTTGGCGTTGCTGTGGCGGATTCTGTACGTCGCGGAGCGCCAGAAATCAGTATTCGGGCGCACTTACGGTTACTGCGTGGCCAGTATATTGTTTTTCCACATTGCAATAAACATGGGCATGACCATGGGCTTGGCTCCTGTGGTAGGAATACCGTTGCCTTTCTTTAGCTATGGAGGTTCTTCTTTGTGGTCGTTTACCATCTTGCTCTTTAGCCTGTTGGCAATTGACGCTTATAGGAAGCAGGATTTGGTCCGCTAATTTTTTGCCGCAGTGTAGGCTTCCCCTCAAAGTGAGCCAGCCAAAAGTAGAGAGAAGTAGTAACTTTTCACTTTCTCTATTTTTAGCTACTCATGAAAAAGAGTCGATTCAGCGAAGCCCAGATTCTGGGCATCCTGCGCCAACAGGACCAAGGGCAGACCGTCGCCCAGATTTGCCGCGAACATAGTATTAGCGATGCCACGTTTTACGGCTGGAAAAATAAGTTTGGTGGCATGAGCACCAGCGAGTTACAGCGTCTCAAGCACCTAGAAGACGAAAACCGCCGCCTCAAACAGCTTTACGCGGAGCTGAGCCTGGAGAATCAGGTCATTAAGGAGGTGTTGCGAAAAAAGTAACCACCCCCACGGCCCGGCGCGACGTAGCCCACTACGCCCGCGGGCGGGGGCTGAGCCAACGCCAGGCGTGTACGCTCGTGAGCCTGGCCCGCAACAGCTATGCCCCGCCACCTGGTGGGGGCCATGGGGGCATCCAGCCCGCCGATGCGGACCTGGTGGGCCACTTGCAGGCCTTGGTCACGCGCCACAGCGGCTGGGGCTTTTGGAAGTATTACTACCGGTTGCGCAAGCAGGGCGTACTGGTCAATCACAAGCGCTTATGGCGTATCTATCAGGCCATGAGCTTACAGCTAGGCAAGCGGCGCAAAAAGAAACGCCTGCCCGAGCGGATCAAGCGACCCTTGCAAGTTCCCCCACAGCCCAATGTCTGCTGGTCGCTCGACTTCATGAGCGATGCCTTAACCGATGGCCGCCGCTTCCGCACCCTCAACGTGGTGGAAGACTGGAACCGGGAAGTGCTCGGTATCGAGGTTGATTTCTCGCTGCCCGCTGTGCGCGTTGTGGCCCTGCTCACAACGCTGGTTAGTCACTATGGCTTGCCCGCCCGGATTCGGGTGGACAACGGCCCCGAGCTTGTCAGCCAGGTCTTGCAGACCTGGTGCCAGGACCACCAGATTGAGCTGCACTGGATTCAACCCGCCAGTCCGACCCAAAACGCCTATATTGAACGCTTTAACGGCTCGTTTCGCCGCGAACTGCTCAATGCCTACCTCTTCACCAGCCTGCGTCAGGTGCGGGAACAGTGCCAGAGCTGGCAGTATGATTACAATCACCTGCGGCCCCATGAGACCCTTAACTTCTTAACTCCCATTGAGTTTCGTCAAGCTGCCTGACCTCTACTTTTGACTGGCTCACTTACAGGGGGAGTCTACACGTGCGCGTGAAAACCAGGGCTAGGGCAGTACAGGCAACGGGCGCAGCTAGGTAGCCTATGCGACCTAGCTGCGCCCGATAATAGTATGTGGCTAGCTACGACGGTCAGCAACAGTAATTCTGCCAGCCCTAGCGGGGTATACCATTGCGCAACAGTTGGCATAGAGCGTGCATGCTAGTGGTCTGACAACTTAGTTTCGTCAGTTTTTTTGAATAATTCTGCGTACCTGTTTTTCAATTTATCGCGGGCCTTTTCGGTGGTGAAGGACCAATTGACTTTGACCGCTGCCGCATTTCGTTTGGTCTGCCAACACAGGGCTTCTTCTTCGAGGCGTTGCTGGGTGCCGATGCGGCGGTCGAGACACTGGCGGGAGAGGGCCGAAAACTCGATTTCGGCCATGTTGAGCCAGGAACCGTGCTTGGGCGTGAAGTGAAATTCGAGCCGGTGGCGCAGGTCGCGGGCCGTATCCAGGGGCAGGTGTTCGTAAAAGGCCCCGTAGGAATGGGTCGCGTAATTGTCTTGCACGAGCTTAATTTTCGAAGCATCGGGGTAGTGGGTTTGCACGAGCCAGTCCATGAACTGGGCGTAATCGGCCTTGGTTTTAGTCGTCGTGACCTGCAAATGGCGCTGGCCCGTGTCGAGGTTGTAAGCCAGCAGGACGTTGCAGACGCCTTGTCGCAGGTACTCCTGGTGTTCTTTGGCCGGGGCGTTGGGTTTGGGCGGCAGCGGCGTGCGCACGTGGTCGAGCAATTGGCAGGGCCGCTCGTCGAAGCACAAGCGCACCACGCCCGCTTCGGCCGGCTGCGCGTATACGTCGAGCACGTCTTCCAGATTGGCCAGGTACTCGCCCGTGATGGTGCCGATGCACCACATCTGTTTTAGCCAGGGTTTGAGCTGGCTTTTTTTAACACCTGGCGAATCGTTTCCTTGGAAACAGCCGGACCGTAGTCGAGGCAGACCAGGGTTTCGTTGAGCAGCGAGAGCGTCCAGCGGGCCGCACCGGCCGGCAAGTCGCTGCACGCCAGGCTGGTGATGCGCGCTTCCAAGGCCGGCGTTACCTTCGGCGGCTGCCCGCTGCGCGGGCGCTCTTCCAGCGCCTGGGCCAGCCCCCCGGCCAGGTAGCGGCCCTTGAGGCGGTAGTACTGGGTGGGGAAATGCCCCCTTCGGCCTGCACGGCGGCCGCCCCTTTGCCGCGACTCATGGCCAGCAGGGCCCGGGCGCGTGCGATTTTGCGGCTCTTGTGGGTGCCTTTTGTGACAATCGCCTGCAATTTAGCGGCATCGGCAGGCGGTAAGTTGACGGGTTTGGCGAGGCGGGGCATCAGCAAAAAACGGATGGTGTCCTCCCGTTACCGTTACAAACGGAATTAAGTTGTCAGACCACTAGAATGCTATGGGCAGAACAAGAATGTACAGGCTAAAAATGCTCAATAACTCACTGATGTTACGCAGTCAGAGTCGAGTTCTGCCCGTTTAATAAGCTTATGACGACTTGCACACTGGACCTGTCCACGGATTATTTGTTGAGTTTGCCGGGTCCGACGACGGCCACTGGCTTGTCGCGCTTGGTCGACGGGGCCTTGAGCCACGACCATATCACGCACTGGCTGAGCAGCACGGTGTGGGACCCGGCCGCTGTCTGGCGGCATGCCAAGCCGCTGATTCGGCAGGCCGAAGCCCGGCGGCTAGCCGAGGAATTTACGGTGCTCATCGTGGATGATTCCATCCTGGAAAAGGCCCACACCGATGCCAACAATTTGGTTTTCAACCACTAGGACTACAGCCATCGGCGCCACGTGAAGGGCCTGAATTTCGTCAGCCTGCGCTACCAGGCGGGGGAACTGGCCCTGCCACTGGCCGTCGAGCTGGTGCGCAAAACGGTCGCGGTCTACCAGGGCCAGACGCGGAAAACCAGCTACCAAAGCCCTTTTACCAAGAACGAATACCTCCAGCAGATGTTGCGCGTGGCCCAGCCACAAGTGGCTTACCGCTGCCTGCTGGCCGATAGTTGGTACGCCTCAGCCGAGAACATGACCCTGGTGCGGGCCCTGGGCCATCACTTCGTCTTTGCCCTCGAATCCTCCCGCACCGTGGCCCTGAGCGAAAGGGCGCGGATGCAAGGCTAGTTTCAAGCCGTGTAGACGCTGGCTTTTTCCGATGCGCAGCTGTTGCGCGTCTATTTGCGGGCCGTCAAAGAGGCGGTGCTCGTGAGCAGACAAGTCTTTACAAACCAAGACGGCAGCCAAGGGGTATTGTATCTGGTCAGCAGCGACACCGACTTGGACCAAGCCCAATTGACCACGATTTACCAAAGACGGTGGAAAGTGGAAAAATACCACAAGTCGCTCAAACAAAATGCATCGATGGGCAAAATGCTGACCACGCAGGCCAATCACTTTTTTGCCGTCCTGCTGGCTTATGGCAAACTCGAAGTACTCAAGCTCAAATGGGGCATCGGTCATTTTCGTCTCAAAGCCCAAGTCTACGCTGTCGGCGTAAAAGCCATGTTCCAGCAACTTGCCCAACTAAGTGCGTGACATCAGGTAGTAATGTACCGTGTTCCAGCATGGGAACTTGCTGGGCAAATCGCGCTAGCCACAGCCGTTTTTGAGTACGTATAAAATGCCGTTTACCACTTCCAACAAGGGCCATTTGCTGCGCCGACGCACGGTAATCAACGGTTCGGTGCGCTGCCAGTCTGCTAACCCCAAATCAGAGATTTATTTATTTATTCCCATTTATGATGACTGAAAGTATGTCATCGTAAATTTAATCTAAACAGCTTCTAAGTAAACTTGCGCTCGATGAGCTTGAGCAATTTACCAATGTGCTCTTCCTTGCGCGTCCAGTCGTAGCGCTGGGCGAGTTCATCGGTCAGGTAGGCGCGGGCCTGCTCGGCGGTGGCTAGTGCGTCGAGGTGTTGGACGGCAGCGTGATACTCCATGTTTTCGCCGTTGAACAACTCGTTGATGAAGCTGAAACGCTGATTGATGGAGATGGCGGCGCGTAACGTTTCAACCTTGGGGGCCGCGTACTCGGCGGGCCGGGCGGGCGTGGCGTGGGCGCGCAAGGTTTCGGCCAGTGGCTGGGTATCGCCCTGCGAAGCTTTTAATTTCTCGTAGAGCGGCACGTTGGGTGCGGGCGGTAGCGCAACGCTCTCGGCCGGTGGCTCGGTTGCCACCGGCGCCGCAGCGACGGGTGGGGCTGCGGTTGTGGGTACTGGCGGGGTGGCCACGGGTCCGTCCTCCAATAAGTCGGCGGTGGTAAGGGGTAGTAGGGTGCTTAGGGTTTCGACGAAGCGTTGCACGGCGTCATGGGCTCGGTAGTTGGCCGCGTGGTAAAGCTCGAAGCGGTGGCCCAAAAACTCCGCCGAGAAACCCTCGGTGGTGTCGGGTAGGTTGTCAACGAAGCCTTGGTAAAATTTTTTGTTAAGGTCGATGTAGCGCAAGTTATCGCGCAGGCTTGCTGGAGCAATGGGTTCCGGGCCGCTGAATAGCAGGTGCTGCGCCGCGGCAGCCGGGGCCGTGGCCAGACCTAGTGCCCCCGCAATGGCTTGGGCCAGCAGCGGCTCCAGGGCGGCGCGGTCGAGGCGGATGTGGCGCGAAAGCATATTCATTAGCTGCGCGAGGCTGGCCTGCACGGGCGCGGCGTCGAAATCAAAATACGGGCTGCGCAGGTGGGTGGCCTCGGCTTGCCACTGCGTGAGCAATTGGCGAAGTACCAGTAGGTTGAGCTGGCGTACGGGCGTGAAACGCAGCAGGGCGGGGCCGTCAAGCGTGGCGGCGGGCTGGGTGCCGAAGTGCTGGTCGCAAAGCCGGGCGGCGAGGCGGTGGCCGTACTGCGCGCACTTGGCGGGGCTATATTTGTCGTTCATTTCAGGCGAAGTTCAAGCGCCGAAAGTTAGGCACAAATGCCCCTGCTGACGATAGAGAACTTACCCGGTGCGGTACTGGAAGTATCCGCTGGAGCTACGCTGCTGGCCGCCCTGCACGGCGCGGGCTTCGATTGGATGCACGCTTGCGGGGGGCGCGGGCGCTGCACCAGCTGCCGGGTGCAGGTGCGTGCCGGAGGCGCGTGCCTGGGGCCCCCCACGGCGGCCGAGGTGCGCTACCGGACCGCGGGCCGCCTGGCGCCCGACGAGCGCCTGGCCTGCCAGGCGCGGCTGCTGGCGGGCGAGGTGCGCGGCCGGGTGCCGGTGGCCACGCAGTTACCCCACCAGCGCTACGACGGCTAGGGCAAGCGGCGGCTGGGGCCCCAGGGCCGTAATTTGTGCAACAAACCAGGGCGAGCGGCTTTTGCTTGTAATGCATTGTTTTTGCTTTAATTAATTGACTGCGTGTTTATTGAAACCAGAGTTGGCCCCCGGTTTACTGCCCCGCACCGGGGCTGGGTAGAAGTGGTATGCGGGTCCATGTTCTCGGGCAAAACCGAGGAGCTGATTCGCCGGCTCACCCGCGCCCGGATTGCCCGGCAGCGGGTTGAAATCTTTAAGCCGGCGCTCGACACCCGCTACCACACCCAGGATGTGGTGAGCCACAACGCTAACAGTATCCGCTCGACGCCGGTGGCGCTGCCCGACGAAATTTTGCTGCTGGCGGCGAGCTCCGACGTGGTGGGCATTGACGAGGCGCAGTTTTTCGACGCCTCGCTGGTGGACGTGTGCAAACAGCTAGCTGACCAAGGCACCCGCGTCATCGTGGCCGGGCTGGACATGGACTTTCTTGGCCGACCCTTTGGGCCCATACCTGCGCTGCTAGCCACGGCCGAATTCGTGACCAAGGTCCACGCCGTGTGCGTGTGCTGCGGCGAGCTGGCCGCGTACTCGTTCCGCATCGCGGCCAGCGAAAAACAGGTGCTGCTGGGCGAAACCGATTCGTACGAAGCCCGCTGCCGCCCGTGCTTTCTGTCGGGAATGCAGGAGCGGCCGGGGGCCCCAACGGCGGCGGCGCGCCCGCACTAAACCAGTGGGCCCGGCGTTGGCAACGGCGGCGGGCTTGCTCTAATTCACCGTTCCTGAGGCCCTGCCGTATGCCCCATTTCGCTCGTTTGCTGGTTGTGTTATTGCTGCTGGCCCCTTTGCTGGGGCCCCGGGGGGCGCGGGCCCAGAACACGGCCGGCTACGGCGACTGGCAGCTGCACCTGCCCACCAACCGCCCCCTGCACCTGGCCGATGCCGGCAACCGCGTGTATGTGGGCACGGAAAATGCCTTCTATTTCATTGATAAAACGCTGAATACCACCCAAACGCTCTCCAGCCGCGATGGCTTGAGCGACGTGGGTGTGGCGGCTTTGGTCTACGATTCGGTGGGCCACCAGACGGTGGTGGTGTACCGCAACAACAACGTGGACTTGCTGGGCGACAACGGCCAGGTGCGCAACCTGCCCGATATCCTGCGCAAGAGTATCCAGAGCGACCGCACCATCTACCAGGCGGTGGTGAGCGGGCGGCGGGCCTACTTATCCGCCGCGTTTGGGGTGGTGGTGCTGAACTTGGACCGGGTAGAGGTGAGCGATACCTACAGCGCCATTGGGCCCGCGGGCACGGCGGTGCGGGTGTACGCCACGGCCGTGGCTCACGATACGCTCTTTGCGGCCACGTCGGCGGGCTTGCAGGTAGCGCGCATGGCTGATAACCTGCTCGACTACCGCAGCTGGGCCGTGTACCAGCCGGTGCCGGTGGTGGCCAGCGGCTACGAAGCCTACCGCCAGTTGGCCACCCAGGGCCCCCACGTGTACGCCACGGTGGACAACGGCGGCGGCATCTATGTGTTTCGAGGGGCGGCCAACGCCTGGCAGCCCGTGGCCGCGCCCTACACAAACCGCGCCCGGCAGCTGCGCAGCTCGCTGCGCGGCCTGCTGCTGGCCGGCGATGCCTACGGCGTGTACCGCCGCGACGCCGCGGGGACGTTCCAACTGCTGGCTGGCTCGGCCGGCTCGGGCGATTACGTAACGGACGCGGTGTACTCGGCGCGCGACGGCAGCTACTACGTGGCCAATTACCTGGCCGGGGTGCAGCGGCTGCGCGCGGGCCAGGCCCCCGAAACCTTCGCCGCCAATGGCCCCGCCACCGGCTCGGCCTATAGCTTGCTGTCCGACGCTCATACGGGCATTACGGACGTTTTTACGGGCGGCTACACCGACCGATACTTGCCGTTTTTCCGCCGCGAGGGCTTTTATGAGTACACGGTGGGGCAGTGGATCAATATCAACGGGGCCCTGCCGGCGGTCATGTACCCCAACCCGTTTGACGTGGCGCGGGGCGCGCGCACGGCCGATGGCACGCTGTATGTGGCCAGCTACGGCAACGGCTTGCTGGAGTGGAAGGGCCCCGGCCAGTTCCGCACGTTCACGGAAGGCACGTCGGGCAGCCCGTTGCGCCGCACCATCGCCGCCAATGACCCCAGCTACATCAGCGTGCGCGTGACGGACCTAGTCCCCGATGCCACTGGCGGCGTGTGGGTAGCCAACCAGCACCGCCAAGTCGGCGTTTCGGGCCTGTTTCGTTTCGACCCCGCCGCGGCCACTTGGAGCGCCATTCCGTACTTCAACGGCTCGCAAAACCTGGACCGCCTGGCCATCGACAACCTTGGCCAGGTATGGGCCTCTGAAGCCCGGCAGGGTGGCGACGGCCTTTGGGTGGTCGACCCGAACACCAGCGCGACCCGCAAGTTTTCGCTGGCCACGGACCCCGCCACGGGCAGCGACGTGATTCTGCCCGCTATTTACGACGTGGTGAACGACCGGGCGGGGGCCGTGTGGGTGACCACGGCGGCGGGCGTGGCCGTGCTCGACGACCCCAGCGGGGCCCTGGCGGGTACCAGCACGTTCCGGCTGCCGGTGGTGCAGCGCGGCGAGGGCAGCCGGTTTCCGGTGCTCTACAGCGAAGTGGTGAAATCGGTGGCCGTGGACGGGGCCAACCGCAAGTGGTTTGGCACCGACAACGGCCTGTGGCTTTTCAGCGCCGACGGCAGTGAGGCCCTGCTGCACTTCACCACCGCCAACAGTCCGTTGCCCTCCAACCGCATCAACGACGTGGCCGTGAACGACAAAACTGGCGAAGTGTGGGTGGCTACCGATTCGGGCGTGCTGGCGTACCGCGGCGGGGCCACCGTCACGGAGGGCAAGCCCAGCTGCGCCCAGGTATTCCCAAACCCCGTGCGGCCCGATTTTGCGGGCCTGGTGGGCATCGGCGGGCTGGCCAACAACGCGCTGGTGAAAATTACTGACGTGGCCGGCCACCTCGTGTACGCCACCACGGCCACTGGTGGCACCGTCACCTGGAACCTGACCGACCCCGACGGCCGCCGCGTGCGCTCGGGCGTATACCTGGTGCTCACCTCCGATGCCAATGGCCAGAACGGCTGCGTGAGCAAAGTGGCCGTGCTATCGAAGTAGGGCCCCGCGTGGGGCCCCACGGCGGCCTTTCCTTTCACTACTTTTTCCGTCAAGCGCCATGCTGGTCAAAACCCGCGGCATCGTCCTCAGCTTCCTTAAATACCGCGAAACCAGCATCATTGCCCGCGTCTACACCGAGCAGCTGGGCTTGCAGAGCTACGTGGTGAACGGCGTGCGCAAATCCAAGCCGCCGGGGCGTATTGCCCTCTTTCAGCCCTTTACGCTGCTCGAATTGGTGGCCTACACGTCGGTTCGCGGGGGCCTCACGCGGCTGGCCGAGTTCCGCTGCGCCGAACCCTTCCAAACCCTGCCCTACGACGTGGCCAAGAGCAGCGTGGTGCTGTTCCTGTCTGAAGTGCTGGGCCGGGCCCTGCGCGAGGAGGAGGCCGACGCGCCGCTGTTTGCATTCCTGCACGACCACCTCCTGGCCTTCGACCGGGCCGCGGCGGGCAGCGAAAACTTTGCGCTGCACTTCCTGCTGGAACTGTCCACGTACCTGGGCTTCGGCACCGAATCGGGAGCTGAGCTGACCGACCAGGTGGCAATGGCCGGGCACGCGCCCACCGGCCGCACGGGCCCCACGGGTCCCGCTGTGCTGCACCTGCGCGAGTTTGCGGGCTACTTCGACGAGCTGCTGCACGGCCAGGGCCCCAGCACTATTCCCAACGGCCGCGTACGCCGCGAGCTGCTGAACGTGCTGCTGCGCTACTACCAGTTGCACGTCGAGCAGCTGGGCGAGATTAAATCGCTTGATATTCTCTCGCAGGTATTGGCCGAATAAGACGAGTAGTAGGCCACGAGGCCGTCATGCTGAGCGCAGCTGAAGCATCTTTTCCACATAACTGACCCAATTGATGGGTTTACCCAGCGGGAGAGATGCTCCGGCTGCACTCAGCATGACGGCCTCGTGGCCCATTAATACCCCCTTACTTCACGCCCACCAGCTCCACATCGAAGCGTAGCACGGCGTTGGGTGGGATGTCGGCCCCGGCGCCGCGGGCCCCGTAGCCCAGCGGCGAGGGGATGAGCAGCACGGCCTTGCTGCCCTTGGGCAGCGCCGCAATGGCCTGGTCCCAGCCCACGATGACCTGGCCCCGCCCCAGTGGGAATTCAATCGGCACGTTGCCATGCTGGGCCGAGGCATCGAACACTTTGCCCGTGGCCAGCACGCTGCCCTTGTAGAGTACGCTCACGGTCTGGCCTTTTTTGGGCAGGGCCCCCTTGCCGGTGCGGGTGAGAACATAGTAGGTGCCGCCGGGCGTTTTGCGGGCCACCAGCTTGTTCTTTTTAAGGTAGGCCTGAATCTGGGCGTTGTCCTTGAGAAGCTGCCTGGCCGAGGCGGCGGCGTCTGTTTTGACTTGCTCGGTGCGCAGTTTTTGCTCGCGGGCAGCCATCTCCTCGCGGCTTACCAGCTCGAAGGCGCGGGCCGATACCACCAGCACGTTGCCGGCCTGCTTGATGAAGGGCGGCACTGGCTGGCCCTGAAACGTTTTGGCGAACAGCGTATCGGCTGGCAGGCGGAACACGGCGCTGTCGCCGGGTAGCAGCAGGGCCACCGCTTCCTCCAGGGTGCCGCGGGGCGGTGTGGGCAGCAGCGGAAACGGCTGCGGCTTGGGTTGCAGGCGGCGGCTGCTCATCAGCACCGAATCGCGGCCGGTGCGGAACTCCAGGAACACGGTGAGGAGTTGGCCGGCGCGGCTGGCGTAGGGCGCGTCCGTCGGCACGGCCAGGGCCCGAGGGGTAAAGCGCCCGTCGGGGCCCTGGCGAAATAGCTGGTAATCAATGCCGCTGGCGGTACGGCCGGCGCTCGGCGCGCTTGGTACCTGGGCCTTAGCCCAATGACCGGTCAGCAGCGCGGCCGTCAAAATCATCCAAAAACGCATGGCGTAGCGATTAAATAAAGGGAGTAAAAAGAACAAAACGGCCCGCCGGGGCCCCAGCCTGAAACGAACGCACCCCGCCCCGCAGCAAGCGCGGAACGGGGTGCGCAGCAACCAGCGCCGCCGCCGCTAGGGCGAAACGGTCACGATTTGCATGTCGAACAGGATGGGGGTATTGCCTGGAATCGAGCCCGCGCCCGACGGCCCATAAGCCAAATACGACGGGATGAGCAACAGCTTGCGGTCGCCCTGACGCATGAGGGCCACTCCTTCCGACCACCCCGGAATTAGGCTGATGGCCCCCACGGTGTAGTCGAAGCTTTTGGACGGCGCGTTGTCGGAGGTGTCGAATACGGTGTTCTCCGTGGCGGCGCTCACAAACTTGCCGGTGTACTTCACGCTCAGCTTTTTCCCGGTGGCCACTTGCGGGCCCATGCCCGTGGCAAGCGTCACCAAGTACAGGCCCGAAGTGGTGCGCTGGTAGTCGGAGGCGATGTAGTTGTGCCGCTTCAGGTAATCCCGGATGGTGGTGTCGTCAACGGCGTTGACATCAACCACGTCGGCTTTGCTACAGCTCCACAGCGCCGGTAACGCGCACAGCAGGAGCAGGCACAACTGGATGGCCGGGAAGCGAAAACGGGCAAAAAACGATTTTAGTGACACTGTTGCTGAGGGAAGTACCAAGCTTATTTAACGTCTACCAGCTCCACGTCGAAGCGCAGCGGGGCGTTGGCCGGAATATCAGCCCCGGCGCCCTGCTGCCCGTAGGCCAGCGTCGACGGAATCAGGAACGTGGCCTTGCTGCCTTTGTTGAGCAGTGCCACGGCCTCGTCCCAGCCCGGAATCACTTTGCCCTGGCCGAGCGGAAACGAGAACCCTGGGTGTTTATCCGACGAATCGAACACCTTGCCGTCGAGCAGCATGCCGGTGTACTTCATGGTCACCGTCTGGCCTTGTTTGGCCAGGGGCCCCGCACCGGGCGCCGTCACGATGTAGTAGATGCCCGAAGGGGTCTTTTTCAGGCCCGCCAGGTTTTTGCTTTTGGCGTAGGCTTGCAGCGCGGCGTCGTCCTTTTTCAATTGGTCGCCGGCGAAGGCCATCATCTGGCGCTGCTGCTCGGCCATCATCTTCTGCTGCAAGTCCTGCTGCATGGTCATGGCGGCGGCCTGGTCGATGAGGCCGCGGGTGGCCACGTGCAGCACCACCACGTTGCCGGCTTTTTTGAGGAAGGGGGGCACAGGGCGGGCCGGGTTGGGGCCCTGGGGCTTGAAGAGCGAGTCGGCGTTGAAGCGGAACACGGCGCTGTCGCCGGGCATTAGTAAGGCAAACGCTTCCTCGGGGGTGCCCTTGCGCTTCACTTCCTGCAACGGCAGTGGCACCAGGGCGCCCTGGAACTTGGTGCGGGTGCTTTCCAGCACCGAGTCTTTGCCGGTGCGGGTGTCGATGTAGGCGGTCAGGAACTTACCCACCCGGTTCTTGTAGGTCGGGTCGGCGTCGCCGCTGATGTCGCGCCGCTCGTACTTGCTGCCGACTTTTTTATAGATTTTGTACTCGATGCCCGATTTCGTTTTGGCGAAGTCGCCGCCACCGAGCTTATTGCAGGCCGCGGTGGAGAATAAAAGGCCCAGCAAGCCGGCCCCCAGGGCCAGGTGCCGCCCAGAGCGGAAGGAAGAACGCATGAACGTGCTAAAGGATGAGGAAAAACAAAGTTGGGGCAACCGGTGGAAGCGCAAAGGTAAGCGCGGGCTAGGCTACGGGCGGCGCGGCGGCCACGGGCTCGCTCACCAGCTGCTCCTTGTGCTGGGGCAGCAGGCCCAGAAAGCGCTCAACGGTGGGCCCCAGGGGCAGGTAGCTGATGCCGCCGGCGGCGTTGTGGTGGCCGCCGCCCTCGAAGTGCTGGCGCGAAAAGTCGCTCACCGAAAAATCGCCCACCGAGCGGAAGGAAATCTTCACGGCCGAGCCGCGGTCGATAAAAATGGCGGCGAATACGATGCCCTCGATGCTGAGCGCGTAGTTCACTAAGCCCTCGGTGTCGCCGGTTTTGCTGTCGTAGGCGCGCAGCTCATCGCGGGTGATGGCGATGTAAGCAGTATTGAATTCGCGGTTGACGACCAGCTTTTCCTTGAGCACGAAGCCCAGGAAGCGCAGCCGAATCTCGGAGTGCGAGTCGTAGATGCGGCGGTGCACGGCCGAGAGGTCGACGCCGGCGCTCAGCAGCTCGGCGATGATGAGGTGCACGTTGCGCGAGGTGCTGGGGTGGCGGAACGAGCCCGTATCGGTCATGATGCCCGCGTACAGGGCCTCGCCCATGGCCCTGGTTATCTGGGCCTGGTCGCCCAGGTCGCGGATGATTTCAAAGATCAGCTCGGCCGTGGCCGCCGCCTTGGGGTTCGAGAAGCTGATGTCGGCAAACGCCTCGGGTTGCTGGTGATGGTCGATGAGCACCTTCGTGCCGGGGGCATTGCGCACGTATTCCCCCAGCTCGTTGATGCGGGTCAGGCAGCTGAAATCGAGGCAGAAGATGACTTCGGCGCGTTGCACCAGGTCGCGTACCTGGTGGTCGTTCTGGCGCTTGTCGTACACCACCACCTCGTCGTTGCCGCCCATCCAGTTCAGGAAGGCCGGGTAATCGGAGGGCGTGACCACGGTGACGTGGTGGCCGTGCTGCTTGAGGTAGGCCGCCCAGGCAAGCGACGAGCCGAGGGCGTCGGCGTCGGGTTTGTGGTGGGTGGTGATGAAAACTTGGCGGGGCTGCGCGAGCAGCGCCTGTAGTTCGGCAAGGGGGGTGGTCATCGACAACGTAAGAAGCCTGGGAATCAACTAAGGGCCGGGCCCTCGGGGCCAAGTGGGCGGCAAAAGTCGGAAGAAATCCGTTCCCAACAGCCAAAGTCCCCCCGAAGGTTCGCTGCGGCTGGCCCAACGGGGGCCCGCCCGGGCCGGCGCGCCGCCCGGGTTGTGGTTACTTTTGTGCCCTCAACCGTTTCATTTACTCTTTTACCACACCCCTCCCGCCCCATGGCCACCAACCGCACATTCACAATGATTAAGCCCGACGCCGTTCTGGAAAACCACATCGGCGGCATTCTGGGCATGATGGAGGCCGGCGGCTTCCGCGTCGTGGAGCTCCAGAAAATTGCCTTGACGGCCGAGCGCGCCGGCGAATTCTACGCCGTGCATAAGGAGCGCCCCTTCTACCAGGACTTGGTGAAGTACATGTCGAGCGGCCCAATTGTGGCCGCCGTACTAGAGAAAGACAACGCCGTAGCCGACTTCCGCACCCTCATCGGGGCCACCAACCCTGCTCAGGCCGCCGAAGGCACCATCCGGAAGAAGTACGCCAAGAGCATCGAAGCCAACGCCGTGCACGGCTCCGACTCCGACGAGAACGCCCAAATCGAAGCCGACTTCTTCTTCGGTAAATAGTTTGCCGGAGCCCCTGGCTTTGCCGTTGGCTTCCGGTAGTTGCCGAGCCCCTAGACCAACAAAAAACCCGCGTTGCACGCTGCAACGCGGGTTTTTTGTTGTACTGAAAATAGACTTTTTTTGTACTAAATATGTATTGACGAGCTTATCTCGTACGACCGAAATCCGGTGCGGGCTCGTTCCGCTGCTTCGCCAGCAAAGGCGACATTTGCAACGGATGAGCAGCGTGTTGGGAAAAGGGCCGGCCTGCTACGCTTGTTCAACGGAAAGTAACCCAGCGGGCACGCTTTCGGTGGGTTGCGGCTCGTGTTCGTGTTTGAACAGAAAGAAGAATAACACGGCGATGCCCAGCGCGTACAGCGCAAACGTCAGCCAGATGCCGTGCCAGTCTTTAGCCCCGTCGGCGTAGGTAAAGTATTTCTGAATCATCACGCCGCTGAGCGAACTGCCCAGTACGGCCCCGAACCCGTTGGTCATCATCATAAACAGGCCCTGGGCACTGGCCCGCATGGTAGGGTCGGCTTGGTTTTCGACGAATAGCGAGCCGGAAATATTAAAAAAGTCGAAAGCCATACCGTACACGATGCACGATAAAACAATCATCCACAGGCCGGTGCCGGGGTCGCCATAGGCAAACAGACCGAAGCGCAGCACCCAGGCTACCATGCTGAACAGCATCACCTGCTTAATGCCGAAACGCTTGAAGAAGAAGGGAATGGCCAGGATGAACAGCGTCTCCGAAATCTGGGAGATGGACATGATGATGGCCGGGTACCGCACTGCCAGCGTGTTTTTGTAGGCGGGCGCAGTGGCGAAGTCGTGCAAAAAGGTGTCGCCGTAGGCATTGGTGAGCTGCAACGCCCCGCCCAGCAGCAGGGCGAAGCCAAAGAATACCGCCATTTTGCGGTCTTTGAGCAGCGTGAATGACCGCAGTCCCAGGGAATCGACCAGGCTTTTGCTCGGGCCACTGCCCAGTTGCGGCGGGCACTTAGGCAGCGTGAAAGAGTACAGGCCCAACAAAAAGGAGGCCGCCGACGCAACGTAAAACTGGTTTGCGGACGTTTCGAAGTGCAGCAGGCTGACGGTCCAGAGCGCCACGACGAACCCAATGGTGCCCCAGACACGGATGGGTGGGTAGTCCTTGAGCACGTCCCGTCCTTCTCTTTTGAGCGCCGAGTAGGCCACGGCAATCGACAGCGCCAGGGTGGGCATGTAGCAAATCATGTTCAGCAGCATCACCCAAAACATAGTCGAAGGATTATCGACCAGGGGCACGGTGAAAAGCACCACGCCGCCCAGCAGGTGCAGCACGCCGTAGAGCTTCTCGGCGTTCACCCATTTATCGGCGACGATGCCCATCAGCGAGGGCATGAAGATGGCAGCAATGCCCATCGTGGAAAAGATGGCGCCGAACTGCGCCCCCGACCAGTGCTTGGTTTGAAACCAGTACGCCCCAATGGTTATCAGCCACGAACCCCAGATGAAAAACTGGAGAAAACTCATCACGATAAGGCGCAGCTTGGTGGTCATGCGGAGTAAATCAAAAGAAATAGGGAAGTCCTTTGCGCCTAAAGTTACATTATAAATAAGACAGGCCTAGCGGCAGCTGGCGGCCGGGGCCCTGCCGGACAACCGGCCGCCAGCCGCCGGCCCGGTCGCCGGGCACCCGGCTGGGCCGACCATAAAAAGAGCCCCTCCGCAGCGTGCGGAAGGGCTCTGGTCGTGTTTTGCACGGCTCGTGCTTACGCGGCCGCGAAGCGCTTGTTCACCTCGTCCCAGTTGATGAGGTTGAAAAAAGCGGCGACGTAGTCGGGCCGGCGGTTTTGGTACTTCAGGTAGTAGGCGTGCTCCCACACGTCGAGGCCCAAAATGGGCATGCCCTTGCAGCCGGTGTCGGGCATCAGCGGGTTGTCCTGGTTGGGCGTCGAGCAGATTTGCAGCGAGCCGTCGGCCTGCTTGCACAGCCAGGCCCAGCCCGAGCCAAAGCGCGTGGTGGCGGCTTTGGTGAATTCTTCCTTGAACTTCTCGTAGCTACCGAACGCTTTGGTGATGGCCTCGGCCACCGCCCCGGTGGGCTGTCCGCCGCCGTTAGGCGAGAGGACGGTCCAGAACAGCGAGTGGTTCCAGTGGCCGCCGCCGTTGTTGCGCACCGCGGGCGGCGCGGCCGCAATGTTGTGCAAAATCTCTTCAATGGATTGGCTCTCCATCGCTGTGCCGGCAATGGCAGCGTTCAGGTTCGTAACGTAGGCCTGGTGGTGCTTCGTGTAGTGAATCTCCATCGTTTGTGCGTCAAACGTGGGTTCCAGCGCGTCGTAGGCGTAGGGCAGCTTGGGCAGTTCGAAAGCCATAGTTGAAAAGGGTAAAGTGAAAGAAAATGCACCGCTACAACCGCCAACTGCCCCGTGGGGTTGCCGGCAGCGCGGCGGCCAAAGGTAGCCTTATCTACGCTTGGCGCGGAAAAACGACTGAATTAATGCGGCGCACTCGGGGCCCCGCACGCCGCCGCGCAGCTCGGTGCGCGGGTGCAGCAGGGGCCCGTGCCGCCGAAACCCGGTTTTCAGCTCTTCAGCTCCGTACACCACGGCCCGCAGCTGGGCCCAGGCGCTAGCCCCGGCGCACATCACGCAGGGCTCCACGGTCACGTAGAGGGTGCAATCGGCCAGGTATTTATTGCCCAGGTGGTTGGCGGCGGCCGTCAGGGCCAGCATCTCGGCGTGGGCTGTCACGTCGCGCAGGCGCTCAGTCTGGTTGTGGCCCCGGCCAATAATTTTGTTTTCCAGCACCACCACCGCCCCGATGGGAATTTCGCCGGCCGCCAGCGCCGCGCGGGCTTCTTGCAGGGCCTGGGCCATGAAGTCGTCGTCGGTCATGGCGCGCAAGGTTTCGCAAGGTAAAAATAGGTTTCGCGGAGGAAGCCTCAACCGGGACCCCGGGGGCCCTACTTCAATACGATGGCTCCCATCACGGCCTGGGCCACGGGCTGCCACTGCGCCTGCTCGGCGGCCGGCGCGTCGAAGGTGAAGATGTACATCTGGTCCTTCACCACCGTGTACTGCACGGCCTGGTACTTGCGGATGGATGCTAGCTGGTCGCCGCGCCGCGTGTCGGCCACCGTCGAAACGAACTCAAGCGACACAAAATCGTGGCCGTGCACCTGGCGCACTTCCTGCTTGCTAAATTCCACCTTCGAGTACAGGCGCTGGATGCTGGCCTTGTAAATCTGGAGCAGCACGTTGTAGTCGGGCGTCTGGAAATCGGTGGGCCGCACGGCCACGCTGAAGTTGACGCGGCCGTTGGGGCTGCTGTACACGGCCAGCGGCTTGCGGGCGGCGGGGTACTTGGCGGCGATGCCGTCGTCGGGCAGGGGTGCGAAGCCCTCGGGCACGCCCACCGTCAGGCCGGGCAGCTTGGTGGTAACGAGCTTGGGGCCCGGCGCAAAACCGGCCAGGCCCAGCACGAGCAGCAGCAGCGAAAATAGTCTCATGAACAAAAAATAAGCCGCCGAAAACTACTGGCGCACCGTGGGGTACTTCACGCGCACCTTCTTCCAGTACACATAGTTGCCGGTTTTTGCCTCAACCAGGTACGTGCCGGCCGGAATTTTGCCTAGCTCCACGGGGGCCCCGGTGTTGGTGGCAGGGTTGAGCGGGGTGGTGTAGACGACGCGGTTTTTGTAGTCCGTCATCGTGAGCACGCCCGGCTTGGTGAACTGCTGGGTGAAGCTGAGCATGATGCTCGGCGAGTTGGGCTTGGGGAAAATATCGATGCCCGAGAGCGTTTCTATGCGCTTCACGGGGCCGTCGAGGGTTACGGTGCCGGGGGTGCCCTTGGTTTTTATTACCACGGCGTCGTCCTTGGCTCTGGTCTTAACTTTGGTTTGGGCATGGGCCGCGCCGGCCGCCAGCAGGGCCCCAGTGAGGGCGAGAACGGAGAGGAATTTCATTGGAGCGAGAAGTTGAAAGAACAAAAGAACGTAGATACTGCGGCTCTTTGCACCTAACGTGCCAAAGTAGGGCCCCGGCCGAAAGCGAAACGGCCCGTTTTGCGCCGCCGGGTTAGGCCCTAACTTTGCCCTGCTGCGTGCCAGCGCGTTTGGTGGCGAAAGATTCGGCCCCGGGGCCCTAGATTGATAAAGTGACAACCGTCAACTGATAATAAACCAAGATGCTACGAACCCATACCTGCGGCGAATTGCGCGCCGAACACATTGGCCAAACCGTCACGCTCTGCGGCTGGGTGCAGCGCACCCGCGACAAGGGCGGAATTGCCTGGGTGGACCTGCGCGACCGGTACGGCCTCACGCAGCTGGCCCTGGAAGAAGGTGTGGAAACAGATGCTGTGCGCGAGCAGGCGCGCCACCTAGGCCGCGAATACGTGGTGCAGGTGACCGGCCAAGTGGCCGAGCGCTACTCCAAAAACGACAAGTTGCCCACCGGTGATATTGAAATCCGGGTCGAAAAACTCGACGTACTTAACCCCGCCAAGCTGCCGCCCTTCCTGATTGAGGACGACACCGACGGCGGCGACGACCTGCGGATGAAGTACCGCTACCTCGACCTGCGCCGCAACCCCGTGCGCAACAACCTGATGCTGCGCCACCGCATGGCCCAGGCCGTGCGCCGCTACCTCGACGGCCAAGACTTCATCGAAGTCGAAACCCCGGTGCTCATCAAAAGTACGCCCGAGGGGGCCCGCGATTTTGTGGTGCCCTCGCGCATGAACCCCGGCGAGTTCTACGCCCTGCCGCAGTCGCCCCAAACCTTCAAGCAGCTGCTGATGGTGTCGGGCTTCGACCGCTACTTCCAGATTGTGAAGTGCTTCCGCGACGAAGACCTGCGCGCCGACCGCCAGCCTGAGTTCACGCAGATTGACTGCGAGATGTCCTTCGTGACCCAGGAAGACATCCTGAACACCTTCGAGGGCCTGGTACGCTACCTGTTCAAGGAAATCAAAAACCTCGATTTCCCCACCGTGCCCCGCATGACCTACGCCGACGCCATGCGCGACTACGGCAACGACAAGCCCGACACGCGCTTCGAAATGAAGTTCGTGGACCTGACCGATACGGTAAAGGGCCAGGGCTTCCCGGTGTTCGATAACGCCGAGGTGGTGCTGGGCATCAACGCCATCACCTGCGCCGCCTATACCCGCAAGCAGCTCGACGAGCTGACCGACTTCGTGAAGCGCCCGCAAATCGGGGCCACCGGCCTCATCTACGCCCGCGTGGAAGCCGACGGCCTGGTGAAATCGTCGGTCGACAAGTTCTACTCGCAGGACGAGCTGCGCAAGTGGAGCACCGCCCTGAACGCCAACCCCGGCGACCTGCTGCTGTTGCTGGCGGGCCCCGAGGTCAAAACCCGCAAGGCCCTGAGCGAGCTGCGCCTCGAAATGGGCCAGCGCCTGGGCCTGCGCGCCAAAGACACGTTCTCGCCGCTGTGGGTGGTCGATTTCCCGTTGCTCGAATTCCTCGAAGAGGAGGGCCGCTACTTCGCCATGCACCACCCCTTCACCTCGCCCAAGCCCGACGACCTGGCTCTGCTCGACAACCCCGCCACTATCGGCCAGGCCCGCGCCAATGCCTACGACCTGGTAATCAACGGCGTGGAAGTGGGCGGCGGCTCCATCCGCATCCACGACCGGGCGGTGCAAGCCCGCATGTTCGGCCTACTCGGCTTCTCGCCCGAAGAGGCCCAGGCCCAGTTCGGTTTCCTGCTCGACGCCTTCGAGTACGGGGCCCCGCCTCACGGCGGCATCGCCTTCGGCTTCGACCGCCTCTGCTCCCTCTTCGGCGGGGCCGACTCCATCCGCGACTTCATTGCCTTCCCCAAAAACAACTCCGGCCGCGACGTGATGATTGACTCGCCCTCGCCCATCTCCGGGGCCCAGTTGAAGGAGCTGAGCATTAAAACGGACGTGGTAGCAAAGTAGCTTTTGCTGAAACGACAGAAACGGCGACTGATACTTCAGTCGCCGTTTCTGTTTTATTATTAGGCTTAATTGAACTTGATCAAATTTTTGAATCTTTCTCCATTAGTAAATAGAATATCATCATTTATAATTAATAAATTAATGCTTTCTGGGTTTCACTTCATAACTTCCTTAATACTTCGCCCTTTTTGTTCAGTAAAATCCGTTTTAAATTCTATGTCCTGCACAAGTCCCGATTTAAATAGATGAGGAGAATTTATATTGTACATAAATAGTGGACTATTATGTCAGAGTGCGGCTCAACTAAATCTAAAATATAAAACTTATAATAAAGAGCCTGTATGTCTTTACCAGAATCGTTTTTTAGACCGATAGTCATTAAATAATGCTGACTAGAATGACCTTTAAAAAAAAATCTAGCCTTTTTTGATTGAAGCTTAGAGATTCAAAATTAACAAAAAGGAAATTTTCTTGGGATTTACTGTTATGCGAATACTTGATAGTATCAAACCCAGATAGTAATAAAATGACAAGTATTGCAATAAAAATTCGCTTGGTCATATCGAAAATTGTGACAGGAATGGATATTTTTTTAGTTACAATCTCAAATATAAATAGTTGTGGCTTAATAATTTTTGTAATATTCATACCCTTTCGCCTCGACTGTGCCGGCCAACACGCCGGTACTCACGAGTAGGCCGCGTAGTACCATGCCTAGCCTACCGAGCACCTGCAAACTGCCGCCTACCTCAACAGTGTGGCTTACGGCTATGACCTCGACAACCCGCTCCGGCTGGACTGTGCCGCTTTTGCTATGCGTCAGCATACCCGCAGCAATGGGTAACTAATTTAATACAGGGGAATCAGTCGCCGCCTTTTTCGTGTCACTGGCCTTGCGGAGTAGGCGGTTCGCCGGGTTATTAGAAAAAAAGCCTAAGGCTGAAAATCCATTGAAAACTTTACGCAGTAAGTATGGGCAGTTCTCCATTAAAAAGCTTACCAACCGTGCCTAAGTTCTCTGTTCTTGCTACCATTATTTTTTGGGTGATGTTGAGCACTTCGCTCATGCGCTTAGAGCTTACCGCATCGCCAGCGCATAAGCAGCGTACAATTACTTCCCACTCGGTAAAAATCGGTATTGCTACGAATGCGAAAATTAATTACTCTCGCTCTAACAACTACAAACAGGGCCCAGGCCGTGCTGGTTGGTAATTAAATACAATGTGCCTTTAACGCAAAAGCGCCGCGTCCTCAGGACGCGGCGCTTTTATTTATTCAGGGCTGACGAGCTAGAAGTTCCGCTCGCCCGTTTCGCGCTTGCCTAGCATCACCGAGCCGACCATGGCGGCCAGCAGAAGAATGGAGGCCAACTCAAAGGGTAGCTGGTACTGCTGAAATAATACTATACCTAACTTATCAACCATGCCAATTTGTGAGTTGAAAGTAGCGGGGTCATAGCTGGCGGGCTCCACGTTGCGCATGGCAGCTACCATTATCAGCAGCAACATGCCACCGGCGAGGGTGGCGGCTGCTTTGGCTAATAACGGTTTTTGGGGCTCGGTGGCGTTGTTCAGGTTCAGGAACATGATGACGAACAGGAACAGCACCATAATGGCCCCGGCGTACACGATGATATTCACGGCGGCCAGGAACTGCGCGTTTAGCAGTAGGTAGTGGCCCGAAAGCGTGAAGAACGTGAGGATGAGGAACAACACGCTGTGCACCGGGTTTTTAGCCAGCACCACGCCCAGCGCGCTCAACAGGGCCACAAACGTAAGGAAGAAAAATAGGGACATACAATAGGGCGAAGCTGCCGCTTGGCGTAAGGAGGGAAAAGCGGGCCCTAGGCCAGTTGGGTGCGCAATTTATCGGCCTGCTCGGCCGTGAGCTGGATGCCACGCTTAGAGCGGGTTTCCGGCGACACGGGCTCCACCAGCCGGTCTTTGCCGTAGATGAACTCGTCGCGCTCGAAGCGTGGCGGCGCCATTTTGTCGGCCTGAAGATACACGGCCGCCTTCGGGCAAGCCTCTTCGCAGAGGCCGCAGAAGATGCAGCGCAACATGTTGATTTCGTAGCTGACGGCGTATTTTTCCTCGCGGTAGAGGTTCTGCTCGCCCTTTTTGCGCTCGCCGGCCACCATCGTAATGGCCTCGGCGGGGCAGGCCACGGCGCACAGGCCGCAGGCCGTGCACCGCTCGCGGCCCTGCTCGTCGCGCTTCAGCACGTGCAGGCCCCGGAACACGGGCGAGAACGGCCGCGTCTCCTCCGGATAGCGGATGGTAGCCTTCTTGGTGAAGAAGTGGCGCAGCGTGATGCTCAAGCCCTGGAAAATAGCTGGCAGGTAAGCCCGCTCGGCGAGCGTCATGGGCTTTTTTTCCAGAATTTTAGCGCGGTTGCTGAGGGATTGCATAAATTGAAGGAAGAAACTAAAATTACGGGGCCCTATTTAATAATGCCGAACGTAATCAGGCTGCCCGTGAGCAGGATGTTGAAGATGGCAAGGGGAATGAGAATCGTCCAGCCCAGGCGCATCAGCTGGTCGTAGCGGAAGCGCGGCAGCGTCCACCGCACCCACATGAAGAAAAAGATAAAGGCAAAAATCTTAGCAAACAGCCCCACCGCGCCCAGCACGGTGATGATGTTCTGCGCCGTAACCAATTCCAGGCCGCGCGACGAGGCAAGCCAGTCGCGGAATTCGTACTGGAACGGGAAGTTAAACCCGCCGAAGTACAACACGCTCATCACAGCCGACACCACGAAGATGTTGATGTACTCCGAGAACAGGTACAGGCCCAGTTTCATCGAGCTATACTCAGTGTGGTAGCCGCCCACTAACTCGGTTTCGCACTCGGGCAGATCGAAAGGCGTCCGGTTGGTTTCAGCGAACGCGCAGACCAGGAAAATGATGAAGCCCAGTGGCTGTTTCATGATGTTCCAGTTAAAGATGTCTCGCCACACAAAGGGTGCGTCCGAAGCTTGCTGGAAGGTGATTTCGCGTAGCGACAGCGTGCCCGAAATCATCAGCACGGCGATGAGCGCCAGGCCCATGGCCAGCTCGTAGCTAATATTCTGCGAAGCGGCGCGAATGGCCCCTAGCAGCGAAAACTTGTTGTTCGAAGCCCAGCCGCCAATCATAACGCCGTACACGCCCAGCGACACAACGCCGAATATGTAGAGCATTCCCACATTGATTTCGATGCCCTGCAAGTGCACTACCGTGCTGCCAAACTGCACCGCGTTGCCAAACGGAATTACGGCCGATGACATCAGGGCCGTGGTCATGGCCAGGCAAGGCCCGAAGGTGAACAAAGCTTTGCTGGCCCCGCCTGGAAAAAATTCTTCCTTCGTAAACATTTTCACGGCGTCGGCCAAGGGCTGGGCCAGGCCGTAGGGGCCCGCGCGGTCGGGGCCCACCCGGTCCTGCATAAAGGCGGCAATCACGCGCTCGGCGTAGGTGCAGTAAGTGGCAATCAGCAGCGAAAGGCCGAAGATGACCAGGATGACGAGGCCTTGCCAGCCCAGGGTTTCAAAAGTCATGTCTTTAATTGTTTATTGGTTAATGATTAAATCGTTGATTGCAATTATGCTCAACAATTTAATTACTAAGCCATTTAGCCGTTCAAGCCGCCTAGTTTCAGCGGTGGGTTTTGCTGAAGGTCGCGGATGGTGCTCTCGGGCAAATCGGCAATGATCTGCGGGTTTACCACTGGCAGTTCGTAGTGGCCTTGCGAGATAACCGAAGAGCGGTCGACGTGCGCGGGGCCCTCTAATACCCAATCGGCCGTTTCTTTTTTATCGAAGCGGCACTCGTTGCAAATCCACTCTTTCACTTCGCCGTACTCGTCCTTGCGGGCCGTTACGCGCATCACATCTTTACCCTTGTACCAGAGCGTTACGTGGCCGTTGCACTTCTCGTGGCTGCATTCACGGTGCGCGCTCATGGGCTTTGTGAACCACACGCGCTGCTTGAAGCGGAATGTTTTGTCGGTCAGGGCCCCCACGGGGCACACGTCGATGACGTTGCCGCTGAAGTCGTTGTCAATAATTTTGTCGATGTATGTGCCAATTTCCGAAGCATCGCCCCGGCCTAGTACACCGTGCACGCGGCCATCGGTAAGCTGGTCGGCGGTGTACACGCAGCGGTAGCACAGGATGCAGCGCGTCATGTGCAACTGCACATAGGGCCCGATGTCGATCTTCTCGAACGTGCGGCGCTCCTCTTCATAGCGCGTGGTGCTCACGCCGTGCTCGAAGGCGAAGTTTTGCAAGTCGCACTCGCCGGCCTGGTCGCACACCGGGCAATCGAGCGGATGGTTGATGAGTAGCATTTCCACGATGCCCTTGCGCACATCGAGCACCTGCTGGCTGGTCGTGTTTTCCACCACCATGCCATCCTGTACCGGCGTAATGCACGAGGCCACCAGCTTGGGCATGGGGCGCGGGTCCTTCGCCGAGCCGGCGGCTACGCGCACCAAACAGGCGCGACACTTGCCGCCGCTGCCCTTCAGCGGGGTGTAGTAGCACATGGCGGGCGGCACCACACCGCCCCCAATTTTGCGGGCTGCGTTGAGGATGGTGGTGCCATCGGGCACTTCCACTTCAATGCCGTCGAACGTAATTTTAGCCATTGGATATCAGGTTAAAACAGTAGCTGCCGGGCGGCTCTGGGGCCAGCCCGGCGGTTTTACTTTAGGCTAGCACGCCCGCGCCCCGATACACGGCCCCCGGCTGGGTGGCCTCGTGCGGATGCTTCACGTGCCACTCAAATTCGTCGCGAAAGTGGCGCACGGCGGCGGCCACTGGCCAGGCCGCAGCTTCGCCCAGCGGGCAGATGGTGTTGCCCTCAATCTGCTTGGCCACGCTCACCACCAAGTCAATGTCGTGCATTGAGCCATGGCCGTGCTCCAGGCGGTGCAGCACTTTCTCCAGCCAGCCGGTGCCTTCGCGGCAGGGCGAGCACTGGCCGCAGCTTTCATGGTGGTAAAAGCGGGAGAAATTCCAGGTATTCTTCACGATGCACGTGGTTTCGTCCATCGCGATGAAGCCGCCCGAGCCCAGCATGGTGCCCGTTACAAAGCCGCCATCGCTGAGCGACTCATAAGTCATCAGGCGGTTCTCGCCGGCCGCGGTCTTCAGGATTAGCTCCTTAGGCAGAATCGGCACTGACGAGCCGCCGGCCACCACGGCCTTCAGCTCGCGGCCTTTCCAGATGCCGCCGCAGTACTCGTCGGAGTAGATAAATTCCTCCACCGGCAGACCTAACTCCAGCTCGTAGATGCCGGGCTTATTTAGGTGGCCGCAGGCCGAAAACAGTTTGGTACCCGTGCTTTTGCCCACGCCCAACTTCGCATATTCATCGCCTCCTTCATTAAGGATGGGCACCACCGAGGCAATACTTTCCACGTTGTTCACCACGGTAGGGCGGGCGTAGAGGCCCTGCACAGCCGGAAATGGCGGCTTGTTGCGCGGGTTGCCGCGCTTACCTTCCAACGATTCCAGCAAAGCGGTTTCCTCGCCGCAGATGTAGGCGCCGGCGCCCGGGTGCACGTGCAAATCAAGCGAATAGCCCGAGCCCAGGATGTTTTCTCCCAGGAAACCCGCGGCGTAAGCCTCGGCAATGGCCTTTTCCAAAATGCGCAACACGTACAGCAACTCGCCGCGGATGTAGATGTAGCTCGTCCGGGCCCCCAGAGCGTAGCTGCCCGCAATCATGCCCTCAATGAGCAGGTGCGGCAACTTCGACATCAGGTAACGGTCCTTAAAGGTGCCGGGCTCCGATTCGTCGGCGTTGCAGACGAGGTAGCGCGGTACGCCTTCTGGCTTGGCTAAAAAGCTCCACTTCAGGCCGGTGGGGAAGCCGGCACCGCCGCGTCCGCGCAGGCCCGATTTCTTTACCTCATCCACCACCTCATCGGGGGTCATAGTTTTCAGGGCTTTTTCCACGGCGCGGTAGCCGCCGTGCTTGCGGTACACCTCAAAGGTCTCGATGCCTTCGACGTTAATGTGTTCAGTTAAGAGCTTGCGTCCCATAGGATTGAAAGTGGATAGCGGGCGATGGGTCTAGTAAATTATTGCTGTTGCTGCGAGTGCACCTCGCCCAGCATTTCCCACGGCAAAATGGGCCGGTGAATCTGGGCGCGCAGGTCGTTGAGCATGGCATCTACCGCCTCGGTTGTGTCGAGGCTTTCGTAGTACTGCTCACGCACCTGCACCACGGGGGCGAAGCCGCAGGCGGCCAGGCATTCCACTTCCTTCAATGTGAAATTGCCATCGGGCGAAGTTTCGCCCACTTTCGCGCCGGTGATGCGCTCCAGGTTGGCCGTCAACTCGTCGGAGCCGCGCAGCATGCAGGGCCCCGTGCGGCAGATTTCCAGCACGTGCCTGCCCACGGGCTTGAGGTTGTACATGGTGTAGAAAGTAGCTACTTCGTACACCTCAATCGGGCGGATGCCCAACGTTTCAGCTACCAGGTCCTGCACTTCAGGGCTGACCCAGCCACCAAACTCGGCCTGCGCAATGTGCAAAACCGGTAACAGCACCGATTTGCTACGGTCGGCAGGGTAGTGGGTAAGCAAGCGCTCGATTTCCGTCTGCCCGGCGGGCGAGAATTGCAGCTTGGATGGGGCAGTTGTGGGGGCCATATCAATCAAAATCAATCAGAAACTAAGCGTCCAACTCGCCGGCAATCACGTTCATTGACGACAGAATCACGATGGCGTCGGAGAGCGTCGTACCTACGGCCATCTCCGGATACGCTTGGTAGTAAATAAAGCACGGGCGGCGAAAGTGCAACCGGTAGGGCGTGCGCCCACCGTCCGACACCAAGTAAAATCCCAGCTCGCCGTTGCCGCCTTCCACCGAATGGTACACTTCGCCCACGGGGGCGTCGATTTCGCCCATCACAATTTTGAAGTGGTAGATCAGGGCCTCCATATTCTTGTACACTTCCTGCTTGGGGGGCAGGTAGTAGTGCGGCGCATCGGCGTGGTAGGGCCCCTCAGGCAACCTATCGAGCGCTTGGTTGATGATGCGCAGGCTCTGCCAAATCTCCTCGTTGCGCACCATGAAGCGGTCGTACGTGTCGCCGTTGGTACCCACCGGTATATCGAACTCGAAGTCTTCGTACGACGAGTACGGGTTCATCACCCGTACGTCGTAGTCGACGCCCGCCGCTCGCAGGTTAGGGCCCGTAAAGCCGTAGCTCAGCGCTTTTTCGGCCGAGATGGGCCCCACGTTCACCACCCGGTCCATGAAGATGCGGTTGCGGTTAAACATGGATTCGAACTCCTTCATAATGGCCGGGAAGGACTTCAGCCAGGCCCGCAGCTTCTCAATGGCCACCGGCGTGAAGTCGCGTTCCATGCCGCCCACGCGGCCCATGTTGGTGGTGAGGCGGGCCCCGCACACCTCTTCGTAAATCTCGTAAATCTTCTCCCGCTCCTGAAACAAGTACAGGAAGCCGGTGAAGGCCCCTGTGTCCACGCCCAGGATGGAGTTACAGATGAGATGATCGGAAATGCGAGCCAATTCCATCATAATCACCCGCATGTACTGGGCGCGCTTGGGCACGGTTACGCCCAGCATTTTCTCTACCGTCATGTGCCAGCCCAAGTTATTGATGGGGCTGGAGCAGTAGTTCATCCGGTCGGTCAGGGTCGTAATCTGATAGAACGGGCGGCGTTCAGCAATTTTCTCGAACGCGCGGTGGATGTAGCCAATGGTGGGCACGCCCGACACAATCCGCTCGCCATCCATCTGCAGGATGTTCTGGAAAATGCCGTGCGTAGCCGGGTGCGTGGGCCCCAGGTTCAGGGTCGTCAGCTCCTGGTTGAAGTCGTTGTGCATGGGCAGCAAGATTTTATCTTGCTGCTCCCGCGCTTCTTCAATGATGTGGTGGGTGCCTTCCAGCGTGTCGTTTACTGCCATGATGTAAAAATCAGGGGCCTAGCGGCCGAAAAACAGGTCGGTTTTATCTTCGCGGGTACCATCTTCCAACGGGTACTCCTTGCGCATGGGGAAGTAGTCCATATCCTCCACGTTCAGGATGCGCATCAAGTTGGGATGGCCCGTAAAGATGACGCCGTAAAAGTCGTAAGTTTCGCGCTCCATCCAGTTGGCCGTCAGATAAATATCGCTCATTGTAGGCACCACCGGGTCGGCCACCGGGAAGAAAATCTTGAGCCGCAGGCGGATGTTTTGCGTGAGGCTATGTAGGTGGTAAATTATACCCAACTCCTGGCCCGCATTCTCGGGGTAGTTGATGCCACACATGGTGGTGAGGAAGTGCAAAGCAATTTCCTCGTCCTGCTGCAACCCGGCGATGATGCCGTGAATGCGCTCCCGCGTAGTAGTGGCCGTGAGCAAACCGTACGACTCCGACACGTCGGTGAAAGCATCTTCGCCAAACAGGGTGTGTAGGCGTGCCAACAAGCGGGCGTTTTGCACCTTAATAGGGTCGTCGGCGACGGCGGGGGCTACGGGAGCGGCAGAATCTTGGGGCGTCATGCGGTAACCTACTTGATGTTGTAAGAAGCGAGCAGGGCCTCGTACTCGGGCGAATTGCGGCGGCGAAGAGATTCGTTTTTGGCTAGGTCCTGCACACGCATCAGGCCGTCGAGCACCTGCTCGGGGCGGGGCGGGCAGCCGGGCACGTACACGTCGACCGGGATGATACGGTCGATGCCTTGCAGCACCGAGTATGAATCGAAAATGCCGCCCGACGAGGCGCAAGCGCCCATGGCCATTACCCAGCGGGGCTCGGCCATCTGCTCGTACACTTGCTTCACGATGGGGGCCATTTTCTTGGCGATGGTGCCCATCACCATCAGCAGATCGGCCTGGCGGGGCGAAAAGCTGGGGCGCTCCGAGCCGAAGCGGGAGATGTCGTAGTGCGAGCCCATGGTGGCCATGAACTCGATGCCGCAGCACGAGGTGGCGAAGGGCAGCGGCCACAGCGAGTTGGCGCGGGCGATGCCGACCACCTTCTCCAGCGAGGTGGCGAAGAAGCCAGCGCCTTCCACGCCCTCGGGGGCCTCAACTGTTTTTATTTCCGGAACGCGAGTGTCCATAATCGTCAAAATATCAAGTGGAAAGGCCCGCAGGCCCACTTTCCCAACACCGCCCGGCGCACAAAAGTTTGAGTGATTTAGGCTTCGTTCCAGCGCAGGATGCCCTTTTTGATGACGTAGCCAAAACCGGCCATCAGCAGGGTGATGAACACGAGCATCTCAACGAAGCCGGCCGTGCCCAGGGCCCTAAAGTTCACAGCCCAAGGGTACATAAAGATAACCTCCACATCGAACAGCACGAACAGGATGGCCGTGAGGAAGTACTTCACCGAAATAGGCGTGCGGGCGTTGCCTACGCTTTCGATGCCGCACTCGAAGGCTTCGTCCTTCACCTTCGACTTGCGCCGGGGCCCGATGAGGTGCGAGGTGATCATGGCGAAGGCCACGAACGCAACGGCTAAGCCAAACTGAATGACGATGGGCAGGTAGTCGGAGGGCTGGTAGCCAGCGGCGGGAAGCACTAGGAACATGGCAGTCAGGGAGAAAGGAAAACGCGGTGTAAGCGCTATTGAGCAAAGGTAGCGCCTACGGGTTTGGGGCGCAAAATTGGTACTTGAACACCTAAAATGCGGGTGAATCCCCAAAAGTGGGGGCTGTCAAATCCCCTTTAATCGGGCAGCGCAGTAAAGCGCATGGTGGCCACGTTCGCTTTGGCTTCTACTACTATACGCAAGTGGTTCACTGGGTCAGTCCACGCATTGTCAGACTCCGAAGGGTAAAGCGAGTCGCAGTTGTTGATGAAAATACCCAGGAATGGCTCTACGGGCCCCGATACAGTTGTGGTAGTGACCTGCTCTTCCGCGGAAACGGTAGCGGCGGTGAAATAGGAGACGATGACGAGGCCGTTATGCCGATCAGCGAATTGAACGTAGGGCTGCCCACTGCCAGTAGTGCCTTGTTTCCAGGCCCCCAGTGTCGGAGTACTTTGGTAAAGGGCGCGCAGCGAAACCGGTGTCAGACCTAAAGTAGACTGGGCACGGGCCGTTACGGTCAAAAATAAAAATAAGAAAACGAGAATAATTGCTGCAAATACATTGTGCTGCATGTAGCTAAGCTATGCGTTTGGCGTAGGTTCCACAATGAGTTGGTCCAAAGGGGAAGAGAAATTCGATTAGTCAACCTGGCAAACTGAAATAAGTAGTTTGGTGGGATTGATTATGCAAAAAGATGGTCATGCTGAGCTTATCGAAGTATTGCTACCACTTCGTTAAACGATTGGTTTAGTGAGCGGTAGAGGTGATTCGACAAGCTTAGCATGACGTGCTAAAAATTTAAACCAATTCTACCAAACCACTTACCAGTCAATCCCAGTAGTGCTGTTTTTTAAATCCGGCGCCGCGTTGAAGCGCTGCTCTCAGTAACGAAAGCAGCGCTTCAACGCGGCGTCAGATTTTTTATAGTCCCTTGTCGCGGTTCAAATCTTCGTGCGGCAGGGCCCCGAGGAAGGGGTAGCGGTAGTCGGTCACGGGTACGAAGGTTTCCTTGATGGCGCGGGGCGACACCCAGCGTAGCAGGTTCAGGATGGAGCCGGCCTTGTCGTTGGTGCCCGAGGCGCGGGCCCCGCCGAAGGGCTGCTGGCCCACCACGGCCCCGGTGGGCTTGTCGTTGATGTAGAAGTTGCCGGCGGCGTTCACCAGGCGCTGGCTGGCGAGGTCGATGGCGTAGCGGTCTTGCGAGAAAATGGCGCCGGTGAGGGCGTAGGGCGAGGTGCTGTCCACGAGGTCGAGGGCGGCCTCGAACTGCTCGGCGTCGTACACGTGCACCGTCACGATGGGCCCGAACAGCTCGTCGCACATCGTCACGTATTTCGGGTCTTTGGCCACGATGACGGTGGGGGCCACGAAGTAGCCCTTCGACTTGTCGTAGGTGCCGCCGGCCACCACGTCCGCGTCCGGGTCGGCGTGGGCCCCGTCGATGTAACGGGCCAGCTTGTCGAACGATACCTCGCTGATGACGGCGTTCACGAAGTTGCCAAAGTCCTCCGCGTCACCCATTTTAACGGTGGCGAGGTCTTCCTTCACATAGCCCAGGATTTCATCGGCCAGGTTTGAGGGCAGGTACACCCGCGAGGCGGCCGAGCACTTCTGGCCTTGGTACTCGAAGGCGCCGCGGGTGATGGCCGTGGCCACCGCCTTTGCCTGGGCTGAAGGGTGGGCGAGGATAAAATCCTTGCCGCCGGTTTCGCCCACGATGCGCGGGTAGGACTTGTAGCGGGAGATATTCTGCCCGATTTCCTGCCAGATAGTTTGGAACACTTTGGTCGAGCCGGTGAAGTGGATACCGGCAAAGTCGCGGTGCTTGAAGATGACGTCGCCGGCCACGGGGCCGTCCACGTAAATCAGGTTGATGACGCCGTCGGGCACACCGGCCTCCTTGAACAGCTCCATCAGCACCTGGGCCGAATAAATTTGCGGGTAAGCGGGCTTCCACACCACCACGTTGCCCATCAGGGCCGCCGAGGCGGGCAGGTTGGCAGCAATGGAGGTGAAGTTGAACGGCGTGAGGGCGAATACGAAGCCTTCCAACGGGCGGTGCTCCAGGCGGTTCCACATGCCGGGCGAGCTGATGGGCTGCTGCCCGTACAACTCCTGCATGAAGGCCACGTTGAAGCGGAAAAAGTCAATCAGCTCGCAGGCCGCGTCAATCTCGGCCTGGAAAGCGTTCTTGCTCTGGCCCAGCATGGTAGTGGCGTTGATGCGGGCGCGGTAGGGCCCCGCGAGCAGGTCGGCGGCTTTGAGGAAGATGGCGGCGCGCTGCTCCCAGGCCAGGGCGGCCCAAGCCGGGCGGGCAGCCAGCGCCGCGTCGATGGCCTGCGTCACGTGGCCGGCGTCGCCCTCGTGGAAGTGGGCCAGCACGTGCTGGTGGTCGTGGGGCGGGCTCAGGGGCAGGCGGCGGCCGGTGCGTACTTCCTGCCCGCCGATGTACATCGGGATGTCGCGCTCCTGCTGCTTCAACTCCTTGAGCATTTTGATCAACTCTAACCGCTCGGGCGAGTTGGGCGCGTAGCCCTTCACGGGCTCGTTGAGGGGCGTCGGAACGTTGAAAAAGCCGTTGGCCATGGTTGGAGCGTTTGAGAGACGGGTGGATGGGGAGCCGCAAAGGTAGCGGGGCCCCGCCGGCCGGCTACAAAAACGCCCGCAACTCGTCTAAGCTGCTAATTTCGTAGGTCACCTGCGCGAAGTGGCGGCGCTTGGCGGGGTTGAAATACACTTGGTCGATGCCCGCGTTGTGGGCCCCCAGCACGTCGCACTCCAGGTTGTCGCCAATCATCAGGCTCTCCGGGGCCCCCGCGCCGGCCGCTTGCAGGGCGTGGGCAAACATGCGCGGGTCGGGCTTGAGGTGGCCGCTGTGCTCGGAAGTAATAATTTGGTCGAAGTACTGCGTCAGGTTCGACGAGGCCAGCTTGCGGTACTGCATGTCCTCGGACCCGTTGGTAATCAGGTGCAGCGTGTACTTGCCGCGCAGGTAATCCAGCGTTTCGTGGGTGTGCGGAAACACGGCCGACTTCTCGGGTAGAATGTCGGTGAACTCGTCTGATAGGGTGGGGGGCACGTCGGCCGCGGCCACGCCCAGCTTGGCCAGCGTGCGCACGAAGCGCACCTCGCGCAACTGCGTTTGCGTCACCTTGTTGGCCTGGTACAGGCGCCACAGGGCGTGGTTCACGTTGCTGTACACGCGCTTGAACGCGGGCAAGTCGAAGGTGCCGTGGCGGGCCAGCGCGTGCCGGTCGTAGAGCGTAGCCAGTGTCTCGTCGGCGTTGGTTTCAAAGTCCCACAGCGTGTGGTCAAGGTCAAAAAACAGGTGCCGGTAGGCCATGCGTAGGAGTCTTAAGTAAGTAGTCAGAATTAAGTAGCAAGACCGTAAAGGCGTGATGAGCAAGTGTCAGCATAGTTCTCACTACTCATTACTTTTATCTTATTATTTATTAGCTGATTAGTAGTGACGTAACGAGGCGGCCCCCGCCCAAGTGTTCGCGCACGATGGTGGCGCAGTCGGTGGGCTGCACATCGCCGTAGATTACGCCGTCGGGGTACACCACGAGGGCCGCCCCGGGGCCCTTCTTGCAGTGCTTGCAGCGGTCGAGGCAGTCGCACTCCTGCACGGCGTTGCGCTGCTTTTCGCCGTCGGCGGTCCGCACGGTCTTCAGGTCCTGGTCCTTAAGGGCGTGCTTCAGGGCCTTGGCCACGTCGCGGCCCACGCTACCTTTTTGGTTGGTGCAAACAAATATTTGGTGTGCGTAAACCATTAACTACCTGAATTTCGAGTAATGCTGAACGAACTACCGCGGCGGGGTCCCGCCGGTCCAGTGCCGGTTTTGAAGCTTATAAGCAGCTAACTCACGATTCGACCACAGGGTTTGGTAAATGCGCTGGTCTTGCAGCAGCTGCGGGTCGCGGGCCATGAACTCCAGGAGCTGCAACACCAGGTCCAGGGCTTCATCCTTCAGGAAGTAGAACATCCAGTTGTCGAGGCGGCGCACGCTCACTAGGTCGGCGGCTTTTAAGTACGCCAGCTGGCGCGAGGTCTTGGTTTGGGTGAAATCAAGTACCTGTTCGAGGTCGGCCACCACCATTTCGCGGTTTCGCCAGAGCAAGTGCAGTATGCGCACACGGCTTTCGTCGCCGAAGGCTTTAAATATTTGCTGACCGAACGCAACCGTGAAATGTTTCAAGCGCATCTGGTGTTTGGAAGCCGGTGCTTGCCGTAAGTTTCCTATTGTCCGAAGGTAAGGCTTGCCCGGCCTTACCGGTTGTATCTTTGCTTACTAGCCCGCCCACTCATGTCCGATACCAGCCGCCCCCGGGGGTTCTCGTTTACGCTTGCCGCCGTGCTAGCGGTTCTGCTGCTGCTACTGGCCGCGCCCGGGGCCCAGGCCCAGGGCAAGCGCAAGATAATTCAGTTTACCGGCATTGTGGCCAGCGGCGACAGCCTGCTGGGCGTGCCTGGGGCTACGGTATACGTGCCCAAGGCCGGCCGTGGCACGGCCACAAACATCTACGGCTACTTTTCGATGGCCGTGCTGGCCGGCGACAGCATCGTGATTCGCTCGTTGGGCTACGCCACCCAGCGGGTCATCATCCCCGCCGACTATCAGCGCCAGAGTTACTCGGTGGTGGTGCAGTTGCAGGAAGATGCTACCCTTTTGCCCGAGGTGCGGGTGTTTCCGTACGCCACTGAGCGCGAGTTTAAGGCCGCGTTCTTGGCCATGGCCATCCCGAGCGGGAGCCGCACGCCGGGGGCCGACGCCCTCAATGAGCAGACCATGCGCCGCATTTTTAACACGCTGCCCATGAGCTCCTCGGCGACCTACCGCCAAACTATGAGCTTGCAGCAGCAGAACAACCAGGCCCGCATGGGCCTGGGCCAGTCGCTGCAAGCCAACAACCCGCTCACCAATCCCTTCAGCTGGCTCCAGTTCATCAAGCAAGTGAAGAACGGCGAGTTCAAGAAGAAAGAGGGCGTCGACTATTAAAGGTCGTTTGGGCCCCTAGGCAGTTGGTTGCCAGGCTGTTCGGTAATCCCTGGGCCACTTTTGGGGTTAAAGCAAGGATTTGCCAATTGCTTATTCCTATTCTATAGATATGGACACTAATCTTCCGTTTTCTGATAAGCCGCGGGTCGTCATTGTGGGCTGTGGCTTTGGGGGCCTCCAGCTGGCTAAAGACCTGGCCAACGCGCCGGTGCAAGTGGTGGTGGTCGACCGCAACAACTACCACAACTTCCAGCCCCTGCTGTACCAAGTGGCTACGGGGGCCCTGGAGGCCGACAGCATCGCTTACCCGGTGCGCAAAATCTTTGCAGGCCAGCGCAATTTCCTTTTCCGTTTGGCCGACGTGACGGGCGTGGAATCGGCTACCAACACGCTGCACACCAGCGTGGGCGAGATTCGCTACGATTACCTCGTGCTGGCCACTGGCTCGCTCACCAACTTCTTCGGCATTGAGAGCATTGAGCGCAACGCCATGCAAATCAAGAGTATCCCGAATGCCCTGAACCTGCGCAGCTTCATCTTCCAGAACTTTGAGAAGGCCCTGCTCACCGCCGACGCGGCCGAGCGCCAGGCCCTGATGAACATTGTGGTGGTGGGCGGGGGCCCCACAGGCGTCGAAATCAGCGGCTCGCTGGCCGAGATGCGCAAGCACGTGCTGCCCAAAGATTACCCCGAGCTGGACTTGGGCAAGATGCAGATTTTCCTGGTGGAGGCTGGGCCGGCGCTGCTGGGGCCCATGTCGCCGGCGTCGCAGGCCGATGCTGGCCGCTACCTCCACGAGCTGGGCGTGCAGGTGCAGCTCAATACGTCGGTGAAGCGGTTTGAGGACAGCAAGGCGTACTATTCCGACACCGAGTTCATCCCGACCGAGAACCTGATTTGGGCGGCCGGTGTGAACGGCGCCACCCTGCCCGGCCTACCCGACGCCGTGGTGACCCGCAACAAGCGCGTGACCGTGAACCAGTGGAACCAGGTGGAAGGCCTGGCTAACGTGTTTGCCATCGGCGACGTGGCCAACCTCGTTACCGACGAGATGCCCAAGGGCATGCCCATGCTGGCCCCCGTGGCCCAGCAGCAAGCCTCAGTGCTGGCCAAGAACCTGGTACGTCTCACCAAAGGCGAAGCGCCCCAGCCGTTCGAGTACACCAACAAAGGTGTGATGGCCATCGTGGCCCGCAACAAAGCAGTGGTGGACCTGCCCAAGGGGGTGCACTTCAACGGCTTTTTTGGCTGGCTGACGTGGCTGTTCGTGCACCTGATGACGCTGGTGGGCTTCCGCAACAAAGTGGTGGCCTTTGTGGATTGGGCGTTCAGCTACTTCAGTTCCGACCAGGCTCTGCGCCTCATCATCCGCCCCTTCAAGCGCCGCGACATGCGCGACGACCAGGGTAAGCGCACCGCCGAGCACCTCACTGCCACGGCCGAGTATAACCCGGGGCCCCCAGCCATTCAGGAGGCGTAGAGAAAAACAGATTCAGGATTTGCCATAAGGCCGTCATGCTGAGCGCAGCCGAAGCGTCCCTCCCGTAGCAGTAATTAGTTGCGCAGCGAGAGAGATGCTTCGGCTGCGCTCAGCATGACGGCCTTGCGTTATTGCTGGCTAACCATTAGCTTTTTAGGCCCCCGCCACCACCACTTGCAAGGCGTCGGGCGAGAGGTATTCCTGGGCCAGGCGCTGGAGGATGGGGGCGTCGGCGGCGTCGATTTGCTGTACGAACTGGGTGTAGTAATCGGCGGGCAGGTGCATCAGCACCACGTTGCGGTACTTATCGGCCTGCTCGAACACTGTGGACAAGTCATTGGCAAACTTGCCGAGGGTGTAGTTTTTTACCGTTTCCAGCTCGTCGGCCGGAATGAGCTCTTCCTGCAAGCGGCGCAGCTCGCGCTGGATTTCGGCCACGGCCAGCGGGGCGCTGTCACCCTTCACATCGGTGCCGATGATGAGGGCTGTGGCCTGCTCGCGGTTGGTGACGCCGGCCGAAATGCCGTAGGTCAAGCCCTTGTCTTCGCGGATGTTGCGCATCAGCCGCGAGCCGAAATAGCCGCCCAGTACCTTGACCAGCAGGTTCAGCTGGTGGGTTTCGGGGTGGCGTGGGTTGGGCCAGGGCCGCCCGATGCGCAGCGAGGCCTGCAAGCTGCCGGATACCGTCACGTAGTCGTGCCCGGGCTGGAACGGCGCCAGGGCCCCGGCGGCAGCCAGCGTGGGGGCCCCGGTGGGGCCCTGGCCAAACGTGTCGGCCACCAGCTGCCGGTACCCGTCTATATCGCCGCATAAAAATATTTCGGCCCCGCCCAGTGGATAGGCCGCTTGGTGGAAGGCCAGCACATCGGCGCAGGTAAGGGCCAGAAAAGCGTCTTCGTTGAACAGCTGGCCGTAGGGGTGGGCCGCGCCGAACAGGTGCTCGTTGAGGCGCTCGGAGGCACGGTAGCTGGCCTTGCGGCGCTCCACCTGCACGTTTTGCACGGTGCGGGTTTTCAGCTGGATTAGCTCCTGCTCCGGAAAAGTGGGCTGCGTGAGCACCTCGTGCACCAGTGGCAGCAGTGTGGGCAGGTGCCGCGTGAGGCAATACAGCGTAAGCATGGCGCGGTCGGGGCCCGACTCGCAGTCGAGCGACGCGCCGTAGAAGGCTACTTCGTCGGCAATTTGGCGGGCGGTGCGGGTGGCGGTGCCTTCGAGCAGCATCCGGGCCGTGAGCAGGGCCAGGCTGGGCTTGGGCTCGGCAATTTTGCCGGCGGGCAGTACCACTTGCAGGCGCACTACGGGCTGGGCATCGTTGGCCAGCACGTGGAGGCGGGCGGCGTTGGGCAAGGGCATTACCTCCGCTGTGGGCAGGGCCACGCGGGCCAGGGGCTGCAAAGGGGGGGCAACGGTACGGTCGAGCATGTTGGGAAAAAGCAAAAAAGACGGATAGAGAAGGGAAAAGCCAAACGGCGGCGCAAAAGTTAAAGGGAAGCGCCAAAAAGCCGCGGCCGAATGGGCGGGCTTTCTGGCGCTTCCCTTCATCTACGCGAAACCGCGAAAAAAACGAGTCTAGTTATTGGGCGGGGTGCCACTGGTGCCGCCGGCGTCGCCGGCGAAGGCTTCGGAGAGCTTGTTGAAGTTGAAATGCAGCGACACGCGGATGGTTTGGGACAGCGGGTTGGCCTGCGAGTTGGGCACGAGAAAGGCCCCGTCGATGCCAAACACCTGGTAGCGCACGCCCAGGCCGAAGCTGGCGTACTGGCGGGCCCCCTTGTCGGGGTTCTCGTAGAAGTAGCCGGCGCGGGCGTACAATAAGTCGTTGTAGCTGTACTCCAGGCCCCCCGACAGGTTGATTTCCTGCAATTCCTCCTTGAAACCACCCGGCGCATCGGAGAACGAGCCCAGGGCCGCGCTGATGATGGATTTTTGGGCCCGGGCGTTATTTTCGGCCTTGATGCGGTCCCGCTGGGCGGTTTGGGCTGCACCGGTGCCGGGCAGCAGGTCCTCGTAGTAGGGCGAGGGCACCAGCAGCTTGCTCACGTCGATGGCCAGCGTAATCTTGTTGTACTGGTCGATTTGGCGGGTCAGGGCGGTGCCCAGCTTCAGGGTGGTGGGCAGGAAGCTGGCGTTCACCGGGTCGGTATAAGTCATCTTATTACCGATGTTGCTGATGGTGGCCCCGAACCCGATGTTGTAGAGGCCCGTCCCGATGCTCGCATCCTTGTTGTAATAGGCCCCCACGTCGACGGCGGCGGCGTTGCCGGGCCGGGCGTCGGGGATGCTGCCGCCGGTGAGGTTGGAGCGGATGTAGCGGGCCGACACGCCCAGGCCGAAGTTCTCGCTCAGCTTCTGGCCGTACGACACGGTAAGGGCGTACTCCTTGGGGTTGAAAGTGGCGCCTTCGATGTTGTTGGCGTCGCGGTACTGAATCTGGCCCAGGTCGAAGTACAGCAGCGAGGCCGAGAGGGCCGACCGCTCGGCTACCTTGGCATAGCCCGAGAGGTACGAGATGCCCATGTCGTCGGTGATGCTGCGCAGCCACGGCGTGTACGAAGGCGACACCGAGTATTTGTACGGCACAAACCCCAGCTTGCCCGGGTTGTAGAACGCCGCGTTGGCATCGGGCGAGAGGGCCACCCCAGCCTCGCCCAGCGCCGCCGAGCGCGAGTCGGGGCTGAGGGTGAGGATGGGCACGGCTGTGGTAATGGTTTTAGAGAAATTCTGGGCGTGGGCCGCGGTGGCGCCACCCAACAGGGCCGCGAGCAGCGCCAGGCGCCGGGAGGTAAGGGGAGTAGGAAGTTGCATAAAGCGAATAGGAATGGGCCACGAAACCGGCCACAAAGGAAGCGGTTTAAATTGTATTAATTGAGGATGACCAATTTTTCAAATTTGGAAGCCGTAGCGTGGTCCCGCTGGGCCCGCACGTTCACCCGGTACACGTACACGCCGCGCGCCAGCTGGTCGTTGAATTCGTCGCGCCCGTCCCAGCTGATGCTTTTCTGGTGCGGTTCGCTGTTGACGACGGTAGCAGTGAGGGTACGCACGAGCCGGCCCGACACGGTAAAGATTTGCACCTGCACGTCGAGGTCGTCGCCCTCGCGGTTCTGATCGAAGTGAAACGTAGTAGCACTAGCAAACGGATTGGGGTAGTTGAGCACGTGCGACAGCGCCAGCTGCTCGGTGCGGGCCACCACAAACTCAATCTCGCGCTCCGTGGAGTTGTTGTAGGTGTCCCAGGCCTTCAGTTTCAGGGTGTGGGGCCCCACCGCCAGGTTCTTGTAGAGGTACTTCACCTGCCCCGACCGGAAGTTATCGACCTTGCCCACGTAGGCGTCGTTGAGCACCGTGAGGCCGGCGGCGTTGCCGTCGAGCACGGCCGTAATCTCGTGCCCGATGCCCGCGCCGGTGGTGTTGATGCCCGAGTTGTCGCTCAGGTTGGCCAGCAGCGTGGTATTTTGTCCCGTGAGGCCCCCAAAGGCAAATGTTTCGCTGTCCATGAACAGGGCCACAGCGGGCGGTACCGTGTCGCGGGCCGTGCCGGTGGCCGCGCCGCCCACCGGCGCCGCCAGGCGGCCGGTGGCGTCGGTGCCCTTGCCGCCGTCGGCGCTGGGGCTGAAGGCGTAGAGGCTCACCTTGCCGGGGCCCACATTGTAGCTGATGTCCCTCGGCACCACGAAGCGCAGGCTGAACTGTCCGTTCGTCACGGTGGCCTGGCCGCTGTAAATCACGCTTTCCTGCACTTGCACGGGCCGGGGCCCGTCGGCGGCGTTGTTGGCTACCTTGTTGCCCAGCGTCAGCACCGTGGCGGGCTTGTCGTACACCGTCACTTGGGCAGTGCCGTTGAAGCCGCTGTTTAGGGCCCCGGCGTTCAGTACGCGGCCGTGCAGACGCACGGGGCTCAGGGCCTGGAGGGTAGGCGGCGCGGCCCCGCCGCCCACGTATTGCTTGTTGAGGCTGTCGAGCTGCACCGTTTGCTGCGGGTAGGCCAGCGTCATGCTGGGGTCGCCGAGCAGGGTGTAGTTGCGGTTGTTGAGCACGCTGGCTTGGCCGGGGCCCGGGTAGGCGTTTTTGGCCAGCATGGTCACGGTGCCCATGGCGGGCATTTTGCCGCTGGGCAGGGGCTGGAACACGTTGTTATAGAAGGCCGCGTTGAGCCCGTAGTTCTGGCCCGCCTCCACCACGCGGGTGGTTGTGAACAGCCCGATGGCCCCGCCACCGTTGGCATTGTCGGTGAGCACCTGCTCGCCGGCCGACGTGAAATCGGGGTTGTCGTAGGTGCTCAGGTCGCAGGTGCCGGTCACCATGAAGGCCAGCTTGACGCTGTTTCGCAGAGCCAGGGCGGTGGCGTTGGTGAAAATCTGGTCGTTCGATAAGCCCGTGGGGCCCCCGTGGCCGAGGTAGTTTATCAGCAGCGAGCCGCCCTCAAACGACTCGTCCACGGCCTTGTTCATCTCGGGCGAGCGCAGGCCGGCCGCCCCCGACACCTGCGGGTACAGGTCGAGGTACACCTTATGCACGTTGTAGGCCGGGTAGTTGGCCTGGATGCCGGCGGCCAGCGGCTCCGAGCCGCCGCCCACAAACAGGTCGCCGTTGCCATCGTCGGCCCACAGCGACAGGCGGTTGCGCCACTTGCCGAAGCTGGCCGGGGCGTCGTAGGCAATCAGCTTATCCACCATCAGGCGGGCGTTGTCGGCGTTGGCGGGGCTGCCTTTGGGGGCTCGCACCGGCAGGCGGCCCACCCCCACGTCCTGCACCTCGGTGCCGGTCGGGTTCTCCGACAACTCGCCCTCGTTGTCGTCGAGCAGCGCGTAATAGTCTTCGGATGAATAGGTTACTGTGCTGCCGTAGAAGGCCGTTAGTGACTCGCGCGACTCGTAGGTGGGGACGTAGTTCTGGTTGGCGCGGTCGAAGTCGGCGTCGGAGCGGAACGGGGCCCGGCTGGCCCACCACGCGGGCTCTTGGCTCTTGTCGTTGTATGGGCTCGATTTATAGTCGAACGACGCATCGCCGAACAGCAGCAAATACTGGAGCTTGCCCGCCGGGGCCCGGTCGTACACCTGCTTCATGAAGTCGCGGATGGCCGTGGCGTCCTGCCCGCCCGAGCCAAACTCGTTGTACACTTCCTTAGTCGTGGCCACGGCCACCTTCAGGCCGTCGTGGGTGCGGCGGTGGTCGGCCAGCCGGTTAGCCTGTTCGCGGAAGGCCGGGTAGGTCACAATCACCAAATCGTAGCTGCCGTCGAGGGCATGCAAGTCCTGGTTGGGCACTTTGCCGAAGGTTCGTGGCTTGGCAAACGCGCCGTCGGGCTGGAAGGCCACGTACTCGCGCAGCGTGTCGGTGGCGGCCGCAAACGTGCCGGCCGCATCCAGGGCCTGGGCCACGGCGTGGCGCGGGTTGGTCACGTCCCACACCGCGGTGGCGGCGGTGGTGCCAGCCAGCGCGAAGCGCGTCACGGCCCCGGGCCCCACGCTGGCCAGCGACCGGAATTCCAGCGCCGGCCCGCTCAGCGTGAGGCGGCGCTGGGCGTTGATTTCCAGGTAATCAAGGTAGCCCACGCCGGTGCCCGATAGGCTGTTGAAGGTCAGGCCCACGCTGAGGTTGGCGGCCGGTGCGGCGGGCAGCACCACGGGCAGCGTGGGCGTAGCCACGTTGGCCACCGCGTAGTAGGCCTGTCCGTTCACGGGGGCCACCTGCACGGTGCCAATGGCCGCGCCGTTCAGCATGGCGGTGAACTGGCTGCCGCTGAGGTCGGTGGCCGCCAGGACCAGCGTGACCTGGGCCGTGGAGCCGGGCACGAGGTCGGGCAGGCTGGCCGGGAAGTCAACCGTGCGCGTCAGCACCGACTGCGGCGAGAAGCTTTCGCCCAGCCACTGCCGGCCCGAGCGCAGCAAATTCACCAAGTCGTGTTCGTAGAAAGCCCGCTCGTCGAACGTGCTGACGGTGCGCGTGGCCGCCGTACCCGGGGCCCCCGCCGTGGCTACGCGCTGCGGGGCCCGGGCCGCGGCCTGGGTGGTCAGGAAGTAGTAGGCCGTGTCGCAGTAGAAGTTGTTACGGTGCCGGAACCGGCCGTTTTCGGCGTACCAGGTGTGGGGCCCCGGCGCGTAGAACAGCAGGTATTCGTCAGCATCAAACGAATTATCGGCGTTGCCCACGAAGCGCACCGCGTTTTCCACCAGGTCGTCGGGGCGGTAGGTGAGGTTGGGCTGTGGGAGCAGGCCTGCCGCGTTGCCGTAGAGACGCAGGGCTTTGGGGTCGGTGGTGGCGGGGTTGAAGCCCAGCGTTTTCAGCGTGGCTTGGTCTATTTTATATACGCCGTTGGTCGGCACGCCCAGCTTGTACCAGTCGCCAGCGGCCAGCACCGAGTGAGCCGCGTGGGCCCGGGCCGTGCCGCCGCTGCCGCCGCGCGCGGCGCGGGGCTCGGCCAAAGAATAGCTAAAATCGAACGATACCAGCCGCTCGGGCTGGCCGGTTTGGGGGTTGCGGCGGGCGGGGCGCAAGCTAAAGCGTGTGACGGGTAATTTAGCCTCGGTGCCCGTGCTGAGCTGCACTTCCGGCGCGGCCGGCAGCTTGCTGGCATCCAGCAGCTTGGCGTCGGCCGCCGAAAACGCCTCGTACACCGGGTTCAGCAGCTCGCCCTGGCGCACGTCGCCGGTCAGCCGCTGGCTGAAAACCCCGATTTGCTCGTCAAACGCCGCGTAGGCCCCCGCGAAGGTGGGCACCCGCTGCTGGGCCCGGCCGGTGCGGCTGGGCACCTCGGCGTAGCCACCCCAGCGCAGCACCACGTGGGCCGTGGCGGGGCCCTGCGCCCGCGCCGCCGGGGGGGCCGTCCATCCCAATCCTACAAGCAGCAGCAAGAGAAAAAATCGCGGCATAGAATAACGGCTAATGGGCCGGGCGGTTCCGGGATGCGGCCCCAACACCGAAGGCTAGTGTAGGGTTTGGCCCGTGGCCGGGGCCCTAACTGAAAGCGGCTGTTTTTATTGTGAAGCGGCGGCCGGCCCTCACATCCGCCGGGGCCCCACCACCGACAGGCCCACGTAGAGCAGCACCACCAGCGGCACGGCGGCCGCGTGCAGCCACAGTCCCAGCGCCGCTGCCAGCAGCAAAAATAGGTAGCGCTGCCGGTTGCCCACCAGGCCGAAGCTTTTGAATTTCAGCGCGAACAGCGGCAGCTCGGCCACCAGCAGGCCCGAGAGCAGCAACGTAAGGCCCAGCAGTACCCAGGGGTTCAAAACCAGCCCCGTGGCGGTGGTGGGCTCGCCCGCGTGGGCCGCCAGGATGAGGGGCAGCGAGGCCACCACCAGCGTGCTGGCCGGGGTGGGCAAGCCAATGAAGGAGTTGGTCTGCCGGGTATCGTTGTTGAACTTGGCCAGCCGCAGCGCCGAAAAAATGGTGATGGTAAACGCCGCGAATGGCAGGTACTGGAGCCCGCTCGCCAGCGGGGCAGCGGCGGGCCCTGATAATCCCAAAGCGCTGATTATTAATTGAAATAGCATGGCCCCCGGCACCACCCCGAACGATACCATGTCGGCCAGTGAATCTAAATCTTTGCCGATGGGAGAAGACACGCGCAGGGCCCGCGCCACCAGCCCATCAAGAAAATCGGCCACCGCGGCCAGGCCCACAAAGTAGGCCCCCACCACCAAGTTATGCAGGCCGGGGTTGAAGATGAATGTCAGCGCCAGGCACCCGCACAGTAAGTTCAGGCAAGTGAGGGCGTTGGGGAGATGCTTTTTCAAAGGGAGACGAAGCGTTGTTTGGAAGCCATTTGCGTTGGCTGAAGAGTGCTTTATATTGTCATGCTGAGCGTAGTCGAAGCATCTCTATCACGGCAGTGATTAAAATAATTAGTCAGCGGACGAGATGCTTCGACAAGCTCAGCATAACCGGTTTTATTAACTCAAACACCTTAATAATCAACAGAATACGGCCGCGGGCCGCCAATATCTTCTACACCAGGTACGGGTTGCCTTGCCGCTCGGCGCCGATGGTAGTGCTGGGGCCGTGGCCGGGGTGCACCACTGTGGCATCGGGCAGCGTGAGCAGCTCGGTATCGATGCTGCGCAGCAGGGTTTTGAGGTCGCCGCCGGGCAGGTCGGTGCGGCCGATGCTGCGCTGAAACAGCACGTCGCCGCCCACCACCTGGCCGCTGGGCGCGTGGTAAAATACCACATGGCCCGGCGCGTGGCCCGGCGTGAAGCGCACTTCCAGCTCCGTTTCGCCGAAGCGTACAGGCGTGCCGGCCGCCAGGGTCCCGGTGGGCGTGGCGGCCTGGTAGGCCCCGAAGCCGTAGGGCCCCGCGTAGCTGGCCACGGCGGCCAGCGTGGGCCGGTCGAGGTCGTGCACGAGCAGGGGCGTGCCGGGCCACGTGCGCAGCACGTAGGCGCAGCCCAGCACGTGGTCGATGTGGGCGTGGGTGAGCAGCACGGCGGCCACGGCCAGGTGGTTGTCGTCGATGTACTGCTTCAGCTCGGCCTGCTCGGCCACGGTGTAGCAGCCGGGGTCCACGATGACGCAGGCGCGGGTGGCCTCATCGGTGAGGACGTAGGTATTTTCGGAAAAGCCGTTGAAGGTGAAAGTCTTGAGGAGCATGGGAAATGCGAAGAAGAAGAAAAAGCCGCCCGGCCGCCGCCCGGCCGCCGCCCGCAACGGCCCGGCAAAGTACGGCAGCGCTTCGGCGTTTCTCCCCGCCGGCCGTACCTTGCTGCTATGACGGATTGCGACTTTTTGGTGGTGGGCCACGGCCTAGCGGGCGCCACATTGGCCGATGAGCTGCAACGCCGCGGCCACCGCGTGCTGGTGTACGACGCCGGCCGGCCCGATTCGGCCTCGCGCGTGGCCGCCGGCCTCGTCAACCCCGTGGCCGGCCGGCGCTTCGCCCTAGCTTGGCGCGCCGACGAGCTTATTCCCTACGCCACTACCTATTATAGGGCCCTGGAGGCCCGGCTCGGGCAGGATTTTTACACCGCCGCGCCCATCTTTAAGGTATTCGGCTCGGAGGAAGAGCAGGCCGCCCTGGTGGCTCGCAGTGCCAAGCAGCCCTGGGGCGATTTCGTGGCTGAAATCCTCACCCACGACCCCGGTCTGCCCGGCGTGCTGGCCCCCCACGGCGGGGCCTGGTTGCGCCACGGCGGCTATTTGGCGGTGGCCGAGCTGCTGGCCGCGCTGGCCGCCGAAGGCGAAGCCGCTGGCTGGCTGCGGCGCGAAGCTTTTGACTGGGCCCGGCTCGTTAGCATCCCGGCCAGCGCGGGGCCGGCTTTTGTGTACAACGGTGCCGTGCGGGCGCGCCACGTAGTGTGCTGTGAAGGGGCCGAAGCCGTTCACAACCCGTATTTTAACTGGCTACCCCTTACCCCCAACCAGGGCGAGGTACTGGACGTAGAATGCACCGGCCTGGAGGCTGGGCAAGTGCTCAACCGGGGCGTCTACGTAGTGCCGCTGGGGGCGGGGCGCTTCCGCGTGGGGGCCACCTACCGCTGGCCGCCCTTTGCCGAGGGCCCCACAGCCGACGGCCGCGCCGAACTGGCCACCCGCCTGGGGGCCCTCACCAGCGCGCCGTTTGCGGTGGTGGGGCAGCGGGCGGGAGTGCGGCCCGCCGTGCGCGACCGCAAGCCGCTGCTGGGGCCCCACCCCGCGGTGCCGGGCCTCAGCTTCTGCGGGGGCTACGGCTCGAAGGGCGTGGTGCTGGCCCCGCGGCTGGCGGCGCTGATGGCCGACTGGCTGGCTGGGCAGGCTGACCTTTGGCCCGAAGTGAGCCTGGCCCGCTACGGGGCCCTGTGGCCAGCCCCGGTGGCAGCCCCGGAAATTTAGCTTTTACAGCGGACTAATTTCCGCCTTTGTTCGTTCGCTGACTATGACAAACATTACCTTGGTAAGGAAAGCGGTGCGGGGCGCGTGCGCACTGGTGTTTTTGTTGGCCGCGGGGGCCCCGGCGCGGGCCCAAACGGCGCAGGAGCAGTTCGGGCGGGTGCGCATTCAGTACCGCGACTTTCACTGGCAGCAGTATTCCACCCAGAACTTCACGGTGATGTTTTACGACGGCAACGAGCCCGCCGCCCGCCGCGCCGTGGACTACGCTGAGAAAGAGTTGCAGCGCGTCACGGCCCTCATCGGGTACTACCCCTACGCCAAAACTACCATCATGCTCTACAACTCGGTGGGCGACCTCCGGCAGAGCAACGTGGGCCTCGACCCCAACCCCGAAACGGTGGCCGGCGGCGACGCGCCCCTGGCCCGCATGAGCAAGGTGCAAATCGCCTTCACCGGCCTGCAAACCGACTATAAGCGTGAAATTAGCTTTCAGCTCACGCAGGTACTGCTGAACGACATGATGTACGGCGGCTCGCTGCGCGAAGTGCTGCAAAGCAGCTACTTGCTGCAACTGCCCGACTGGTTCATCAGCGGGGCCGCGGCCTACGCCGCCGAGGGCTGGAGCGTGGACATGGACGGCTACATGCGCGACATGACGCGGCTGTACCCCAACGGCAACCGCACGGCGCCGTTCTTCATCCGCGATGCGCGCCTGGCCGGCCATAGCGTCTGGAACTACATTGCCGAGCGCTACGGATACACCAGTATCCAGAACATCCTGAACCTGACGCGTATCACGCGCGACGCGGAAGTGGGCATCAGCTCGTCGCTGAACGTGCCATATAAAGTATTTATGCGCGACTGGCTGGCTTACTACCGGTCCCTGAACGCGCAGCCGGCCACCGCCGCACTGGCCCTGCCCGACGCCAAGTTCCAGGTGGGCAGCCGCAACCGTCGGGCCACCATCTACTCGCAGCCCGTGTTCAGCCCCAACGGCCAGCAGCTGGCCTACGCCGTGAACGAGCTGGGCCGCTACCGCGTGGTGGTGGCCCGCCGCGATGGCAGCCACCGCAACACCGTGGCCCGCGGCGGCTACAAAACCCCCGACCAGCAAGTGGAAAACCGCCTGCCGGTGCTGGCCTGGCGCGGCAACACCCAGGTGGCCGTGGCCGAAATGGCCCAGGGCGCCATGACGCTGCACCTGCGCGAGGCCACCGGCAACAACATGCTCGTCCGCCTACGCACGCTGGTGACGTTCCGGCGGCCGGCCTCACTGTTTAGTACCTACGACCAGGTGCTGAGCATGAACTACTCGGCCGATGGCAAGGCGCTGGTGTTTAGCGCCGTGCGCGGTGGTCAGAACGATTTGTACGTGCTGCGGGCCGGTAGCCGCCAGGCCGAGCAGCTCACCAACGACCTGTTCGACGACGCGCAGCCGGTGTTCATGCCCGACGGCAAGAGCATTGCTTTCAGCTCGAACCGCTACCTCGATTCGCTGGGGCAGTCGCGCCCGGCTACGTTCCCCAACGTAGTGAACAACTTCGACTTGTTCCTCTACCACCTCGACGGGCGCACCCTACCGGTGGAGCTACTGGCCAGCACTATCTCTAACGAAACCCGCCCCCGGGCCCTGTCCGACGACCAGCTCCTGTACCTGGGCGAGGAGAGCGGCGTGCGCAGCCTCTACCGCTACACCATTTCGACCAAGCAGCGCGACCGCCTGACGAGCTTTCTGCCCAACATCAGCGACTTCGACTACAGCCCCACCACCACGGCCCTGGCCATGGTGGCCCCCGTGCAGGCGCGCGACGTACTCTACGCCTACCCCAAGTTTGAGCTGCCCACGGCCCAGCCCGCCACCAAAACCGCCCGCCAGAAAACCTTGGAAGACCGCTCGGCGGCCCCCGTGGCCGCCGCAGCTAAAGCTGCGGCCCGGGCCACTGCGGCGTCGGCGGATACCGCCAGGGCCCCCGGCACGCGCCGGGCCCGCCGCAAGGCCAGCGATGCGGTGAACACCAACGACTACGTGTTTGAGGAGGATGAGCCGGCGCGGCCCGTGGCGCGCGCCGCCCGCCGCCCCGTGAACAAGGTGCTGCCCGAAGTGCCCCAGGTGACGGGGCCCTACCGCTACGATACGCGGTTCATGGCCGACAACATCACCACCTCGGTGAAGTGGGACCCGCTGCTGGGCGTCGGCTTGCAGTTCCGGGCCCACCTGAACGACTTACTGGAAAACCAGCGCATCGACGCCGGCCTGTTTGGGCTCTTCGACCTGCGCACCAGCAACATCAATGCCTCCTATACCAACCTCACCCACCGCGTCGACTGGACGATTGCCTACCAGAAGCAGGCGTATTTCTTTGATCTGCAAGATGGCAGCCGCTTTCGCTACGGCCGGCACGAGGCGGCTGTCACGTTTGCCTACCCGCTCACCCACAACCTGAGCCTGCGCGCTGGCCCGCGCTACGAAAACCTCAACCGCACCCTCTCCAACAGCTTCTCCAACGCCCTGGATAACAACCAGAACTACGTGGGCTACAAGGCCGAGCTGGTGTTCGACAATTCCATTGCTACCGGCGTGAACATGCTGCGCGGCACCCGCATGAAGGTGGCCTTGCAGCAGCTGCGGGGCATTAACAACGCGGCCCTCAACTTCGGTAAGCTCACCGTGGACCTGCGCCACTACCAGAAAATACACCGCTCCATCATTTGGGCCAACCGGGCCAGCTACGGGCAATTTTTCGGGCCCAATCCCCAGTATTTTCGCCTGGGCGGCATGGACAACTGGTTTTTCCCGAATTACAAAGACGACCGGGTGCTATTTCAGCCCAACGTGCCGGTACCCGACCCCAGCCAAATCTTCAACCAGCAGTTCGTGACCAACTTGCGGGGCTTTAACTATAGTACCCGCATTGGCTCGCGCTACCTGCTGCTCAACAGTGAGTTGCGGGTGCCCATTGTGCAGTACCTATCGCGGCGGCCCATCTACTCGGCCTTCCTGCGCAACCTCCAGTTCACGGGCTTCGTGGACGCGGGCACGGCCTACTCGGGCGGCAATCCGCTCACGGTGGACAACTCGAACAACACCGTGAAATTTGGTGGCAACGGCAACCCGTTCTCGGGCACCGTCACCAACTTCAGCAACCCGCTGCTGGTGGGTTACGGCGTGGGCGTGCGCACCACGCTCTTCGGCTTCTATGGCAAGGGCGACGTGGCCTGGGGTCGCGAAAACTACACCACTAACCCGCCCAAGTTCTACTTCACGCTAGGCTACGACTTCTAGCATTACCGCCGCCATCGAACAATTATCCCAAGGGGCCCCACTGAGCAATCGGTGGGGCCCCTTGGCTATTGGAAGCGGAAATTTTGGGCTGAAAAAGCTGGGAAAGCTTAGGAAAGCGCAACGCAATGCTGCGAAACGATAATAATATAGGCTAAGTAGGCCGGGTAAATTAGTTTGCATTATCGGCACATCTTTCGGCCATGAGTCGTGTCAGCACTCCCCAGCAGCTGAAGCTGCCCAAGCGGCGCTGGCATCCTTGTACAAGAAGAGTTCGAGTCATACCCTGCGGCAGCGTTGCCAACTGGTACTGCTCAAAGCCACGGGCCGTACTTCGAAGGAGGTCGGCGACGTGGTCGGGCTCTGCCAGGTCAGCGTCAATAGTTGGGTGAAGCGTTACCAGGAAGAAGGTATTGTGGACCTGAAACCAAGCCAGGGCGCGGACGCAAGGCGTTGCTCTCCGTCACTACGGACGAGGAAGCCGTCCGGGAGACGGTCGAAACCAATCACCAGCGCATTGCCTTTGCCAGGGTGGAGTGGGAAAGCCAGCGGGCGGCGGGGGCCCCGGCCGTGTGCCGCGACACGTTCCGTGCTTTTTTAAACGTCTTGGTGGCCGATACCAGCGTACCCGCCGCCGCCCGGCCAAGGGCCCAGACCTGCTGCACTACACCGAAACGTACGCCCGCTTAGCACAAGGCGAGGCCTTGGCCGAGGCGTGCGGATTGACCCTTTTTTACGGCGATGATTCGCACGTCTCTCAGGAAGGCTACGTGCCCTGCGGCTGGCAATTCCCCGACGAAGATGTGTTTGTACCCATTCAAAAATGCTCTCGCCTTAACTGCTGGGGCCTCTTCAGCCGCGATAACCAGTGCCACTGGGCTAAAACCGCCACAACATCACGGCCGCTTTTGTGGCCGAAAAAGCAGATGCTCTTTCGCTGCAAATCACGGGTCCAACGGTTATTGTCCTGGACTACTCTACCCTACTAAAAATCGGGCATAAAAACGGGAAGGCCCGACCTTTGGAGTTCCTCAACTACCAAATGCGCTCCTTCCCGTGAAGCAACGCCTCGTGGTCAAAATTACGACCCTTTTACATTCGGTCCCGCTGGTGCGGAACCTGGCCCGCAAAAAGTTCGTGGCCCGCTTCGTGCTCGGCCTCTTTAAAAGCCGAAATGTGCAATTCTGCGAGGTGGCGCAGCACCTCAACGACGGCGTGAAACTGGCCTCGAACGAGACGCGCATCCAAGACTTTTTCCGCGAAGCCGACCTGGATTACGTCGCCTTGGCCGTGTTGCTCGTCGGCCTCTTGCCGGGCACGGGCAAGCTGCGCCTGTGCATCGACCGCACGGAGTGGGACTTCGGCCGCTGCCAGGTCAACATCCTGCTCGTGACGGTGGGCCGGGGCGATTGCCACTGGCCCTTGTGCTGGGAGTTGCTCGACAACCGCAGCGGCAACTCCGGCACCGCCGACCGCACGGCGCTACTGGATTTTTGCCTGCGGGTGCTGGGCCCCGACCGCGTGGGGCTGGTAGTGGGCGACCGCGAGTTTGTGGGCCATGCCTGGTTCAAATACCTCAAAGACAAGGGCATATTATTCGTCATGCGTCTGCCCAAGCACCACCTGCTCACCGACCCCCAAGGCCGTCGTCACGCCGTGGCCGACTGGGGCCTGCGGCCAGGCCAGTGCCGCCAGTTGCCCGTGTGCCAAGTCGACGGGGTTTGGGGCGGGGCGCAGGTCACGGCCTTGGCCGGGGGCGAGTACCTCTTCCTCTTCGGCACGGCCAACCCGGCTTTTTTGGGCCAGTTCTATCGCAAGCGCTGGACGATTGAGGCTTGTTTCCAGAACCTGAAAGGGCGGGGCTTTGCCTTGCGGGCCACGCACCTGCGTTGCCGGGACAAACTCAAAAAACTCGTGGGCCTGGTGAGTTTGGCCTACGCGCTTTGCGTGAGCGTGGGCACCCGCCTGCACGAAAAAGTGCAACCCATCCCCCAGAAGAACAACGGCTACAAACGCGCCAGTTTTGGCCGCCACGGCCTCAACGCCCTGCGCCAGTACACGCGGCCCGGCCGCAGCACCGACCCGGTATTTACCGCCAACATGAATGCTGTGTTCCGATGGATTATCAATCAACTAACTCATTATAAAGTAACTAAAATAGTAGGGTAGAGTAGTCCTGGACAACGCCCGTATCCACACGGCTTATCTCATCCGGCAACGGCGCGGCATCTGGGCGCAACGCGACCTGCATTTGTTCTTTCTGCCGCCTTATTCGCCCCACCTCAACATTGCCGAAACCGTGTGGCGGCATCTAAAAGGGGGATGGCTCCAACCCCAGGACTACGCCCAGGCCGACGACCTCGCCTACGCCACCAATCGCTGCCTCGCAAATTTCGGAACCCAGCTCACCATCGCGTCTAGCCCGTTTAATGCAAACTAATTTACCCGGACTACTTAAATCTGCCATTCCTTAACTGCTGCGGCCTCGCCCGTTGTGTGCGCCTGCGCCCGGGGCGAAATCCAGTAGCAGTTTACGCTGGCCCCGGGCACCAAAGATGTGGGCCGGCCGTAGTATGTTCGCGGCCATGTGGAAACCGCTGTTACTCCTATGCCTGCTGGCCCGCGCCGCCGCCGCCCAGACCACGCTGCCGCTGGATTCCGTATCGGGCAAGGTGACTTACACGGGTGTAGTGCAAGTGCCCGGGGCCAGCGCCGCCGAACTTTATAGCCGGGGGCGGGAATGGTTCGCCTACACCTTTGGCTCGTCTAAGACGGTGTTGGAGATGGATGATTACGAAGCTGGCAAGCTCATCGGGCGCGCCTATGCGCAGTTTGACTTTGCGGCCGGCATTGGGCGGCCGCAGCCGTGGGCCCTGTGGCGCAAGATCAAGGTGGAAGTGAAGGAGGGCAAATACCGCTACACCATCAGCGACTTTGTACTTGGCGGCCCTATTTCCCAACCGGACGCAAGCACTCACCCGCTAGAATCCTGGCTGGCTCCCACCATTGCCCGCGGCAAGCGGCCGGGCAATATGGTACTCTCGGTTATTGCGGGCGCAGATGCAACCGGCAAGCAGGAGGCAGCCTCATTACAAGCAGCAATGGGCAAGAAACCCGGCGGCGACTTTTAGCTGCCCAGCGTCGTCAGGCTGCGCGCCCGGGCCACCCGGCCCTGCTGCACGGCAATGGCCCGCACGGCCACGCTCACCGGCTGCTGGGCAATGGCCGCGGCGAGCTGCTGGTAATCAAATGCCGGGACAGCTCCCAGGGCCCGCGCCACCAGGCCGCCGTCCGCTTGCCCGCCGCGCTGCTGAGGCAGGCCCGGGGCGGAGGAAGCGCCGCCAGCCAGCACGTTCAAATAGGAAAGTGCCGGGGCGAACTGCTGCACGGCCGGGGCCGACATAACCACTTCCCCAAGTGTAAGCATTGCGGGCACCATGTCGGTGTTGCCCACGCCGGGCACAAGGCCGCCCATATTGAAGCCGAGAATCTTCGCGGCGCTAGCGGCGGCGCCTGAGATTGCCAGCGCGTCGGTAGCGACCTGATAAATTAGTCCTAGCTCAAGCCCTGTGCGCCCCGGCCACGGCGGCACTCACGGCTTCTTCCCCGACAATGCCCGGATTCAGGCCGGCTTCATTGGCTACGGCCCCGGCTTTGCCGCCGGCAAGGTGGTACCCCAGATGGCCCTGCAAGATGTGGCCCCCATCACGGCCCAGTTGCTGGGCCTGTCGTTTAATCCCTCCCAGAGCCTACTGCCCGCGCAAGTGGTGCAGTAGGGCTCCGGCGGGGTGACTAACGCAGTTGGGCCGCCCGGGGCCCCGGGCGGCCCAACTGCGTTAGTCGCAAATTGCTGTACCCCGGCGCCCGGCGCGGGTCGTATCTTTGCGGCCCGAAACCAACCCGCTGCTCGTGCCGCTGCTCCGCGAAATTTCTACTCTGCTCGCCAAAGACTTCCGCTTGGAGTGGCGGCAGCGGGCGGCGCTGGGCGGGCTGCTGCTGTACGTGGGCAGCACGGTGTTCGTGTGCTTTCTGAGCTTCAGCCTGCGCGGCGGACAGCCCCCGGCCCCGGCCTGGAACGCCCTGTTCTGGGTGATTTTGCTGTTTGCGGCTATCAACGCTGTGGCCAAGGGCTTCATGCAGGAGAGCCCCGGCCAGCGCCTGTACTACTACACGCTGGTGGGGCCCCAGGCCATCATTTTGGCCAAAATGCTCTACAACGCGCTGCTGCTGCTGGGCGTGGGGCTGTTGGCCCTGTTCCTCTACACCATCTTTTTGGGTAATCCCATCCAGGACCTGGCCCTGTTCGTGGCCAACTTGTTGCTGGGGGCCCTGGGCTTTGCCACCACGCTCACGCTCGTCTCGGGCATTGCGGCCAAGGCGGGCGGCAATGGCGCTACTTTAATGGCGGTGCTCGGCTTTCCGGTAATGATTCCGATGCTTTTGTTGTTAATCAAAGTCAGCAAGAACGCGCTCGACGGCCTCGACCGCGGCCTGAGCCAGCAAGCCATCATCACGCTGCTGGCCCTGAACGTGATTGTGGCGGCGGTGTCGTACTTGTTGTTTCCGTTTTTGTGGCGTGGCTGATAGGCGTTATTGGTTGTTACATACTTGGTTTATAACAAATTAACAACCGAAAACGAACATCTAACAACTAATTTTTATGAGCAAAGCAACGTTAGGAATTATCATCTCCCTGGTCAGCGTCGTCGTGATGGTGGGCGGCGTGTGGGGCGGGCAGCGGCTGATTGAGTCGCGGGGTGCCTCGGCATGGAAGTGGCTAGCCGTGGTGCTCATTGTGGGCTCGGCTATTGCGGGGCTGCTCATTCCAGTGCCGCGCCTGCCCATCGTGAACGAGAGCGTGCGCAACCTGTTTTTCCACGTGCCTATGTGGTTCGGGATGATCATGGTGATGCTCGTGTCCATCGTGTACTCAATGCAGTACCTGCGGCGGCCCTCGGCCCGGCTGGATATTCTGGCCCACGAAGCGGCCAAGACCGGTATTTTGCTGGGTGTGCTGGGCCTGGCCACTGGTAGCCTGTGGGCCCGCTACACTTGGGGCGCTTGGTGGACGCCCGACCCGCGCCTGAACGCCGCCGCCGTGGCCCTCCTTATATACGGAGCTTATCTGGTGCTGCGCGGCTCGTTCCGCGACGACCAGCAGCGGGCGCGCGTATCGGCCATCTACAACATTTTCGCGTTTGCCGCAGCCATTCCGCTGCTGTTCATTTTGCCCCGCATTTCGGGCAATAGCTTGCACCCGGGCCAGACCGGTAACCCGGGTTTTAATAAGTACGACCTCGACAGCACCATGCGGCCGGTATTCTACGCCGCCGTTATCGGCTGGATTCTGTTCTCCTTTTGGCTTACCCAGGTCAGCAGCCGCCTGACGCTGCTCCAACACCAACACGATGACCAATAAGTTTTTGCGCTACTTCGTTGCCGTCTGCGGCGTGTTTCAATTGGTGCTGGGCACCGCCGCCCACGCCTGGGCCCAAGTACCCGGGGGCCCCGAAGTACCGGCCATGGCCGACGACTTGCGGGCCAGCGGCAAAATTTACGTGGTGGTGGCCGCGGTAGTCATCATTATCGCCGGCCTGCTCGTCTACCTTATCGCCCTCGACCGCAAGGTGAGCCGCTTGGAGAAGCGGGCCGCCGTAGAGGGCGGATTTAATCGGTAGGAGCGGATTCTTTTACCCTTTTTTGGTTGTTACAGTCATGTCCTTCCAAGCTAAGCGCTAACCACGCCCGAAGCCTTTGCTAGGGCCCTGCCGCCCGTTAGCCCCGAAAAAATTCTTTTTAAATTCGTTAAAATCAGCTAAATCCTCCGGTTCGTGAAGAAGACTCATATTTTCATCATTGCTATCATTGCTGTTGCGGCGGGCATCATCCTCAGCACCACGGCCGATGCCAGCGTGTACGTGCTTTTCGGCGAAGCCCGCCAGCGTGCGGCCGAGGGCAACGCCACCAAAGTGCACGTGGTGGGCCGCCTGCCCCGCGACGGTCAGAACCACCCCATGGGCCTGCAATACGACCCAATGGTGGACCCCAACTACTTCGCCTTCACCCTCATGGACTCGACGCACGTATCGCAGCGCGTGGTGTACAACAACCCTAAGCCGCAGGACTTTGAAACGTCGGAGCAGGTCGTCATCACCGGGGCCATGCACAACGGCACCTTCGTAGCCGACAACATCCTGTTGAAATGCCCCAGTAAATACGTGAAGAAAGAGTTGAAGGGCGCTGAAGTGGCAAGCAAGTAGTCTTTGCGCGCCCGCTCCGAAAATCGTAGCCGCCCTGCTTTCCGTTGCCTCTGGCCGCGGGGGGTGGGGCGGCTGGTTTTTTGGGGCTTGGTGCTGGCCGGTCGGGGCCCCGGGGCCCTGGCCCAGGTGGCCAACGACAACATTGAAAACCGCCGCCGGCTGGCGCTGAACAAAACTGTAACCTCCAGCACCGCGGGCTGCACCGTGCAGCGCGGCTGCGTGGACGAGCGCCTGACCGGCCAGTGCATCCAGTACCACAACGACCAGTGGTTTGAGTTCATACCGCCCACGGCGGGCCGCTACTTCGTGAACATCGGCGGGCAGCGGTGCCGCGACGTGCGCGGCGTACAACTGGTGGTGCTGACGGGGCAGCCGTGCCAGCCGGCTACCTACCACGTGCTCAGCTGCACCTCGCTGGGCACACAGGACGACGTATTTGTGGCCGTGGAGCTGCAAGCCGGCCAGCCGTACTTGCTGGACGTGGACGGGTACTTACAGGATTTCTGCACGTTCACGCTGCAAGTGAGTGGCTGGGCGGTGGGCGTGCCCGCGGTGCTGCCGTTGCCCGCACCCGCCGGGGCCCTGCCCGCCACCAGCCGTGTGGTGCAAGTGGCGTGGGCCCTGCCCGATTCGTTGGCTGGGGCCCCCAGCTGCCGGGTGCTGCGCCGCGAGCAGCGCGCCTTCCGCAGCACCGAGCGCCGCCGGGTGCCAGTGGCCCGCAACAGCTACGGCGGCCGCCCCGCCGCCTACACCGTGGCCGACACGCTGCCTGGGCCGGGCCTGTACCAGGTGGTGGCCGATGCCGCGTCCGACGGCGCCTCGCCGCCAACGTTAGTGAAGCAGTTCTGGGTGTCGTACAGCCAGTTGAACCCTATGTTGGGGCCCCTGGCCGCGGGGCCCCACTTGGTGCTGCCGCTGCAAAACTACCCGCGCAAGGCCACGCTCTCGGTGCTGATAACGGACCCGGTGAGCGGTCGAATTCTGTTAAATAAACAGCTGGTTAACCAACTAAACGACCCAAAAGCGGGTTGGATAGATACGCAGTCGTGGCAAGCCGCTGGCATCAAAAAAGTAGAGGTTGCCATCACCTGCCGCCCGGCGCGTGGCCGGTTTTTCACCGACCATTTGCTACTAGCGGTGCCGCTGCCGGTAGCGCCGTAAATTTGCCCGATATTCTGATTTATATGAACTTACTCGTTGGAGATATTGGCCACCTGAGCGTCATCGTGGCGTTTGTGGCGGCCGTGGTTGCGGCTTATGCCTACTTCCAGGCGACGCAGGGCCGGGCCCTGGGCGACGTGGACCCGAGCTGGCAGCGCCTGGGCCGCGGCGCGTTTTTCGTGCACGGCGCGGCGGTGCTGGCCGTGGTGGGGTGTTTGTTCGACATCATCTACCATCACCGCTACGAATACTACTACGCTTGGAGCCACAGCTCCAACCACTTGCCCCTCAAGTACATGATATCGTGCTTCTGGGCCGGGCAGGAGGGTAGCTTCCTGCTTTGGATTTTCTGGCAAGTGGTGCTGGGCGGCTGCATCATGCTCTTTAACAAGAAGTGGGAGGCGCCGGTGCTGGCCGTGTTCAGCGCCGTGCAGGCCTTTTTGGTGAGCATGATTGTGGGCGTGGTGGCCGGGGGCCTCAAAATTGGCTCCTCGCCGTTCATGTTGCTACGCGACTTCCTCACCGACCTGCCGGTGTGGAAGACCAACCCCAACTTCGTGCCCAAGGATGGCACTGGCCTCAATGCCCTGCTCCAGAACTACTGGATGGTGATTCACCCACCTACGCTGTTTCTGGGCTTTGCCCTTACGCTGGTGCCGTTTGCCTTCGCCATCGCAGCACTCTGGAAAAAAGAGCTAACGGCTTGGGTGAAACCTGCCATCCCGTGGAGCCTGGTGGGTGGCGGCGTACTGGGCGTGGGCGTGGTGATGGGGGCCTATTGGGCCTACGAAACCCTGAACTTCGGCGGCTACTGGAACTGGGACCCGGTTGAAAACGCCGTGTACATTCCGTGGCTGGTGCTGGTGGCGGGCCTGCACGGGCTGGTGCTGTGGCAGCGCCGCCGCACGGGCCTGCGCACGGCCTACGCCTTGGTTATCACCACGTTTATTCTAGTGCTCTACGCCACATTCCTCACCCGGAGCGGTGTGCTGGGCAACGCTTCGGTGCACTCGTTTACCGATTTGGGCCTGTCGGGCCAGCTGCTGATCTACCTGGGCTTCTTCACCGTGCTAGCCGTGGGCCTGCTGGTGTGGCGCTGGAAAGACATTCCGGTGTCGCCCAAAGAACTGAGCATGTACAGCCCCGAGTTGTGGGTGTTCGTGGGCGCGACGGTGCTGTGTCTGGGGGCCTTCCAGGTGCTGTTCACCACCAGCATTCCGGTATATAATGCCTTCATGGGCTTCATCGGCGTCAAAACCAACGTGGCCCTGCCCGTCGACCAAGTGGCTCACTATTCCAAGCTGCAACTGTGGATGGGTGTGGGTGTGGGCCTGCTTTCGGGCGTGGGCCAGGTGATGTGGTGGCAGCGCAACGACAAGGAAACCGTGCTGAATGCCCTCACGCCATCGGTGCTGTTGGCCCTGCTGGGTACGGCCTTAGCGGTGCTGCTCATTCGCTATAATGGTCTTACGATTTCGCCTGCTTACGTGGCGTTGTTCCTGGCCGGGTTGTTCGGGGTATTGGCCAATTTGGGCACGCTCTTCACGCTGGCGCGGCGCGGCATCAAGCTCTCGGGTGGGGCCCTGGCTCACCTCGGCGTAGCGCTGATGCTGCTGGGTGTGCTGGCCTCGTCGGGCTACTCGAGCATCATCTCGCGCAACGTGTCGGGCCTGCTCTACTCGCGCGATTTTTCGGAGGATATCAACCGCGATAACGTGTTGCTGTACCGCAACGAGGCCGCGCCCATGCACGGCTACCAGCTCACGTATGCGGGCCAGTATTTTGAGGTGCCCGGCGTTCCCGGTTACGTGAACAAGCAGATGCTGTTCCGCACCGACGACGACTACAAAACCCTGGCCCGCGCCGACATTAAAGTGGGTAATAAGCTGTATTACAAGACCGGCGACACGGTAACTATCGTCCCCGAAAACACTTTTTACCGCGTCGATTACGCCAAAAAGGCCACCGGCGAGAAATTCACGCTCTACCCCCGGGCCCAAATTAACGAGGAGATGGGCGGCATTTTGGCTTCGCCGGACATCAAGCACTTCTGGGGCCACGACATTTATACCCATATTGGCGGGGCCCCCGACACACGCAAGGACAAGCAGTGGAGCGAGCCCAAGGAACACACGCTCAGCGTGGGCGATACGATCTTCCTGAACGACTACTTCGCCGTGTTCCGCGCTATCGAGCCGGCCCGCGAAACGGTGGGCTTGGACCTGAAAAAAGGCGACTTGGCCTTGCAGGCCGACATGATTGTATCGGGCGAGCAGCGGCAGTACCACGCCCACCCGCTGTTTATTGTGCGCAACCGCTCGGTGGGCCGCGTGCCTGATGAGGTAGATGACCTCGGCATTCGCCTCAGCCTCAACAGTGTTGACCCGCAGAAAGGTAAGTTCACCTTTGGCGTGAGCACGGCCCAGAAGGATTACATCATCCTGAAAGCGATGGAGAAACCTTTCATCAACCTGCTTTGGAGCGGCACGCTTCTCATGGCCTTGGGCTTCGCCCTGAGCCTTCGCCAGCGCAACACCAAACGCAACGCGGCCCCCGAGGCCCCGGAAACCGACGCTTTGCCCACGCCCCGCACCCGCCTGGCGCCGGTAGCCTGATGAATTAAAAATTAAAAGTGAAGAATTAAAAATGCGCCGAGGGACACTTCGCAGCACTTTTAGTTCTTCACTTTTAATTTTTAATTAAATCCCAACGCATGGCCGTCGCGCACCTTACTGATACTACCGCCCCAGCCTATTCGCTGCGCGTGGGCCTGTTCGGAGCCGGGCGCGTGGCCGGGCAGTTGGGCCCCGCCCTGGTGGCTGCCGGCCACGCCGTAGCCTTCGTGTGGAGCCGCCACGCCGCCACAGCCGGGGCCCTGGCCGCGGCGCTGCCGGGCGCGGCCGTGCTGCCCGGCCTGGAGGCCCCGTTGCCGCCCGCCGATGTGTACCTCCTAGCTGTGCCCGATGCGGCCGTGGCCCCGGTGCTGGCGGCGGTGGCCTGGCCGACTGGGGCCGTGGTGGCCCACTTGGCGGGGGCCCTGCCGCTGGGCATATTCGAAGCCCAGCCGGAAGTATTGGGCGGGGTGCTATACCCGCTGCAAACGTTCAGCGCTGGCCGGGCCGTGGACTGGGCCTCCGTGCCACTGTGCGTGGAAGCCGCCGACGCCGGGGCCCTAAATATGCTGCTGGTCCTGGCCCGTAGCCTGAGTGACGATGTGCGCCTGCTGGCATCGGCTGACCGGCTGCGGCTGCATGTGGCAGCGGTGTTTGCCAACAACTTCACTAACCACCTGCTGGGCGTGGCCGACGCGCTCATGACCGAGGCGGGCTTGCCGGCCGCCCTGCTGGCCCCGCTGGTGCGCGAAACCGTGGCCAAGGCCCTGGCTACCGGCTCGCCCTTTACGGTGCAGACGGGGCCCGCCGCCCGCCGCGACGTGCCCACGCTGGGGGCCCACCAGGCAGTGCTGGCGGCGCACCCGGCCTGGTTGGGAATTTATAATCAGTTGACCGCTAGTATTCAGGAAGTATTGCCCCCAGCGCCCGGGCCGGCCGGCAAGTAGCCGCGGCTTTGACGCCGGGCCGGGTAGCCCTACCTTTGCGGCCGCGTTGGGGCCCGGCGTCGTATAAAAAAAATATGGGCCCGCTGCCCAACCCTGGCCCGGGCCGGGCGGTTGAACCCCAACGGCTTGCTGGTTTCCCGGCAGCTTTTTCCTTTACCAAAGACCCCAAATTCGTGCCCGCCACCACCATTACGTTTCAGTTCAAGGACGGCCAACCGGCCCAGACCCACGTGGCGGCCGCCGGCGAGTCGGTGCTCGACGTGGCCCTGAACAACGCCATCCAACTCCAACACAACTGCGGCGGCGTGTGCGGGTGCAGCACCTGCCACGTGTACGTGGACCGCGGCGGCGACGACCTGCCCGAAATCAGCGATAAGGAGGAAGACTTCATTGACCGCGCTGAGAACCCGCGCATCAACTCGCGCCTGGCCTGCCAGTGTGTGGTAGAGGCCGGCATGGAGCTCACCGTCACCGTCCCGCCGCAGCACTTCCTGGGGCACTAATTTTATTGATGTGAAAATTGAAAAATGTGAGAAATGACAATGGGCAACCGTGCTTTAACCTCGCTCACTTTTTCACACCTTCGCATCGCTCACATTTTCACATTAATTCCTGTGAACCACTTTGAACCCCCCATCCAGTGGGCCGACCACGAGGACGTAGCTATGGCGCTGTACGAGAAATTCGGCGAAGAATACCCGGAGCCCCGTATCTACCGTATCCGCTTCACCGACCTGATTGACTGGGTGCTGACGCTGCCCAACTTTGCCGGTACCCGCGAGCAAGCCACCGAAGGCCACTTGGAGCAAATCCAGGCCAAGTGGGTGTACGAGTGGCGCGATAACCAATAACGGTGGAGGTGGCTGGGGTCCTCAACCCGCCGCCCGGCCCCGCCGTATGGAAGGAGGTGCCCGGCTGCGTTGGTGGGGCAAGGCAATCCGGCCGCCTGTTTAGGCCCCTTCCACATTTTTCTTTTATTGCGATGAACACCGGGACCGTAAAATTTTTTAACGAAGAGAAAGGCTACGGCTTTATCACCGACGAGGCCACCCGCGAAGATTTCTTCGTCCACATCACCGGCCTGAACGGGGGCCAGATTCAGCAAAACGACCGGGTGGAATTTGAAACCCAGGAAGGCCGCAAGGGCGTGAACGCCGTGAACGTACGCAAAATCTGAGGCAACGCCCCGCGCGCTATCTTACTAGCTTAGAGAGGCTTTTCGGCACTGTCGGGAAGCCTTCGCTATGTCTGGCGGGGTTGGTGCCGCCGCTGGGCCCCACCTTTGCGGGCCCTATGCCCGCCCTCGATTTTTCTGTACCGCTGCCCGCCGGGCTGCCGGGCCCCGGCGGGGCGGTGGGCGGGGCGCGCGGCCGGCTGCTGGCCGGTTTGGTGCGCTGGCCCAACCTGCTCATCATGCTGCTGAGCCTGGCACTGGTGCGGGCGGGGCTGCTGCTGCCGGGGCAGGCGGGGGCCCTACTGGCCCCGCGCTTCGGCCTGCTGGTGCTGAGTGCTCTACTAGTGGCGGCGGCCGGCTACATCATCAACGACTACTACGACGTGAAGATTGATGCCATCAACCGGCCCAGCCGGCTGGTGGTGGGGCGCGTGGTGCGGCGGCGCACTGCCATGCTGGCCCATCTGGTGCTGAGCGGCACGGGCGTGGCGCTGGCCGCTTTTCTGTCGCCGCTGCTGGGGGGCGTCACGCTGGGGGCGGCGCTGCTGCTGTGGGGCTACTCGGCCCGCTTCAAGCGGGTGGCGCTGGTGGGCAACGTCAGCATCGGGACGCTCACGGCGGCGCTGGTGCTGCTGCCCGAACTGCAGCTGCGCACCGGCAACGAGGTGGTGTGGCGCTACGCGCTGGCGGCGTTTTTGCTCACGGTGGTGCGCGAAATAGTGAAGGACGTGGAGGACATGCGCGGCGACGACCAGCACGGCTGCCGCACGCTGCCGCTGGTGCTAGGCGTGGCCCGCACCAAGTGGGTGGCGGGGTTTTTCCTGGCTTGCCTGGTCGTGCTTACGGGCGGGGCGGTGGCCTGGCTGGCGGTGCACGGGCCCTGGCCGCTGGCCGCGTGGCTGGGGGCCCTGGTGCTGCTGCCGCTGGGGGCCCTGGCGCGCCTGCTGGTGCTGGCCGACCGCCGCCGCCACTTCCGCCAGCTCAGCACGTGGTGCAAAGGCATCATGCTGGCGGGCGTGCTCAGCATGGCCCTGGCGGGCGGGTTGGGGTAGGGCCCCGGGGCCAATACCAACCGCGGAGGCCATAAATCCGTTAGTGCGCCTGAACAATTCATATTTTATTCAGCTGATGCATTTTTTACCCCTTGCCGCCTTGCTGGCCGGCCTCTCCTTTACCGCTTTAGCGCAGTCCACGGCTCCGGCTGATACCACACAAGTACCCCTCGTCGTGAAGCCGGCCCCGCGGGCCCCCGCCCTCGGCAAGCCCACGAAAAACATCACCATCCTGCCCATTCCGGTACTGTTTTACCAGGCCGAAACCGGCGTTGGCTACGGGCTGGGTGGCCTTTTGAGCGGCCGTTTTGGGCAGGATACCACCGTGCGCTCGTCCAACGCCCGCATCCAGTACTGGCAAACGGCCAAAAAGCAGTCGCTCATCCAGTTGGTGCACACCATCTACACGCCGGGCGAGAAGTATTACCTCAACGGCGAAATCAGCGCCTACGACCAACTGCTGTACTACTACGGCAAGGGCAATAACTCGTCGATGGGCGACCAGTCGAACGTGGCCTACAAGCTGCTCATTGTGAACCAGCGCGTGCAAAAGGCCATCGCGCCGAAGCTGTTCTTCGGGGCCCAGTACCGCCTCACCGACATGAGCCAGATCCAGGCCGAAGGGGCCGCGGACAATGGCAGCACCAACTATTTCTACCGCGACCCGCGCCTGAGCAACCGGGAGCGGATGGGCACCACAGTGTCGGGCCTGGGCCCGGTCATTACGCTCGACACGCGCGACGTGGCGCTGGCCGCTTTCCACGGCGACTTGCTCGACGCCAGCGTGATGTTTAATGGCAAGGGCCTGGGGTCGGACTACAAATTCATCCGCTACCAGATCGATGCCCGCCACTTTCAGCCCATTTTCTCCGATAAAACCATTTTGGCGATGCAGTTCCTGGGGCAGTTTCATACCGGCGACGTGCCGTTTCGGGAGTTGGCCGGCATCGGGGCCAACCTGGGCGGCACGCTGTACAACAACGCCAACTTGCTGCGCGGCATTTACGAGCAGCGCTACCGCGACCGCCAGATGATGATGTTCCAGGCCGAGCTGCGCCAGCACTTGTTCTGGCGCATCGACGGCGCGGCATTTGCCGGCGTGGGCGAAGTGGCCAACGGCGCCAGCGATTTTTCACTCAACCAGGTACGCGGTGCGGGCGGCGCCGGCATACGCTTCAACTTCATTCGCCGCGACCGGGTGAACCTGCGCCTCGATTACGCGGTGGGCGCCGGGTCGCAGTCGGGGTTTCTGTTCGCCATCGGCGAAGCCTTCTAGCGCCGGCCGGCAACGGCTGAGCTATTACCAGGGGCCCCGGTCCTGCTGTGCAGGGCCTTGTCCTTACCCAAAACTCAAAATCCCTTTCGGCCATGCGGCCGAAAGGGATTTTTGGCGATGGTCCAAAGCGAGATGATTTCGGTATTTCACTCAATTTATGATGTCTGAATATTCGTCCTTCCAGCTTTCCTGACGTGTTTTTAAGCTGACTTAATTAACAAACTAAAGGTCCGGTATCATCCTGCTTTGGACCACCGCCGGATTTTTTAGGCGAGTGCTTGCCCAGATTGTGGCTTTTCGAGTGGTGTTAGCCAGCGAAAAAAGGCGCGCACGCTACTTCCAAGAAGCCAGCAAAAGATTTGGATAAGGACAAGGGCATCACCGGTGAACACGCCAGGTGCCACCTGCGAGCGGTGCGCGGCAATGGCGGCCAGCTTTTGGGGCAGCACCTCGCCAATGGCCAAGCGAAACCCCGCCACGTAGTCGGCGGGCTGGGGCAGGCCGGCGGGGGCGGCGCGCTGCCAGGCCCACACCACGTGTTCGAGTTGGCGCGGCGCGGCCAGGGTCGCCTACGCCATTGTGCCAAACAACTGCATGAGCAGCAGTGCATTGGTATGGCCTTCGTAGAGCCGGCCCACCACCAAATTACCCCGCCCGACGTGGCGCAGCACGGTCAGCAGCTCCTCGGTGGCGGCGGGGGCCCCAGGCCGGCGGCGCCCGCCGCGGTGAGCAGCCCGGCAGCCCGCAGCCAGTCAAATTCCTGGGCGGGAAACGTGGCGGCTGCATCGGTGGCGGTGGCCTGGGCAAACAGGCGGGGTACTAGGGCCCGGGCGACCTGCACGGCTGCGGCGGGCATGGTTAGCAAGGGCAAATCAGGGTTGGTAATGGCGGGAGAATTGGCAGGTATAAAATCAGCAACCATCTGCGCGCGGGTGAAAAGCGAATGAGTAAACTACACTCCAAAACGGCTCCCCCTTGTTCCTGCTGCGCTTATGCAGCATCGGCGCTAAATTCAATCACGGCCGGCTTTGGCCCCCGGCGAAGGGGCGGCGTACCTTTGCGGCGGTAATTCCGCCATAGCTTTTTCCGCCGTTTATGTCGTCCCGTCCCGTTCGCGCCGCACTGTTGTCCGTCTACCACAAAGACCGATTAGGGCCCCTGGTGCAGGTGCTCCGTCAGCACGGCGTCACGCTGTACTCGACCGGCGGCACCCAGCAATTCCTCGAAAGCGAAGGCGCCGCCGTCACGGCCGTGGAGGACCTCACGGGCTTCCCCGAAGTATTCGGCGGCCGCGTGAAAACGCTGCATCCCAAGGTGTTCGGCGGCATCCTGCACCGCCGCCACGAGCCCGGCGACCTAGCCCAGGCCGAGCAGCACGGCATCCCGCCCATCGACTTGGTGGTGGTCGATTTGTACCCGTTTGAAGAAACCGTGGCCAGTGGGGCCCCCGAGGCCGACGTCATTGAGAAGATTGACATCGGCGGCATTGCCCTGTTGCGCGCCGCCGCCAAAAACTACCGCGACGTGCTGGTAGTCAGCAGCCGCGAGCAGTACGCCGCCGTGGCCGAGCTGCTGGCCGCCAAGAACGGCGCTACCGACCTGGAGGACCGCCGCCACTACGCCGCCGCTGCCTTCGCCACCACCAGCCACTACGACACCGAAATCTTCAAGTACGTGAGCCAAGGCACCGACCTGGCCGCGAACGACGCCGCCGCCGCTCCGGCCAACCCCCAGGGCCCCGCCACGGCGCTGCGCTACGGCGAGAACCCCCACCAGGCCGGCACGTTCTACGGCGACCTGGGGGCCCTGTTCGATCAACTGCACGGCAAACAGCTGAGCTACAATAACCTGGTAGACGTGGACGCCGCCGTGCAGCTCATGCGTGAGTTTGCCGATGGGCCCCCGGCCTGCGCCATTCTCAAGCACACCAACGCCTGCGGCGTGGCCCTGGCCGGTACCCTGCATGCCGCCTACGTGCAGGCCCTGGCCTGCGACCCCGTATCAGCGTTCGGCGGGGTCATCATCGTAAACAAGGAAGTGGACGCGGCCACCGCCGCCGAGCTGGGCCAGCTCTTTTTTGAAGTGCTGATTGCGCCCGGCTTCGCCCCCGACGCCCTGCTGCTGCTGCAAAGCAAGAAAAACCGCATCCTGCTGCGCCAGAAGCCGGTCGAGTTTCCCGCCAAGCAAATCAAAACTTTGCTCAACGGCCTCATCGAGCAAGACGCGGACCGCCAGAGCGAAACCGCTGCTGATTTCCGCGTCGTCACGCAGTCGGCCCCCACGGCCGAGGAAACGGCGGCCCTGGAATTTGCCGGCAAAATCTGCAAGCACACCAAGAGCAATACCATCGTGCTGGCCCGTGCCGGCCAGCTGCTGGCCTCGGGCGTAGGCCAAACCTCGCGCGTGGACGCTCTGCGCCAGGCCATCGAAAAAGCCCACGCCTTCGGCTTCGACCTGCAAGGTGCGGTGATGGCCTCCGACGCCTTTTTTCCCTTCCCCGACTGCGTGGAAATTGCCGGCGCGGCTGGCATCCGGGCCGTGGTGCAGCCCGGCGGCTCCATCAAGGATGCCGACAGCATCCGCGCCTGCGACGAGCGCGGCATGGCCATGGTGCTCACCGGCGTGCGCCACTTCAAGCATTAATTCTGGGGCCCCCGGGCCGCGCGAATTTTCTTGTATTGAAGCTTTCTGAGAAGTACAATTGAACGTTCTATTAATTGAACGTCATGCGGAGTGTAGCGAAGCATGATGTTCTTTTTTGTGCGGTTTTATTCGGTAACAACGTCCTAATTTTCTCCTTTATGAAATACGCCACCATTGTGGGGTACGCCCTGCTGGTTATTGGCATTTCGCTGCGCTTGCTGGCGCCCGGGCTGGGCATTGTGGGCACGGTGCTGACGGCCGTGGGCGGGCTCACGGTGGCCGCCGCCACGGTAGTGGGCGCCCGCAAGGGGCGGCGGTAGGCATACTAGCCGGCCGGTTCGGGCGTTTAGGGTCCTGCCCGGTACGGGGGAGCGCCCGGTATTTTGCAAAGGAAAATCAGGGCGGAACCCAGGTTTCGGATCCCCTCATTCCTTCCGTACCTTTGCCCACTTATTGCCGCGTGGCCCCGGTCGTTGCGCCGCTATTCTGATATAACTCAATGGGTTTCTTTAACTTCCTGACCAGCGATATTGCCATCGACCTGGGCACGGCTAATACGCTCATCATCCACAACGACAAAATCGTAGTGGACGAGCCGAGCATCATCGCCAAAGACCGCACTACGAATAAGATTATCGCTGTTGGCCGCCAGGCCCAGCAAATGCACGAGAAGACCCACGACAACATCAAAACCATTCGCCCGCTGAAGGACGGCGTGATTGCCGATTTCCACGCGGCGGAGGAGATGATTAAGGGCCTGATTAAGATGATTGACACGCGCAAGCGGCTGTTTCAGCCCTCGCACCGCATGGTCATCTGCATCCCGTCGGGCATCACGGAAGTCGAAAAACGCGCCGTGCGCGACTCCGCTGAGCACGCCGGGGCCAAGGAAGTCTGGATGATTCAGGAGCCGATGGCCGCGGCCATCGGCATTGGTATTGACGTGCACCAACCCGTGGGTTCGATGATTATCGACATCGGGGGCGGCACGTCGGAAATTGCCCTGATTGCTCTCTCGGGCATTGTGTGCGACCAAAGTATCAAGACGGCCGGCGACGTGTTCAACCAGGACATCCTGGATTACATGCGCCGCCAGCACAACCTGCTCATCGGCGAGCGGTCGGCCGAGCGCATCAAGATCGAGGTTGGCGCCGCGCTTACCGAGCTGGACAATCCGCCACCGGACCACGAGGTGCGCGGCCGCGACCTGATGACGGGCATTCCTAAAGTCATCAAGGTCACGTTCTCGGAAATCGCCATTGCGCTCGACAAGTCCGTGGCCAAAATCGAGGAGGCCGTGCTGAAGGCCCTGGAGATTTCGCCGCCCGAGCTGTCGGCCGACATCTACGAGCACGGCATCCACCTCACCGGCGGCGGGGCCCTGCTGCGCGGCCTCGACAAGCGCTTGGCCGCTAAAACCAAGCTGCCCATCCACATTGCCGAAGACCCGCTGCGCGCCGTGGTGCGCGGCACTGGCCGGGCCATCAAGGACATCCAGGCCTTCAAGGGCGTGCTGCTGACCTAATGCATTTAACACGTATCAATTAACATTTAACAGACAGTCCCAACTACTTGGCTGCCTGGTTATAATCCGGGTGTTAAATGATAAATGATAATTGTTAAATGAATGAAAAACCTGTTTTTGTTTCTGGCGCGGTTTCAGGGGCTGTTGGCGTTTGGAGTGCTGGAAGTAATTAGCTTGTACTTATTCGTAACCAGCAGCTCGTACCAGCGGGCGGCTTTCTTCAACTCGGCCAATGCCTACGCGGGCGTGGTGCTGGCCCGCCGCACCGAGGTACTCGACTATTTCCACCTGGGGGCCCTGAACCAGCAGTTGCTGGCCGAAAACGCCCGCCTGCGCCAGCAGCTTTATCCGCCCGACGTGAGCCGGCGCGAGGCCGACTCGCTGGCCCTACCGCCAGCCCCTGGCGATACGCTGCGCCGCGTGCGCTACGTGCGCCCCGCCCAGCGGCCCGATACCCTGTTGCTGGCCCAGCAGCGCCTGGCCGCCCGCGACCCCAACTACCCACTCGTCCCGGCCCGGGTGATTAACAACACGTTGCGCAGCGTAGACAACTACTTTACGCTGAACGTGGGCCTGGCCGACGGCGTGCGGCCCGGCCTGGGCGTGCTGGCCGCCGCCGGCGTGGTGGGCCGCATCAAGACCGCCTCTGCCCACTACGCCACCGCCACCAGCCTGCTGCATTCCAAAACCAGCGTGTCCGCCAAAATCAAGCGTGACAATGCGTTTGGGAGCGTGCATTGGCCCGGCGACGATCCTACGCAGGCACTGCTCGACGACATTCCGCGCCAAAACAAGCTGGTGGTGGGCGATACGGTGGTGACGAGTGGCTACAACGCCATCTTCCCGGAGGGCATCTTTATTGGTACCGTTGCCTCGTTTGTGAAGGAGCCGGACAAGAACTTCTGGACCGTGCACCTGCGCCTGGGCGCCGATTTCAGCAACCTGACCTACGTGTACGTAGTGACGAACCGCACGCGCCCCGAGCGCGACACCGTGGAGGCCCGCGCCCTGCCACCGGTCGGAAAGGGGAAACGGCCATGAAAATAGTAGGTCTTTTGCTGAAGCAGGTGCTGCGCTACGCCGTCTACACGCTGGTGCACGTGCTCATCATCAGCCGGTTGGTGCTGTTTGATGCGGGCTGGTGTTTTCTTTACCTGGGGTTTGTGCTGTTTCTGCCGCTGGGCACGCCGGTGGTGGTGCAACTGCTGCTGGCTTTCGGCATAGGCCTGACGATGGATATTTTTTACGACACCGGGGGCCTGCACGCGGCGGCGGCAGTGCTGCTGGCTTTTGTGCGGCCGGCGGTGCTGCGCCTGCTACGCCCGCGCGACGGCTACGATGCCGTTGATGCTGTGAACGTGCACTTTATGGGCCCCGCATGGTTCCTGACCTACCTGGGTGTGCTAGTGCTGGTGCATCACCTAGCGTTTTTCCTGCTGGAGCTAGGTAGCTTCCGCCACTTCGGTTTCACGCTGGAGAAGGTGGGGGTCAGCTGGGCCTTCACGTGCGTGGCGCTGCTGATTGTGCAGCTGCTGTTTTTCCCGGTACGGCGCAGCCGGCAGTAGGCCGGGGCCCTGAATTAAGCTGGGTAGGGGCCCCGGTTCGGTTGTAACTTTATATTATGCAATACCTGGAAGGCCGGCGCTACGTGGTGCAAGGCATATTTCTACTCGTGGGGCTGGTGTTTGCCACGCGGCTCTTTTTCATGCAGGTGCTTGATAGTACTTACAAGCTGGCGGCCGACCGGAACACTTTGCAGCGCCTGGTGCAAGTGCCCTACCGGGGCCTGATTTACGACCGCAAAAACCAGCTGCTCGTCACCAACACGCCCGTGTACGACCTGCTGGTGGTGCCCCGCGAGGTTAAGGGCCTCGACTCGGCCCGTTTCTGCCAACTGCTGCAAATTCCGATTGAAAGCCTGCGCGAGGGCCTCAAGGCCGCTCGGAAGTATTCGGGCACCAAGCCCTCGCCGCTAGTTCAAAACCTGAGCCTGGCCGAGCGGGCCGCCATTCAGGACAACCTGATTGACTTCCCGGGCTTCTACACTCAGGCGCGCATGGCGCGGGCCTACCGCACGCCCAACCTGGCCCACGCCCTGGGCTACGTGGGCCCCATCACGCCCAAATTGCTGGAGCTGCCCAAGTACGGGCGCTACGGCGCGGGCGAAAACGTGGGCATCGCCGGCCTCGAATCGTACTACGAGCCCACGCTGATGGGCCGCCGCGGCGTGCAGTTCAAGATGGTGAACGTGCGCGGGGTGGAGAAGGGGGCGTTCCGGGGCGGTGAGTTCGACACGCTCTCGGTGGCCGGACAGGACCTGCACTTGAGCATTGACGCCGAACTACAGGCCTACGGCGAGGAGCTGCTGGCCGGGCGGCGCGGCTCCATCGTGGCCATCGACCCCAAAACGGGCGAGATTCTGTGCTTCGTGTCGGCGCCGCACTACACGCCCGAAACCCTCACCGGCAAGGGCATGGGCAACCGCTACATGGACCTGCTGCGTAACCCCGACCGGCCACTGTTTGACCGACCCCTGATGGCTACGTACCCGCCCGGCTCAGTTTTTAAACTCGTGAACGAGTTGGTGGCCTTGCAGTTGGGCGTTGTGACGCCTAGCACTGGCTTTCCGTGCAACCAGAAGCTGGTGCGCTGCACGCACAATCATGAGTACCCGTCCAACGTCAGCATCGCCATCAAAAACAGCTGCAATCCCTACTTCTACCAAGTAATGCGGGCGGCGGTGCTGCGCGGCAAGTCGCCCAACCGCTTTGAGGATGCCCGCCTGGGCCTGGGCCAATGGCAGAAAATGGTGAAATCGTTCGGCCTCGGCGAGAAGCTGGGCGTGGATATGAGCCAGGAAAAGCGCGGCCTCATCCCGTCGCCCGAGTACTACGATAAGCGTTTGGGCTACCACCGTTGGAACTTTAAAACCGTGTACTCGCTATCCATTGGCCAGGGCGAAATTGGCATCACGGGCCTCCAAATGGCCAACGTGCTCGCAACCATTGCCAACCATGGCTACTACTATACGCCGCATTTTGTGAAAGGTATCGGCAACGCGGGGCCCCTGGCCAAGTACCGCGAGCGGCACTACACGGCCGTGGACACGGCGTATTTCAAGTATGTCATCCCCGGGATGCAGGAGGTAGTGGACGGCCGCGGCGGCACCGGCAGCCTGGCTTCGCTGCGTGAATTCGGTATTTCGGTGGCCGGCAAAACCGGCACCGTGCAAAACCCCCACGGCTACGACCACGCCACCTTCGCCGCCTTCGCCCCGGCCGAAAACCCCAAAATTGCCATCGCCGTGTTCATTGAGAACAGCGGATTCGGCGGTAGTAGCGCCGCCCCCGCCGCTGGCCTAATGATTGAAAAGTACCTGCGGGGCCACGTGGTAGGCTACCACAAGCGCATGGAGGAGTGGATTAAGTATGGAAATTTGACGGCACACCTGCATTAGTAGTTCGCATATATTTACTACCCACGAAAATTACATTAGAGATACCCGAGAGCCGCGCCGACTTCCCGCTAGAGTTGCTGCGTAACCTTACCTTAGTCAAGTTGCCCGGCCAGGTTGCTAAAACCCCGGCTCTGGACGAAATCGCTCACTTATTTTCTTCACCCTCTAATGCCACCCGGCTGTACATGGCCTTAGAGCGCGACAGGCGTGGCGAGCGCGAAACCCACGAGTTACTGACGGCGCTGTGACGTTGAGTTGGGACACCGCCGCCTGGGAAGATTTTCAGTACTGGCTCGATACTGATAAAGCTACGGCTCGCAAAATCCGGGCATTACTCAAAGAATGTATGCGTATCCTTACCACGGGCACGGGCAAAACAGAACTCCTCAAACACGATTTTGCCGGATTCTAGTCGCGCCGCATTGGTGGGGAGTACCGGCTCACCTATCGCTTCGAGGCCGACCTTGGTACATGTGTTGCAATACCGTTTCTATTACGCGGCCAAATAGGGCCCCAAGGGCTCGGTAAATTGCCACTACGTTGGTAATAAAGAAGGCCACCCAATCCGGGTGGCCTTCTTTATTATATGAAAGCGACGTACTACAAAATTCCGCTTAGCAAGCCCGGCAGGATGCCTAGCGCGATGGTGAGCAGCGCCAGCAAGCCCAGGGTGAAGGATTGCAAGCCATCGACGGGTACGGCGTCGGCCGTGGGGCCCTCGGCGGGGCGCAGGTACATGGCTATGATGGGGCGCAGGTAGTAGTAGATGCCCACCATGCTCATGATGACGGCGAAGACGACGAGGCCGATGTGGCCCTGTCCGACGGCGGCGGTGAGTAGGAATAATTTGCCGAAGAAGCCGCCCGTGAGCGGAATGCCGGCCAGCGAAAGCATGGCTACGGTCATCACAAAGGCTAGTAGGGGGTTAGTTTTGCCCAGGCCATTTAGGCCGGCGTAGTCATCGCGCTGGCGGTGGTCGGCCACTAGCTTCAGCACGCCGAAGGCTGCCACGGTGGCTATCGAGTAGGCGAGGGAGTAGAAGAAAATGCCGTTGGCGGCGGGGCCCGTGAGGCTGCCATTGCCGGCTACCAAGCCGATGAGCAGGTAGCCGGCGTGGCTCACGCTGGAGTAGGCCAGCATGCGCTTGGTGGTAGTTTGGACGGCGGCGCCCACGTTGCCGAGCAGCAGCGTGAGGGCGCACATGGCCTGGATGGTGGGGGCCCAAAAGCCCTGCGCGGCCGGTAGGGCCACGGCCAGCAGCTTGAGAAACGCCGCGAAGCCGGCCGTTTTCACCACCGTGCTCATGAAGGCGGTGAAGAACGTGGGCGTGCCCTCGTACACGTCGGGCGTCCAGAAGTGGAAGGGCGCGGCCGATACCTTGAAGCCGATGCCGATGATCATCAGCAAGATGCCAATGTAGAGCATGGGCAGCAGGCTGGCGTTGGCGGGGGCGGCCACGGCGGCGGCAATTTGTGAGAGGGCGAACGTGCCAGTGGCGCCGTAGAGCAGCGCAATGCCGAAGAGCAGGATGCCGGTGGCGAAGGCCCCCATCAGGAAATACTTAAGGGCGGCCTCGTTCGAGCGGGAGTCGCGCTTGCTGGCGCCGGCCAGCACATACATGCTGATGCTCAGGATTTCAATGCCCACAAACAGCATCAGTAAGTGGTCGTAGCCAATCATCATGATGGCCCCCACGAGCGAGAACAGCAGCAGCGCGTAGTACTCGGCCAGGTTGGGCTCGTGGGCCACCACGTAGCTGCGCGAGAAGGGCAGCAGCAGCAGCGCCGTGAGCACCACGATGCCAGTGAAGGCCACTGTGTAGTGGTCCACGGTCAGCATCTGGTTGAAGAACGACTGTGGCGCTTGGTTCCAGTCGGCCAGGTTGGCCCCGAACACGGCCAGCAGCACCAGCATCACGCCGGGCAGCAGCACCTTGTTCGAGCGCAAAAAGCCCAGAAACAACTGGACGATGCCGAAGATGGAAAGGAGGATGATGGAGGTCATAGGGTAGGAAACGTCATTCCGAACGCAGTGAGGAATCTGGGCAAACTGCTAGCAGTGCCGAACCCAGATTCCTCACTGCGTTCGGAATGACAGGAAGATTTACCGCCCAACGGCGGACAAAATGCTGCTGACGGCCGGCTCGGATATGTGCAGGAAGGTGCCGGGGAACAAGCCCAGCCAGAACACCAGCACAATCAGTGGCACGAACACGGCCAGTTCGCCGCCGGTGAGGTCGGTGATGGTGGCTGAGAACGACGAGTCGGGGCCCAGCATGGTGCGCTGGAACAAGCGCAGCAGGTACACCGCCGAGAAAATGATGGTAAGGCCGGCCACCGCGCCCACCCAGGCTGAGTACTCGTAGATGCCGGCTAGTAGCAGGAACTCGCCCACGAAGCCGCCGGTGAGGGGCAGAGCCACAGTGCTGAGTAACATCACCAAAAAACAGACCGACAGCAGCGGCGTGCGGCGGGTGAGGCCCCCCAGGTCGGGCAGCAGGCGGGTGCCGGTGCGGCGCTCGATGGCGTCGGCCACGAAGAACATGCCCACCACGTTCACGCCGTGGGCCAGCATCTGAATCACGGCGCCTTGCAGGCCGATTTGGGTAAGCGAGAATACGCCGGCCGCCATCAGGCCCACGTGCGAGAGCGACGAGTAGGCGATGAGGCGCTTCATGTCGCGCTGCCGGATGGCGATGAGGGCCCCGTAGATAACCCCGATGACGGCCAGGATGATGACCGGCTTTTGCCACTGGCTGACGCCGAGCGGCACGATGGGCAGCAGCCAGCGCAGGGTACCGTAAATGCCCATTTTCAGCATGATGCCCGCGAGCAGCATGGTGGCCGGCGCGGGGGCCTCGGTGTAGGTATCGGGCTGCCAGGTGTGGAAGGGGAAAATGGGCATCTTCACGGCGAAGGCGGCGAAAATCAGCCAGAACAGCCACGACTGCTCGCCGGCGCTCAGCCTCAGCTTATAGAACGCCGACAGCTCGGAGGAGTGGGCGGCGAGGCTGCCGGCGGCGGGGCCGGTTTGTAGGTACAGGTACACGAAGCCGGCCAGCATCAGCAGCGAGCCGACGACGGTGTAGAGGAAAAACTTGAGCGTGACGGCAATGCGCCGCTCGCCGCCCCAGGCCCCGGCCAGGAAATAAATCGGGATGAGCGCCACTTCCCAGAAGAAGTAGAATAGAAAGGCATCCAGCGACATAAACACGCCGAGCAGCCCGGTTTGCATGAACAGCACCAGCGCGTAGAAGGCCGAGGGATTCTCGTAGTTGCCCCGGAACGCGGCCAGCAAAATGAGCGGCACCAGGAAGGTGGTGAGCAGCACCAGCAGCAGGCTGAGGCCGTCAAGCCCGATGTGGAAGTTGATGCCGGCCGACTGCACCCAGGCATAGTCGAGGTTGTAGGCCGATGAGCCGTGGCGGGTGAAATCGATGGCTATAAAAGCGGCCAGGGCAAATTCGACTAGGGTAGCCCCCAGGGCCAGGGCCCGGGTGGTGGCCCCTTTGGTGAAGTGGAGCAGCAGCGCGGCGGCCAGGGGGAGAAAAAGCAGTACAGCAGTCAGCATCGGCAAAGCAGAAGGGCGGCGGCGGCTCCCGAACCGGGCCGCGAATTGCGTGCAAACTTACGCATTGCCAGATAAGAGCGCACGCCTATAAAGTTTCGAAGACCAACTTTGTGCGGGGGCGGGAGTAATTTCGCCCCATTGGCCCCACCCGTTGGCGGGGCCCCTTGCCCGAACCCGTATGGCCCGCAGCCCCATTGCCGATTTTTTGACGGCCCCGGCCACCGTGCCCATCTTGGATGTGCGGGCCCCGGCCGAGTACGCCCAGGGCCACATCCCGGGGGCCCTCAGCCTGCCGCTGTTCTCCGATGACGAGCGCGCCCGCATCGGCACCACCTATAAGCAGGTGAACCCCGACAAGGCCGTGCTGCTGGGCCTCGATTTTTTTGGGCCGAAAATGCGGACGATGGTGGAGCAGGCCAAGCAGCTGGCCCCCAGCCAGGAAGTGCGCCTGCACTGCTGGCGCGGCGGCATGCGCAGCGGCGCCGTGCAGTGGCTGCTGGAGCTGGCCGGCTTCGAGGTGAACCTGCTCGACCACGGCTACAAGGACTACCGCCGCTGGGCCGGGGCCGAGTTTGCCCGGCCGCGGCCCTTGTACATCGTGGGCGGCTACACGGGCAGCGGCAAAACCGAGGTGCTGCACGCACTGGCCGCCCAGGGCCAGCTGGTGCTCGACCTGGAGGGCCTGGCGCACCACAAGGGCTCGTCGTTCGGCAGCCTGGGGCAGCCGGCCCAGCCCACGCAGGAGCAGTTCGAGAACAACCTGGCCGCCGCCCTGGGGGCCCTGCCCACCGGCCAGCCGGTGTGGGTGGAGGATGAAAGCCGCTCCATCGGCAGCCTGCACATCCCCACGCCGCTCTTCGACCAGATGCAGGCCGCCCCGCTGCTGGCCCTCGACGTGCCCCGCGCTGCCCGGGTGCCCAAGCTGGCCCTAGAGTACGGCCGCCACGACGCGGGGGCCCTGGCCAGCGCCATCCTGCGCCTGCGCAAGCGCCTCGGCGGCCTCGTCACCAAGGAGGCCCTGGCCGCCATCGCCGACAACGACATGGCGACGATGGTGGACCTCGTGCTGACATATTACGACAAGACCTACGCCTACACCATGACCAGCGCCCCCACCGGCCGCCGAACCGTGCCCGTGCCAGCCGTGGATACCGACGGGGCTACGAATGCGGCGCTGGTGCTGGCCGCGGCGGCCGAGCTCCCGCCAACGGCTTCATAATAATGCTAATTCCCAAGCTGCGCGTGGCCCGGCTCACCAACGACCTGGCCGCGCTGGCGCATTTCTACTGCGAAGGCCTGGGCCTTGAGCGCCTGGCGGGCTTCACCGCGCACCACGGCTTCGACGGCGTGATGCTGGGCCACCCCGGGCCCCCTACCACCTGGAATTCATCCGCGAAGACGGGTAACTGGTGGCGCCCGCGCCCACGGCCGAGCACCTGCTCGTGTTTTATTACCCCGATGCCGCGGCGTGGCAGGCAGCCACGGCCCGGCTCGAAGCGGCCGGCTACGCCGCCGTGCCGGCCCACAATCCGTACTGGGAAGCGCAGGGCCGCACTTTTGCTGACCCCGACGGCTACCGCGTGGTGTTGCAGCAAGCCGCCTGGGCCCTGTAATTAATAGTTATTCACATTGCGTTGTTAACCCTGGTTGATAACTAACACTTTGCTACTGATGTCCGCCACCCCTCAATCCGACGAACCCATTCGCCTCACCCAGTATAGCCACGGGGCGGGCTGCGGCTGCAAAATAGCGCCGGCTGTGCTCGATAAAATCCTGCACAGCAGCCTGCCCCAGCCCAACTACCCCGACCTGCTGGTGGGCAACGGCAGCCGCGACGACGCCGCCGTGTACCGCCTGCCGGGTCAGGACGGCCAGTGCGTCATCAGCACCACCGATTTCTTCATGCCCATCGTGGACGATGCCTACGATTTTGGGCGCATCGCCTCGGCCAACGCCATTTCCGACGTGTACGCCATGGGCGGCCGTCCCATTCTGGCCATCGCCGTGCTGGGCTGGCCCATCGGCAAGCTCGCGCCCGAAGTAGCGGCCCGCGTCATCGAAGGGGCCCGGGCTATTTGTGCCGAGGCTGGTATCCCGCTGGCCGGGGGCCACAGCATTGATGCGCCGGAGCCCATTTTTGGGCTGGCCGTAACGGGCCTGGTGGCCGAAAAAGACCTCAAGCGCAATGACACGGCACAGCCTGGATGCCGCCTCTACCTCACCAAGCCGCTGGGCGTGGGCATGTTGACGACGGCCCAGAAGCAAGGCATCCTGCGCCCCGAAGACGCTGACGTGGCCCCCGCCCAAATGCGCCAGCTCAACAAAATCGGCGCCGACCTCAGCCCGCTGTCCCAGGTGCAGGCCCTCACCGACGTCACGGGCTTCGGTCTGCTCGGCCACCTGGTCGAAGTCTGCGAAGGCAGCGGTGTGCAAGCCGTGCTCAATTTTGCCAAAGTGCCGCGCCTGGCCGCCGCCGAAACCTACCGCCGCCAGGGCGCCGTACCCGGCGGCACGGCCCGCAACTATGCTAGCTACGGCCACAAAATAGGGCCCCTCACCGACGAGCAGCAGCAGTGGCTCTGCGACCCGCAAACCTCGGGCGGCCTGCTCGTATGCGTCACGCCCGAAGGGGAAGCCGCCGCCCAGGCTATTTTCCAGCAGTACGGCCTGGCCCTGGAAAGCTTCGGCGAATTGGTAGCGCACCGCGCCGGCGAGCCGTGGATAGTGGTGCAGTAGGGGCCCCAGGGCCGGTGGTGGCGCGCCTGGCCCCCACGCCCAGCGGCTGCCTGCACCTGGGTAACGCGGTGAATTTCGTGCTGACCTGGCTGCTCACGCGGCGGGCCGGCGGTACGCTACACCTGCGCATCGATGACCTTGACCGGGCCCGCTTGCGCCGGCCGTATTTGGACAATATTTTTCGAGTAATCGATTGGCTGGGAATTGACTACGACCAGGGCCCCCGCGGGCCCGACGATTTCTTGCGCCACTACTCGCAGCTGCTGCACCTGCCCGAATATAATGCCGTGCTGCGCCGCTTGGCCCAGCAGCCCGGGCTGGTGCAGGCCAGCCACCGCAGCCGCACCGGGCTCCCCGGGGCCCTAGTTCCACTAGATACGCCCGGCGCGGCGTGGCGGGCGCACGTTCCGGCGGGTACCGAAATCGACTTTCTGGACGCTTGGCAGGGCCAAACTAAAGTCCAGCTCGATACGCTGATGCCGGGCTTTGTTGTTTGCAAAAAAGACGGCGTGGCGGCCTACCAGGTAGCGTCGGTTGTGGACGACTTACGCCTCGGCACCAATCTGATTGTGCGCGGATTGGACTTGCAAGCCAGCACCGCCGCGCAGCTTTGGCTGGCTGTGCAGCTCTCCGAGACGGCCGCTTTTAATACGGCGCGGGTTCAATTTTTTCACCATCCGGTGTTGACGGATGCGGCGGGGCAAAAACTGTCCAAGTCGCAGCAGCAGCCGCTAGATGCGGGCGTACTGGGGAGTAGCAAAGGGCCAGCAATAGTTTTTGAAGCAATAACTGATTTATGGGGACTACCACACGGCAATTCTGGGTCGCTGGAAGAAATACAATTTTGGTTGCCGGAAGACTGGAGCCATTTACATCCCAACCCCTAGTTTCGAAGAGGTCAGCGCACTTCTTTTTTGAACTCCTCGGCCCAATAATCGGCCAGGCGGGTGGGCTCGGGTAGCTTGTAGCCGCGCAGGCAGGCCAGGGTGAGGCGGGTGGCGGTGGCCTGGTCGCAGCGGTGGCCGGGGCTCACGAACAGCGGCAGCACCTTGTCTTTGCTGCGGATGACTTGGCCAATCAGCTCGCCGGTTTTGGCATCTATGAGGGGTGTAATATTTCCTTTTTCGGGCCCCGGCTCCGTGAAACTGCCGGTGAGTTTCTGCTTGGCCACGCCGAAGGTGGGCACGTCGAGCAGCACGCCCAGGTGCGCGGCAATGCCCACGCGGCGCGGGTGCGCAATGCCGTGGCCGTCCACCATAATCACGTCGGGCTGGTTTTCGAGCTTGGCGAAGGCTTGCACCACGTTGTCGGCTTCGCGGAAGGAGAGGAAGCCGGGCACGTAGGGCATCGTCACGGGGGCGTAGCTGTATACCTTTTCGACCAGTTCCAGCGACGGGAATTTCAGCACCACGAACACCGACAGGATGGTTTCGGGCGTGGGAAACGACGAGTCGCAGCCCCCGATCAGGCGGGGCTCTTGGGCCAGGGGCTCGGCGCGTACGCGCTGGCGCATGTCATGCTGTTGCGCAGTGAGGCTGCGCACCAGGGCTGGGTCGGGCGGAGGCCCCGGGGGGCGGAAGTAGGCCATGCGGTTGGGGCTGGGGGAGAAGGACGGAGGGAGCGCGCCGGTATCGGAGGCAGGCCCCGCCAGGGGCCCCACCTTCGGCTGCGGGAGGCCGTATACGCGAGCTGGAGGCCTGGCCTCCGTTTTGTAACGCACAATTTCACCCCGCCCCCCGCCGTGGCCGCTACCACTAAACCCGGACAGCCCGCCGCTCAGGGCTCGGGGCCCCAGCTAGTCCGGCGCTACTACATCGACGGGTACGGCCGCGCCTGGGGCCCGCCCCGCTCATGGCTCCCGTGCAGGCCGATTTGCCCCGGTTTTCGCCCGCCTTGCTGGCTGATTTTGAGCGCACGGACGGCGAAGCCGGGGCGTTGCGGGTGGGCGACGAGTTCCACATCAAAATCCTGGGGCCCTGGAACGGCAGCGTGCGCGTGACCGGAGTCGGCGCCACGTTCTTCGAGTTCACCACCCTCGAAGGCTACCCCGAAGCGGGGCGCATCCGCCTCGAAACCCATACCCTCGACGGCCGGCCCGACGCGCTGCGGTTCGAAATTCATTCGGTAGCCCGCTCGCGCGACGGGCTGGTGGCCTTCGCCTACAACACCAGCGGGGGTGGCAAATCGATGCAGGAAGCCACGTGGGTCGAGTTTTACTGGTGCGTGGCCTAGGCCAGCGGCGGCCAGGCCCTGGGGCCCGTCATGGTCAAAACCACCCGCCACGCCGCCGATGGTACCGCTGAATACACCGTTGCCCATGCCTAGCCCCGCCGCCCCGCCCGCCTGGGAGCCGTACCGCGCCCGCCTCGCCGCCTACGCCGATGCCCGCGTCAACTACGACTACGTGAGCCAGACTGAGTATACTTCGGCCGCCGGCTGGCGCATTGATAACTATTCCGTTGACTTGCCCGCCGAAGCCCCCGGGGCCCCCGCGCCCGCCGGTGCCTTTGCTGCGGCGCAGGACGTGTTGCGGCGCTACGCCTTCCCGCCGCCCAACCTGATTACGGGCTACTTCGACCCCCGCCAGCCGCTCGAAAAGCGCATCATGGTGCTGCGGGCGCACTCTTTGGTGTTTAACTTCTACTTCGGCGTGCGGGTGGCCGACGTGGTGGACGAGGCTGCTGAATTTATCCCAAGTCCTAGCGGTGCCCCAGGCCCAGGCTCTGAGCGGGTTTGGGGCTACGGCTACCGTACGCTCGAAGGCCATTTTGAGCGCGGCCAGATTAATTTTTCGGTTCACAAAAACCTGCGCACTGGCGCAGTAGATTTTCGAATTAGCGCCGTGTCGCAGTCGGGGCACATCCGTAACCCGTTTTATTGGCTGGGCTTCAAATTGTTTGGCCGGATGCTGCAACGCCGGTTTGCGCACGAGTCGCTGGCCCGCATGCGCCGCCTGGTGGCCGAAGCCCTGGCGCGGCCGCAACCTTTGGGAGGGGCGGCTGGTTAAAGGAGCCTTGTGCAGGATCAAAATCGGTTGTGCGCAATTAATCCGACTCTTTTTTCTAAACCCAATTTTAATGAGTACCACCAAAGCCTACGCGGCCCCCGCCGCCAGCATTCCCCTTGAGCCCTTCACGCTGGAGCGCCGCACCCCGGGGCCCCACGACGTGCAGATTGATATCTTGTTCTGCGGCGTGTGCCACTCCGACCTGCACCAAATCCGCGACGAGTGGGGCGGTTCCATCTTCCCGATGGTGCCTGGCCACGAAATTGTGGGCCGCGTAGCCGCTGTGGGCGACCATGTCAAAAACTTCAAAGTGGGCGACTTGGCTGGCGTGGGCTGCATGGTCGACTCGTGCCGCACCTGCCCCAGCTGCCAGGAGGGCCTGGAGCAGTACTGTGAAACCACCGGCATGGTGGGCACCTACAACGCCCGCGAAATCGGCAGCGGCCAGCCCACCTACGGCGGCTACTCGCAGCAAATCGTGGTCGACGAAAAGTATACTTTGAAGGTGAGCGAGAAGCTCGATCCGGCCCGCGTGGCCCCGCTGCTGTGCGCTGGCATCACTACCTACTCGCCCCTGCGCCAGTGGAAAGTAGGCCCCGGCCATAAAGTAGGCGTGATGGGCCTCGGCGGCCTCGGCCACATGGCCGTAAAATTTGCCGCTGCCCTGGGTGCCGAAGTAACCGTGCTCAGTACCTCGGCCAATAAAGAAGCTGACGCCCGCGCCCTGGGGGCCCACAAGTTCGTGGTGACCAAGGACGAAGCGCAGCTGCAGTCGGTGAACAACTACTTCGACTTCATCATCAACACCGTATCGGCCCAGCTCGACCTGGCCACCTACGTGAACCTGTTGCGCCGCGACGGCACTATGATTCTACTGGGTGTGCCTACCGAAGCGCCCCACATCCACGCCTTCAACCTGATTGCCAAGCGCCGCCGCATCGCCGGCTCGCTCATCGGCGGTATCGCCGAAACCCAGGAAATGCTGGACTTCTGCGCCGAGCACAACATCATGTCCGACATCGAGATGATTGATATTCAGCACATTAATGAAGCTTACGAGCGCATGCTGAAAGGCGACGTGAAGTACCGCTTCGTAATCGACGTAGCCTCGTTGAACTAACTGGTTCCAGGGCCCCAAGGGCCCCATGCAAAACGGCCGGCTTTCCGCAAGGGAGGCCGGCCGTTTTATTGCTGCTCAAACCTACTTTTAGGGCCCCGGCTCACTGCTTGCTGAACACGTAAGAATCCTGTTCCAGGAATGGGTTGACGCGCAGCTCCATGGTGCGCACGCGGGCCCCTTCGGCCCGGAACAAAGCCGGAAAAATGCCGTAGGCGGGGTTAGAATACGTGGTGCGAAACTGCTCGCCGTCCATGTAGTCGAGCTTTGCCACCAAGCCGGGGTGGTTGGAAAAGTGCACTTGCAGTTGCCGCCCCTGGGCCTCCACCGTTACGGCGCCGTACACCGAATTACGGTACACGCCGGCGTAGGTGCGGAGGTCGCGGGTGGGGCGGTTCTTGCGCTGCACGCGGGTAGCTAGTTCGGCCACGTTGCGTTGAACTTCCTCGCGGCCGGGCCGGGCCAGCGTGTACAGTTGACGGCTGCGATCCACGTAGGGCACGCCCAGGTAGGCGTCGAGCAATTGGTAGCGCAAGGCCTCAAAAAAGCTTTGGTTGTCTTGGTTGGTGAGCACGGCGATGCCCAGGCCTTCCTCGGGCACAAAACACACGTTGGTAACGAACCCGTTGGCCCCGCCCGTGTGCCAGTATACTTGCCGCCCGTTGTAGTCGCCAATGAATATGCCCAAGCCGTACATAGAAAAATGGCTGGGCAAAATCGACGATTTTGCGTCCGAAACCAGCGTGTTGGCGGTTCGGGTGCGGCGCAGCGTGGCCCAGGGCAGCACCTGCCGTCCGGCATAGCGCCCGCTGTCAAGCTGGAACTTGAGCCAGTGTGCCAGGTCACTGGCGCACGACACGAGGCCGGCGGCTGGTGCCAGGTTGTCGAGGTGGTCGAACGGCAGCGGAATAAGGGGCCCAAACGCGTCGGAGTACGGCCGCGCAATGTTGGGCCGCTGCGCGTACCCGGCCGTGAGCGGGTAGGTGTGGGCCATGCCCAGCGGCGTGAGTAGGCGCTGCTGCACCCAGTCTTCCCAGCGCTTGCCGTCCAGCACCTGCGGAATGATTTCGCCCGCCGCCAGGAAGCCCGAGTTGCAGTAGCCGTAGGTTTGGCGGAAGGGATTGACGGGCCGTAGGTTGCGCATCTTGTCCACAATCTCGGCCCGGCTCAGGTCGGAGTTCCAAAACGTGAAATCGCCCTGGAACGTCCGGGTGCCCAGGTGGTGCCCCAGCAAGTCACGGATGCTCACCAGCTTGGTGCTGGTTGAGTCATATAACCGGTACGCGGGTAAATACCGGCGCACCGGGTCGTTCAAGTTCAGGCGCCTTTCTTCCTCCAGCTGCGCCAGGGCCGTTCCCGTGAACAGTTTCGTGTTGGAGGCAATCATGAACAAGGTATTGGCGTCAACCGGCTCCGGCGCGCCCATCGTCCGCACGCCGAAGCCCTGCGTGGCCACTACTTGCCCATCCTTCACCACCACTACGGCCAAGCCCGGAATATCCCACAGGCGCAGGCCGCGCTGCACGTAGGCCGCCAAACTATCGCGCACAAACCTGGCCCCATAGGCGCGGGGCTGCGCGGCGCTGGGCAGGGCCCCCAGCAGCAACGCCACCAACCCCAGCAGCAGGCCGCGGCAAAACGCGAAATAAAAGAACATGAAAAAGCAAAAAGGCCGGATGGAATGCGAAAAATAAGCACGCCACCGGTAAGGCCGCGGGTTTCTTTTGCGAAACGACTAGGACGAGCCCAAAGGCTACCGGCTAGCCCACAAAAAAGCCCTGCGGATCACGCAGGGCTTTTTTGTGGGCTAGAAAAAAGTCTATTGCTTCACCACTTTGAGGCGCTGGGTCTGGCCGTCGTTGTAGCGCACTTGCACTACGTACAGGCCGTAGGGCAGGCTGGCCAGATCCGACAGGACCAGGTTGGAGGCCCCGGCGGCCAGCGTGGGCTGCCAGCTGCGCACCTGGCGGCCTACACCGTCGAGGACACTCACCGTGGCTTGGCCAGCAACTGCCGTTTGCAGCGACAAGTTGATCTCCGATACAAATGGGTTGGGGTAGCCATTTACCGAAGTAGCCAGGGCCCCGCCAAACGAGAGGGACTGCGGGGCAAACAGGTTTTCCTTGCCGTCCACATCGAGCTGGCGCAGGCGGTAGTAGCGCGTGCCCTGCTTGTTGGCCGTCACGTCGCGGTACTGGTACGTGCGGGCCGCCGAGCTATTCGGCGAAACAGCGGCCACAAAGCCCAGCTTGCTGAACGTCGTGCCGTCCGTCGAAACCTGCACTTCAAACCCCGAGTTGTTCAACTCCTGCGCAGTGGTCCAAGTCAATAAGGCGTTGGGGCCCTGGGCCACGGCGGCAAAGCTGGTTAAGGTTACGGGCAGCGGGTTGGTGCGGTCGCCGAGGGTAAATGTAGCTGCTATTGCTCCTGTAATGCCATTTCTGGTGAGGGTTTTAGCATCGGAGGAGCTGCTGGTTTTGTATAGGGGCTGGAAAGGAACGTCGCCGCTCTCCGAACGAAATAGTAATAAGTTGGCTGCTTGGATGCCATTCAGGTCAGCATTTAAGTAGCCAAAGTTTAAATTGAAATTTTGCAGGGTAGCAACACTTGCCGTGAAAGAGAAGCTGCGGCGGATGCTGACGCTAGTACCGGCCCCGTAATAAATAGCACTGTTACGGGTAGCCACCGTAGTGCCGGGATTGCCACTGTTTGCAGTTAATCCTACGCCAATACCACCAAAATCACTACTGCCACCCTCACCTATCAATTGGGAAGAACGCAGTTCCCCTAATACATAACCGTCCTCTGATTCACCTACTATTCGGGCAGTAGGTTGCAGGATAACACAGTACAGGTCAGCATTTTCAGTGCGGGTGACTAATATGCCTTTCTTACCACTGAATGTAATGCTGTTCTGAATCGTGAGCGCACCAGTCAATGATTTTGTGCCACCTCCATCAATCACAACATTATCGATTAGGGTCGAAGCATCAATTACTTGGTCTTGCCCAAAGAGATAGAGGGTTCCCTTTATTGGCTTAAGTCCCGCATTTATGTCCTGGTAGTTTCCGTATATGAACAACGTTGAATTAGTTAGGTATAATCTACCCCGCGCCTGCCCAGCAGTTCCCTGAATAATGATGTTATGTACCTGAGCTTGGGCATTGTTGATTGCTGGGTAACCCGAACCCGTACCTTGTCTAAAAGGAATGGTAACGTCTGAATTGGAGTTGGGAATACCATTAGGCGCCCAGTTGTCGGCATTGAACCAGTTTCCATCGTTTGCTGACTTCCAAGCCTTTGGCTGATAGATGCTACCGTTCACAGTCACTATGAAAGTGGCAGCGTAAAAGTCACCATTGTTAGCATCCAATACAATGCTTGTGATACCATTGTTGGTGATAGTGGTTTGAAAATACAGCTGAAGGGTGTAAGTACCCGGTGTACTAGCGAAGCTCACCAAATTAGGCTGGGCCCCAGTGTTGGTCCACTTCAAGGCGTTGCCATTGGAACTTGTTTGCTGCAACGGGAGTGGAATAAAACTACCCACATCATCTAAATTATCTGCACGGTATATTCTGTACAGTAACTGCGTCGTTTGAACGTTGTCACCAGGATTGGTGATAATATTCGCCTCGGCGCTAAGAGCTAGTACATCAAGGTTGCTTCCGCTGCGGTCAAATGTACCAAGGCTTCTGCCCTGAAATGTGCCAGGGGCTCCGTTGGTAGAATATGGCGTGCCGTTAGCGATAACAAAGTTGGTAGCAAAGCCTCCAGCCTTTACTGATGTGGTGAATCCGGCAAGCATGAGCAAGGTCAGGCAGGCCATTAGCCCCGCTTTGCCATTCAATAATGCCCGCTGTACTAGTGAATAAGGCATGGGAGTATGCGTGTTTAAAATTTTTTGCATGATGTCAATAAATAACATGAGTAAACGACAGACAAATATACGTTGATCTGCATGATTGGGTGGTTTTATACAAGAAAATATTGATTATCTCCATTTTGTGCAAAACGTTTCTCGCCAATAGCGGTGTAGATTCAATTTGATGCCGTGAATATGCTATAGGTAGCACGAGCGCTTTGCAGTCAGTATTAGGCACCCAGTATTACTTTTTAGTTACGGCTTGGATAGTTAGGGAGGCAATGGCTAAAAAAACAAAAAAAGGCCCCTCCTGAATGGAGGGGCCCTCGCCTAGTAATAGTAGATACCCGGCCTAGATAACAATAAGTGGCCGGCTTAAATAAGACACGTATTAGTGGAGGTATATCGCTGATTATTAAATTGAAGCACGTTGATAGGAAATAGTGGCGGTAGAATCGCCATAGCAGTGCAATGGATAAATTTTAAGCGGAGTAGCGTTTTCAATTTGAATATTACAATTTAATTAGACACAACAATGCGTTTTTGAATGGGGCTGCCAAAGCCCGTTAATGTGATGAGGTAAGTGCCAGGTGCTAGCCCTTGGGGTAGAGCCAACGGGGCGAGGTATTGCGCTTCGGCCGGCGTGAGCGCTTGGGCCATTACAGGGCGGCCCATGGCATCGGATAATTGAATAGTGAGGCTTTTGCCACCGAAGCCCTGCAAATGCAATTGCAGCGGCTGTCCCGCGCTGGGATTGGGATATACTTCGATGTGCTGAGCCTCCGGTAGCGTAGGAGATAGGGTTATTACGTTGCTGTAATGAACTGCGCCGTCATTGTCGGCTTGCAGTAAGCGGTAGTGGGTAGGTACAGTCAGCTTCCGGGGGTCAGGCCACTTGTATGCTAAAAGTTGCGTGCTAGTGCCTGCTGCCGTTACCCGATCGGCTTCGGTAAATAATATCCCGTCGGTCGAGCGTTCAAGAGCAAAGTAGCTCGTGTTACGCTCAGTAGCTGTAGCCCAACGCAATTGAACCATGTCGCGGGTATCTACCGTACCAGCAAATGCTGTCAACTCAACGGGCAGGGGCCCCGGAGCAGCAGAGGCAATGCGGGTAGACGTTGCCATGCTGCTGCCACGGGTATTATAAGCAATAGCGGTTCCATCGGTGTTATACTCTGCATTAGTAATGTAGTAGTATGTATTAGGCTGCAAATCTGTAACAGTAAGGGTATGACCCGTGCCGCTGTATAGCACGTAGCCTGTACCTAGAGGGGCACCCTGGCCGAATGCAGTAGCGGCATTGTAAAAGCGGCCGTCGGTAGCAGCCAGCGGAACTGGCATCCCCCCTTGAGTGGCGGCAATGGCAACCATACGGCCTTGACCGTTGCCACTGTTGCCAAAACTCAACTCCATAGTAGTAGCCGTGACGTGAATGACACTGACTTCACCGCCCTGGCTCGGGGCCACCACCTGCGCCAACGCCTGGTGGCTAACCAGCCCAGCCACCAGGCCTACCACAAGGGTTAAGAAGCGGAAATTCATATAAAAGCTAGTAGAGAGTGGAACCAAATATAAAATCTGATAGGAGGAATAGGGGTTTATAAAATTATAAATATTCCAATAATAAACAACAGCTTATAATTTAGGTGCAACTCGCTGGCCAGCTGTTTTGCGATAGACAAATATAGGACTAAAAATCAAATTGTAGACTTATTTCTCTTTTTATGCCATAAAAAATAAAATATTATTGTACTTAAAAAAGAAAAATAATTTATTAAACATTAAGAGAAATCATAATTCTATAAAAAATAATAAATGTACAAATAGTATTAACTAAAGCTAGTTGCCTGGGGCTCGTTTTAAGGGTGCTGCGCGTAGGCACGAAAAAGGGTAGCCTGCTGGGCTACCCGGGTCTGGCTATTGTTATATAAGGTATAGAAGGCGGCTACGCGGTAGGGGCGGGCCCCGCGGTGGGGCCCCAGGGCAAGCGGGTGGGCTGCACAGCGCCCCAGAGGGTTTGCTGGTGGGTGTAGTGCAGGAGTGTGCGGGCCGTGGTTTCGACGTCTTTCTGGCAATACCGGACGATGCTGGCCAGGTCTTTTTCGGCCTAGCAGGCGTGGTCCACTTGCGAGCCGTCGCGGTAGTCTTTAGGCGGGGGAATACCAAACACGTCCGCCAGTAGCGGCAGCGAAAGGGTACCCTTGTGGTCGCCGAACTTCTACCGATCCATGGCGTCGAGCAAGTGGGGCAGGCCCCAGGGCTTGTGGCCGGCCGCGTCGAGCATGCGCCGGCCCAGTAGCGTGGGCAAATGCGCGCCCGTTGTGGGCGCAGGGGAAAAACGGGTCGTTGCGGTGGTTAACCTTGCCACAGTCGCGAACGATAGCGGTGGTGGCGCTGTACAGCGCCGCTAATTTCATTCAACGACGGGTGGGGACGAGCACAGCCCATACTACGTGGTGCAACGGTACGCGAACTCCGAAACCGTTCTAGCCAACTCAAACTGCTCTAAGAGTGGAATTGCCAACAGGAACCGGGGCCCCGGAGGCGTATTTTTATCGCTATGTTCTTCCAGTTTGGCCCCCGCAGCGCGTTGCTATTGCCCTTTGTGGTGCCGGGGGCGGTGGCTGCGCTGTGGCTGCTGGGCCGGGCCCTGCGGCGTGGGGCCCCCGCCGACGCCTTGCTGGCGCTGCTCATTGCGCTGCCTACTATCAGCGTGACGCAGTGGATGCTGGGCTACGCGGGCTGGTTCGATAGCCACGACGGGCACTCGACGGTGATGTTTTACGTGCCCTGGCACCTGGGTACGGCGCTGGGCGTGGGCTACTACCTGTATTTTCGCAGCCTCACCAACCAGGAATTCCGCTGGCGGCCGCTGGCCGCGCACTGGCTGCCGGCGCTGCTGGAGCTGGGCCTGTTTGCAGCGGCGGCGGCTTACGACCTGGGGTGGTGGCGCGGGATGCAGGGCCGGCCGCTGCCCGATTTTTTTGGTACAAAGGGCGCAGCGGCCACGGCCCTCGACGCACTGGCCTTGCCGCTGGCGCTGCTCAGCCACGGGCTGCTGCTGGGCTACGGGCTGCGGATGTGGGCGGAGTACCGCCGCTACCGCCGCTACCTCGACGACAACTTCTCAGACCCCGAGCGCCTGCGCTTTGCCGGGCTGCGGCAGCTGCTGCTGCTGCAACTGCTGGTTCTGACGCTGGGCCTGCTGTATACGGCCCTGAATACGGCGTTCGAGTTTAGCTACGACGCGGCCTGGAATTTTTTCGCCCTGCGCGGCATCCTTATATACGGGCTGATTGTGGTAGGCATCCAGGCAAACTACGCGGCCGCCACAAGCCCGCTCCGCTTTGGGGCCCCGGCGGTGCCCGCGGTGGCGGATGCAGCCGCGCCGCTGCCCGGTAGCGGCGCTGGCTTTGAGCCCCGGGGACCGAGGGCCCTGGTGGCGGCCGGCCGCCCGGCTGCCGCTGCGGGGGGGGCGCTGCCCGCCGCGCCGCTGCCGCCCGAACTTGGGCCCTGGCGCGATAAACTGCTGGCCCTGATGGCCGACGAGCAGCCGTGGCTGGAGCCCGAATTGACCCTCGCCGAGCTGGCCCACCGCCTGCGCACGCATCCGGCGCTGCTCTCCAAGGTCATCAACGCGGGCTGCGGGCAAAACTTCAACGACTTTGTGAATACCTACCGGGTGCAGGAGGCGCGCCGCAAGCTGGCCGACCCGCGCTTCGGGCACTACTCGCTGGTGGGAGTGGCGCTGGAGAGCGGATTTAACTTAAAATCAACGTTTAACCGCGTGTTCAAGAAGCTGCTGGACCAGGCTCCCAGCGAGGTAATGCGGCCCAAATCATAAGTTGGGACGGGCCAGATTATGGCTTGGAGCGCCGGCCGTGGGGCAGGGGAGGACTTTTGCCTTCGTCCTCACCAACCCTCGCTTCGGCCGTGAAAAACGCTGCAACCTGCCCCCTGGCCCCCATACCCGGCCCCGCTGGCTACGCACTTTCTGAGAACCGTGGTAACATTTGGCCCGGGGCCCCGGTAGCTGCCGTGCGGTGCCAGGTTGGCAGCGCGGCAAGCAACCATCCGGGGCCCGCCCGCATCTGTGTGGGCAGTTCCCTTTCCTTCTACCCACAACTCATGAGATTTTTTACCCGTTGCGCGACGGGTGGGCTGCTGGGCCTGCTCTTCGCAATAGCCACTGCTTTGCCGGCCGCGGCCCAGGGCCCCGCGGCCAGTACCGGCGCGCTCACCGGCACGGTGCTCGACTCGGCCAGCCGCCAGCCGGTGCCCTATGCCACGGTGGTATTGCTGCCGCCGGCGCCCAATGACAAGCCCATTACTGGCGTGGCGGCCGATGACCAGGGCAAGTTCAGCCTCACTAAGCTGGCGGCCGGCGCTTTTCGGCTGCGGGCCAGCTACGTGGGCTACGGCACCCGCACCCGCGCCGTGGTGGTGGGCGCGGGCCTCACCGACGTGGGGGCCCTGCGCCTGCGGGCCACAGCCCAGGCGTTAGGCGAAGCCGTCATTATTGGCTCTAAGCCAGTGGTGGAGGTGCGCCCCGACCGCCTCGTGTACAACGCCGACCAGGACGTGAGCAACGCCGGCGGCACCGCGGCCGACGTGCTGCGCAAGGCCCCGCTGCTGGCCGTGGACGGCGACGGCAACGTGAAAATGCGCGGCTCGGCCAACTTCAAAGTGCTCGTGAACAACAAGCCCTCGCCCACACTGGCCCGCAACCTGGCCGAGGCGCTGAAAAGCATTCCGGCCGACCAGATCAAAAGCGTCGAGATCATCACCACGCCGCCGGCCAAGTACGACGGCGAGGGTACGGCCGGCATCATCAATATCGTGCTGAAAAAAGGGGTGGAGCAGGGCCTGAACGGCCGCGTGGGCCTCAGCAGCGGCAACCGCAATACCAACTTCAACTCGGTGCTGAACTTCAGGAAGGGTAAAGTTGGGTTTTCGTCGTCGCTCAACGCGGGGGCCTGGTACAATCCCGGCCAATCGAGCACCGAGCGGCTGGGCTACGCGGGCACCGGGGCCCCCGACACGCTGCGCCAAAGTAGCGCCAACCGCAACCGCGGCGGCTGGGGGTACGGCACGGTGGGCCTCGACTACGACCCCGCCGAGCACCACAGCTTTTCGCTGGCCGGCTCGGTGAACGGCTACGGCGGCTACACCACCCACGACCTGGTGAACCGCTACACCGCGCCCGACGCCGGCCAAAACCAGCTCTTCACCCGCGCCACCAAAAACGTGTTCAGCGGGCTGAACGTGGAGGGCACCGGCACCTACACCCGCACCTTTGCCCAGGCCCGCAAGGAATGGAGCGTGCTGGCCCAGTACGCCTACAACCCCGGCACGTTTGGCTACGATTTCGACCAGTTTACTAACTCGGGCGTGGCGCTGGACGGTAGCCGGGCCGACTACCGCGAGCGGAACCGGGGCCGCACGCCGGGCCACGAGTTCACGGCCCAAACCGATTTCACCCAGCCGCTGGGCGATAAGAAAACGTTGGAAGTGGGCCTGAAAGCCATTTTCCGGCGCACGGGCTCGGTGGCTAGTGTCGACACGCTGTTTCCGGCCCGCGCCCCCGGTTTTGCTCAGTCGCTGCGCCGCGCCACCGACTTCAGCTACGCTCAGAACGTGCAGGCGGTGTACGGCATCTACTCGTTCGGGCTGGGGCCCAAGCTCACGGCCAGCCTCGGCGGCCGGGTGGAGCGCACGGCCCTGACGGCCGACTTCCGCACCAGTAGCTCAGGCTTCGAGCGAAGCTACAACACGTTGCTGCCCAACGGTAACGCCCGCTACGCCTTCAGCGACGCCACCAGCCTGCGCCTGGCCTACAGCCGCCGTATCACCCGGCCGTTTATCGATTACCTCAACCCGTTTGTGGACCGCTCCGACGCCAAAAACATTTCCTACGGCAACCCCGCCCTCGATCCCGAGCTGACCGACTCGTACGAGCTGAGCTACAACACGACCGTGAAAGCGGTGACGCTCAACGCCTCGGCTTCGGTGCGGCACACGGGTAACGCCATCGAGTCGGTGCGCTTCTCAACCCTGAACCCCACCGCGCCGCTGCCCATCGGGGTGCTGCCCGACGCTAGCGTAACGGTGCAAACCTTCGCCAACGTGGCGGCCAATACGTTCTACCAGTTCAACCTCTACGGCTCGGCCAAGCCCCTGGCGCAGTGGGACCTGAGCGGGGGCCCCGACGTGCAGTACATCGTGCGCCGCAGCCCGGCCCTGAACACCGAGCGCCGCGGCTTCACGGCCGGCCTCAACCTGAACACGGCCTATAAGTTCGACAAGGGCCTGACGGTGCAGTCGTTCGTCAACGGGTCGCTGGCCTCGGTCGAAATTCAGGGCCGGGGCCCCGCCAGCCTCTATTATTCGTTCGGGGTGAAGAAAGACCTCTGGGATAAAAAGGCCGACCTGACGCTGAACGTGGCCAACCCATTCAACGATTACTGGACCTTCCGCAGCAACACCACCACGACTTTTTTCGATGAGCGCAGCGATTACCGCGCCTACCAACGGTCTTTCCGCCTGAGCTTTGGCTACCGCTTTGGGCAGGCGCAGCAGGGGCGCCAGCGTAAGAGCATCAACAACGACGACACCAAGGGCGGCGCCAGCAAGCAGGGCGGCTAGGGCCCCGGGGCCCCTACCTGATCTGGCGCAGGTCGTGCTTCACCGCGCGGTGGGCGTTTTTCAGGTAGGTCTTGAGCTGCTGCTGCTTGGTGAGCGAAATGCTGACCGGCGTGAGCAGCTGCACCACGGCCAGCGTGGTGCCGGGCTGGAAGGCCGCCGTCACATCGGCAAAGCCGGCGTACGCTACCACCACGGCCTCGGGGCCCGTGCCGGCAGGGAGGGTGAAGCGGAAGTTGCCTTGCGCATCGGTCACGCACGACTGGCCGAAGCGCGGTAGGCGCACCACGGCCCCGGGCAGGGCCCCGGCCGTCGTTTCGACGCGGCCGGCCAGCGCTACCGGCGCGGCTACTGGCGCGGCTACCGGCGCGGCCGGTGCGGCGGCTGGCACTATCGGAGCCGGGCGTGGCGCGTTGGCGGCCAGCAGCCTGGGGCGCGGCAGCCTGGCCTGGGCCTGGGCGGGGCTAAGCCCGGCCGCGAAGGTTAAGAACAGGAATAGGCAGGAGTGGTAATATCTTTTCACAGGAGGGCAATGGGGTAGCGGCAGGATTAATTTTTTGCTTGAATAATTCAAAACTATGGGGCCCTCGGGGCCCCCCGGGCAGCATTTCGGCCGGCGCGCCGCTACGCCCGGCCAACGGTCCTTTCCGGCCTACGGCGCACCCAGAACGAATTTCTATACTTTGGTATAGACCCGGTGTAATGAATTGCTTACGTCACCGATTCAGTGGTCGTTCATTTACTGCCCTGCCCGCTCCTTATTTACTGTCCACGGGCCCCAGGATTGCCAACTGTCTATTTGCCGTGGCGCTGAAACCAGTGCAAAGGTCACCTTTGGCACTGCTGGGGATAAAACCTGCCCCGGCTGCGTGCCCGGTGCCGGCGGCGCAGCCGCTCAGCACTTGCCTTCCTTCCCATCCATGAAAAAATTGCCCAAGTACCTTCGTTTCGTTCTGTTCGCCGGCCTTGGCGCTGTGATCGGGCACTTGATCGGCAAGTATGGCCCGCAGCTGCCGCCCCATGCGGCCTGGAGCCGGGGGCAGGTGGCCGGCTTGCTGGCGCTGCTGCCGGTGGCCTGGTTACTGGCCGTGCTGCTGCACGAGCTAGGCCACGTGCTGGCGGGGCAGGCGCAGCGCTTCCAGTTCCGCTGGCTGGTGGTGGGGCCCCTGCTGTGGAAGCGTGAAGCGGGCCGGCTGCGCTTTGCCTGGAATAAGAATTTGGGCGGTGGTCCAAAGCGGGGTGATTCCAGCATTTAATTCTGCTTCTTGACACACTGTTTTCCGCTTTTCTGACTCTATTCAAGTGGTTCCCATTAGAATGTGCCAATAACTGAAAATAGAATATCACCCCGCTTTGGACCACTGCCAGAATTTGAACCTGGCCGGTGGCATGGCCCTGTGCCTGCCGCTCAACGAGGGCGACCTGCGCCGGCGGTTTATGGTCTTTGCCGCGGGTGGGCCGCTGGGCAGTGTGGCGTGGGCAGCCGTGGCGCTGGGCACCTATGCCCTGCTGCCCGCCGCTGCCTCGGCCGTGGGCCAGGTGCTGGCGGCGGCGCTGGCCGTGAGCGGCGTTATTTCGGCGCTGCTGGCGGTGCTGACGCTGGTGCCCATGCACCTGGGCGGCTTTTACAGCGATGGCGGCCGGCTGCTGCACTTGTGGCGGGGCGACGCGGCTGGCCAGCTCGACCTGGCCCTGATTACGGCCACGGCCCGCTCCATGGCCGGCACCCGGCCCCGCCACTTGCCGCAGGCCCTGCTCACGGCCGCGGCCGCCTTGCCCCAGGAGCTGCCCTTCAAGTTCTACGCGCACTACTACCTCTACCTGGCAGCGCTCGATGCCCAGCAAATTGAGCAAGCCGGCCAGCACCTGGCCGCCTACCGGGTGCAACTGCCCCAGCAGCCGGCGGCCATGCAAGCCGGTGGCTGGCTGGAATCGGCGTTTTTCGCGGCCGCTTACCAGCACGATTTGCCCGCCGCCCGCGCCTTTCGGGCGCAGGCGCAGGCGCAGCCCAGCGTCTTGGTCACGGCCGATGTAACGGCCCGCGTGGAAGCCGCCCTGGCCCGCCTGGCCGGCGACCCCGCGCAGGCCCTGGCCCTGGCCCAAACCGCCTTGCAGGCGCTGCCCCGCAGCATCGGCCAGGGCAGCGCCCACTTCTACGCCGAGTGGCTGGCCGCTACCGTTCGCTGGGCCGGCGGGCCGGTGCAACAGCCGCTGCTACCCGCTGCCTAGCCCGCCGCACCCGCCCTGCGGCCATTTAGCGCTGCTTAACAACAGTTTGCTGGCCCGTTGGCCGCACTTTGGGCAACCATTCGCCTACTTTCGGCATCCATAGGCAGCCGCTGCAATGGCGCCGGTGCCGCCACAAGTTATTTTCCACCCCCTCTGCCTTTTTTCTGCCCATGTCCCTCACTATTACCAACCTTTCCAAAACGTACCCCAACGGCACCCAGGCGCTTAAAAACGTCAGCCTCGACATTCCCAACGGTATGTTTGGCCTGCTGGGGCCCAACGGGGCGGGCAAAAGCAGCCTGATGCGCACCATTGCCACGCTGCAAGACGCCGACACGGGCAGCATCGTGCTCGACGGCATCGACGTGCTGCACGATAAGGAGGCCGTGCGCCGCGTACTGGGCTATTTGCCGCAGGAATTCGGCGTGTACCCCAGCGTGAGCGCCGAGGATTTGCTCGACCACTTCGCCACCCTCAAGGGCATTGCCAGCCGCAAGGAGCGCCAGGAAATGGTGGCCGCCCTGCTGCACCAAACCAACCTCTACGACGTGCGCAAAAAGTACGTGGGCGGCTACTCGGGCGGCATGAAGCAGCGCTTCGGCATTGCGCAGGCGCTGCTGGGCAACCCGCGCCTCATCATCGTGGACGAGCCCACGGCCGGCCTCGACCCCGCCGAGCGCAACCGCTTCCACAACCTGCTGAGCGAGATCGGCGAGAACCTGGTGGTGATTCTTAGCACGCACATCGTCAGCGACGTGAGCGACTTGTGCCGGCACATGGCCATCATTAACAAGGGCGAAGTGCTGCTCACCGGCGACCCGCTCACGGTGATGAACAACCTGAAGGGTAAAATCTGGAAGAAGCTGATTGAGAAGGCCGAGCTGCCGGCGCTGCAAGCCAGCCACCAAGTCATCAGCTCGCGCCTGTTTGCGGGCAAAACCGTGGTGCACGTCCTGGCCGATGGGGCCCCCGACAGCGGCTTCGAAGCCGTGAGCCCGGACTTAGAGGACGTGTACTTCGCGGAGATTCAGCGGTACGAAGTGCGGAGTAAAAGCGGGGCAATAATGGCTGCCTAAGCTGCTAACTGAACGTCATACTGAGCCTGTCGAATCATCTCTACTGCGCTAATAATCAATGATTGCTGCTGCGGTAGAGGTGCTTCGACAGGCTCAGCATGACGGCCTCGTCTTCCTCTCTGATTTTAAAGCGAACCATCATGTTCCTTCCCATTTTTCTTTTTGAACTGAAGTACCGGCTCAAGCGGCCGGCTACCTGGATTTATTTCTTCCTGCTGTTTCTAATGGCCTTTTTGCTGGTCACGGCCTCGGGCGGCGGCTTTGGTACGGGCGTGAACATCTCCCTGGGCGGCGACGGCCAAACAGTGAAGATTAACTCGCCGTTCTCGCTCAACATCATCACCATGATTTTGAGCGTGTTCGGCGTCATCATCGCCTCCTCGCTGATGGGCAACCCGGTGTACCGCGACTTCGAGTACCGCACGCACCCGCTGTTCTATACCACGCCCATCAGCAAGTGGGGCTACCTGGGCGGGCGCTTTTTTGGCTCGTATTTCATTGCCGTGCTGGTGTTCAGCGGCATTGGGGTTGGGGCGGCACTGGCCGGCGTAATGCCCTGGGTGGAGGCCGACCGCTTCCTGGCCCACGCGCCGCCCGGCACCTACCTGTGGCCCTACCTGGTGCTGGTGCTGCCCAACCTGCTGTTTTCGGGGGCCGTGTTTTTTACGCTGGCCACCCTTTCGCGCAATATCCTAAGCACTTACCTGGGCTCCATTTTGCTGCTGATTACCTACCTGGTGGCCAATTCGTACCTCCAGGACCTCAAAAACGAGCACCTCGTGGCGGCCCTCGACACGTTCGGCATCGCGGCCGTCGATTTCACGACCCGCTACTGGACCTCGGCCGAGAAAAACCGCCTCCTGCTGCCCCTCTCCAGCTACGTGCTGCTGAACCGCGCAGTGTGGCTGGCCGTGGCCGGGGCCCTGCTGGGCCTGTGCTACGCGCGCTTCCGCTTCTCGGCCTTCGCCTCGGAGAAGGTGTCGAAGAAAACGCGCCGCGCCGCCGGGGCCCCCGCGGCCGAGTTGGCCCCGGTGCCGGCCGGCGGCCTGCACCTGCCGCGCGTGGCGCAGGTATTTTCGGGCGCCATGCACCGGCAGCAGTGGTGGAGCCTCACCAAGCTGGAGTTTCGGGGCATTGTGCGCAGCCGCTACTTCGCGGCCATTGCCGGGGCGGGGGTCATTTTTCTGCTGGCCACGTCGGCGCAGGTGGGCAAAACCTTCGACACGCCCACGTACCCCGTCACAAGCGAAATTATCGACTTCTCGCTGGGCTCGTTTTTCCTGTTCTTTCTAGCCATCATCATCTTCTACAGCGGCGAGCTTGTCTGGCGCGAGCGCCAGGCCGGCGTGGCCCAGATTACCGACGCCGTGCCAGTGCCCAGCTGGGTGCCGTTTTTGAGCAAGCTGGCCGCCCTGGGCCTGGTGCAGGTGGTGCTACTGGCCGTGGTGATGGCCTGCGGTCTGGTGGTGCAAACCGCGAAAGGGTATTTCCACTACGAAATCGGCCTGTACGTGCAGGCGCTCTTCGGCTACGAGCTGCCGTTTCTGCTGCTGATGTGCGTGCTGGCGATGGTAACGCAGGTGGTGGTGAACAACAAGTACCTGGGCTTCTTCGTGGTGGTGGCCTACTACGTGGCCAACCTGTTCCGGAGCCAGCTTGGCCTTGGGCACCGCCTGTTCAGCTACGCCGGGGGCCCCACGCCGGGGCCCTACTCGGCCATGAACGGCTACGGCCACTTCCTGCCCGCCTTCTGGTGGACGAAGCTGCTGTGGGCCGGCGTGGCCCTGCTGCTGGTGCTGGCCGCCAACCTGCTCTGGGTGCGCGGCACCGACGCCGCCCGCCTGCGCGAAGCCCGCCGCCGCTGGGGCCCCGGCAGCACCGCCACCCTGGCCCTGGGCCTGCTCATCAGCCTGGGCGCGGGCGGCTACATCTTTTACAACACCAACGTGTTGAATAAGTACCTGACGCCCAAGGAACGCGAGAAAGGCCAGGTGGCCTACGAGAAGCAGTACCGTCGCCTCAAAGACGTGGCCCAGCCGCGCATCGTGGCCGTGGACCTGAACACGGAGATTTTCCCGAGCACCCGCGCCGTGCGCTTCCGGGGCCGGTTCACGCTGGTGAACAAGCAGACACGCGCCCTCGATACCGTCATCGTGAGCATTCCCGTGGAGCAAAACCCCCGCGTACGCTCCCTCACGCTGGGCCAGCCCGGCCAGGCCACCCTGGCCCTGAACGACACCACCTACGGCGTGCGCCTCTACCGCCTGGCCCGGCCCCTGGCCCCCGGCGACTCGCTGGCGCTCGGCATGGACATCCTGTACCAGGAGCGCGGCTTCCCCAGCGCGGGTTCGAATACCGACATTGTGTACAACGGCACCTTCCTCAGCAGCGGCTACCTGCCCGGCCTGGGCTACCGCGAGGGCGCCGAGCTGAGCGGCGACCAGGACCGTAAAAGCTACGGCCTGAAGCCCAAGCCCCGCATGGCCAAGGTGAACGACCTGAAGGCCCGCCAGAACACCTACATCAGCCAGGACGCCGACTGGATTCGCTTCCGCACCACCGTCAGCACCGAGGCCGACCAAACGGCCGTGGCCCCCGGCTACCTCCAGAAGGAGTGGGTGAAGGACGGCCGCCGCTACTTCACCTACGTGATGGACCGGCCGATGCTCAACTTCTACACCTTTCTCTCGGCCCGCTACCAGGAGTACAAGAGCCAGTGGGTGGATTCGGTGGGGCACCGCACCGTGCCCATCACCATCTACTACCAGCCGGGCCACGAGTACAACTTGCAGCGCATGGCCGCCGGGGCCCGCGACGCGCTGGCGTACTGCTCCAAGAATTTCTCGCCCTACCAGCACCGGCAGCTGCGCATCCTGGAGTTTCCGCGCTACCAGGCCTTCGCCCAGAGCTTCGCCAACACGGTGCCGTTTTCGGAGGCCATCGGCTTCATTGCCAACGTGAACGACAAAGACCCCGAGGACCTGAACTATCCCTACTACGTGACGGCCCACGAGGTGGCGCACCAGTGGTGGGCCCACCAGGTCATCGGGGGCAACGTGCAGGGCAGCACGCTGATGGCCGAAGCCATGGCTGAGTATTCGGCCCTGATGGTGCTGCGCCGCCACAACGGCCCGGCCGCCATGCAGCGCTTCCTGAAGTTCGACATGAACCGCTACCTTACCGGCCGCGCCTTCGAGCGCAAGAAGGAAGTGCCGCTGGCCCTGGTCGAAAACCAGCAGTACATCCACTACGCTAAGGGCTCGGTGGTGATGTATGGCTTGCAGGATGCCATGGGCGAAGCCGTGCTGAACGGGGCCTTGAAGAAGTACGTGGCCGCCGTGGCCTTCCAGGGCCCGCCCTACACCAACTCGCCCGAGTTCATCGGCTACCTGCGCCGGGCCGCGCCCGACTCGCTCCAGCCCTACATCACCGACCAGTTCGAGCGCATCACCTTGTTCGATAACCGCGTGACGGCTGCCAGCGCCAAGAAGCTGCCCGACGGCCGCTACCAGGTCGATTTCACGGTGAAGTCGGCCAAATTTTACGCCGACAGCCTGGGCAACCAGCACCCCGCCGACCAAACCCGCGACGCCCTGCCCGTGGCCATTTTCCCCGCCCTGGGGCCCGACAAAAAGCCCGTGGCGCCAATGCTGCTCGTGAAGCGCCACCTCCACGCCGGCGACAACCAGCTCCGCTTCGTGGTGCGCCAGAAGCCCGCCTCCGTCGCCATCGACCCCAACCACCTCGTCATCGACCGCCAACTCGACGACAACACCAAGGACCTCAAGCTGTAGGGCCCCGATATAGCCGAGACAGATCGTTTAAAACTCGTTAGCGGGTCATGCTGAGCGCAGCCGAAGCATCTCTCCCACTGACTAAATGATTTGATTAGTTGAGGAGTAGAGATACTTCGGCTGCGCCCAGCATGACGTTCTAAAACGCTACCACTTACGCTCGAAATAATACATCCACAGAGAAGGCGCAGCCCCATCGGAGCTGCGCCTTCTCTGTGGCCGATTGTTGCCGGCGAATAAATCAGGGCCCCGGGGCCCTACGCGGGCTGTTGCGCTGGCTCAGCGGCTTCGGGCCGGCGCATCCAGCCCATGCCGCCGCACTTGGCCTGCATTTGCTGGCGGAATTTCTCGCGGGCTTCGGGGCTGAGGTTTTCCAGGCGGCCGGCCATGCGCTGCTGCCAGGCGCGGCGCTTCTGGGCCCAGTTGCCGCGGCGCCCGCCCCAGCTGCCAAATAGCAAACGGCTGAGCAGCAGCAGCCCAAAGGTTTGTCCGAGGGTAATTAGGGGCCCGTGGAAGAGCACCGGCACCAGCCAGTTCCACAAATACTGGGTGAGGAAGAGCACAGCCGTGACGAACAGGCTGGCAAAAATAATGAATTTGAGGCCGCGCAGCAGCCAGAATTGACGGTTCATGATAGGGTAATAATTAAGTTGAGTCGGTAAAATGCAGGAGGGCCCCGGGGGCCCCGGCTAGTCCGTGAACAGCTCGGTATAGAGCTTTTGCAGGCGTTTGCGCAGGTGCAGAACGGCGTAGTGCTTGCGCGAAATCAGGGTTTTGAGCGGCACGCCGGTTTCGGCTTCCATGTCCTTGAAGCTCTTGTCCTCCAGTTCGTGCCACACGAATACCTCGCGCTGGGCCACTGGCAGCTCGGCCAGGGCATCGGCCAGGGCCTCCATCAGGGTTTCGCGCAGCAGGCGGTTTTCGGGCGAATCGTCGGGGGCCGGCAGCAAGTCGGCCAGCAGCAGGCCCTCGCCGTCGGGGTCGGCCTCGGCGGCCCCAAACGCCGCTTCGAGCGACACCGGCCGCTGGCGCCGGTACAGGTCGATGATGCGGTTACGGGCCACCCGGAAGAGCCAGGCGGCCGCCTGCTCCACGGGTTTGAGCAGGCGGTAGCTTTCCACCAGCTCGGCAAACACGTCTTGCAGCAGGTCTTCGGCCTCCGCCTCATCAGGAATGCGGCGGCGGATGAATTGCAGCAGCCGGGGCCGCTGCTGGCGCACGGCGTCGGCAATTTGCCGGTCTTGCTGCGATGCCGTCATCGGGAGGATAGGACTGGGGAGCGAAAAAGCCAGGTTTTCCATGGTGGGCAAGCAGACGGGCCCCCGGCCTCAATACTTTAACCGGCGGGGGTTTTGCTTTTTCAGGATACCTTTGCCTGCCCAAAATACGGCCCAAACCCGGTCCAATTCTCCGCACGTTCCGCCCCGCATGGAAGCCAACATTCCCGAAGTTATCCGTACTGTTCCGCTACAGTACTACATTTTTTTCGCCACGGCCCTGTTTTCCATCGGCGTGGTGGGCGTGCTCACCCGGCGCAACGCCATCATTATTTTCATGTGCATCGAGCTGATGCTGAACGCCGTGAACGTGCTGCTGACGGCCTTCTCGGCCTACCGCTCCGACCCCAATGGGCAGGTATTCGTGTTCTTCATCATGGCCGTTGCGGCCGCCGAAGTGGCCGTGGGCCTGGGCATTATCGTCATGATCTACCGCAATTTCCAAACCACCGACGTCAACCTGCTGAGCCGGCTCAAGTGGTGAGTGAGCGTAGGGGTGAGTGAATGTGCCAAAGCCATTCGCTCCACATCCTGCTCGTCCCACTTCATTCACTCCTCCGCTCCTTCCCCCATTCACCGATGGAAACCGTCATCCCCGGCCCCAACGCGCCGTATACCACCCTTCTCTACGTCCTCATTCCGCTGCTGCCCTTCCTGGGGTTCCTGCTGAATGGCCTGCTTAACAAACGCTTGCCGGCCACAGTAGCCGGGCTTATCGGCAGCGTCACGGTGCTGGGCTCGTTTCTGATTTCCGCGTTCCTGTTCTGGAGCTTTTTGCACCCGGCGGCGGGTTGGGCCCTGCCCGGCACCACGGTGCACCGCGCCTACACCGTCGAGCTATTCGACTGGATATCCGTGGCTTCGCTGCAAATCCCATTTGGCTACCAGATCGACCAGCTCAGCCTGATTATGCTGCTGCTCGTGACCGGCGTGGGCTTCCTCATCCACGTCTACAGCATCAGCTACATGGCGCATGACGAGAACGTGGGCAAGTTCTTTAGCTTCCTGAACCTGTTTATTTTCAGCATGTTGGTGCTGGTGCTGGGCTCCAACTTCGTCATCCTCTTCATCGGTTGGGAAGGCGTGGGGCTGTGCTCGTACCTGCTCATCGGCTTCTGGAATACCAACACCAGCTACAACAACGCCGCCAAGAAAGCTTTCATCATCAACCGCATCGGCGACTTAGGTTTCCTGCTGGGTATCTTCCTCATCTACCTCGCCTTCAACTCGGTGCAGTACGGCGAAGTATTCCAAAAAGCCTCGCTGATGGAATTTGGGCCCTACACCGTGGGTATTTGCACGGCCATCACACTACTGCTGTTTGTAGGCGCCATGGGCAAGTCGGCCCAGCTGCCGCTCTACACCTGGCTGCCCGACGCTATGGCGGGCCCCACGCCGGTGTCGGCCCTCATCCACGCCGCCACCATGGTCACGGCCGGCATCTACATGGTGCTGCGGGCCAACGTACTCTTCACGCTCGCGCCCCAAACGCTGGAGGTGGTGGGTATCATTGGCCTGGCTACGGCTTTTTTCGCCGCTACCATTGGCCTGGCCCAGAACGACATCAAGAAAGTGCTGGCCTACTCCACGGTATCGCAGCTCGGCTACATGTTTCTGGCCTTGGGCGTGATGGGCTACTCGTCGTCGCTGTTCCATGTGCTCACCCACGCCTTCTTCAAGGCCCTTCTGTTCCTCGGGGCCGGCTCCGTCATCCACGCCATGAGCAACGAGCAGGACCTGCGCCGCATGGGCGGCCTGCGCAAAGCCTTGCCCATCACGTTCTTCACCTTCCTCATTGGCTGCCTGGCCATTTCGGGCATCCCGCCGTTCTCGGGCTTTTTCTCCAAGGATGAAATCCTGAGCCACGTCTATGAGCACAACAAGCTGATGTGGGCCGTGGGCCTGTTCACGTCGTTCCTCACGGCGTTCTACATGTTCCGCCTGCTGTTCCTGGCCTTCTTCGGCGAGTTCCGCGGCACTGACGAGCAGAAGCACCACCTGCACGAGTCGCCGGCCAGCATGACCTTGCCGCTCATTGTGCTCGCCATTCTGGCCGCCGTGGGCGGCTTCATGGGGGCCCCCATGCTGGTGGGCAAGCACTACCTGGCCGATTTCCTAGCCCCGATTTTCACTTACTCGCGCCGCCTCAACCCGGCCGCCTTTGCCCTTGAGCCCGACCACGGTACTGAGCTGATGCTCATTGGCTTGTCGGTGGCGGCCGGCGTGCTCGGCATCGTGCTGGCCTACGTGCTGTACGTGGCCCGCGCCGAGCGCCCGGTGGCCGATGACGCCCCGCGCTCGGCCCCCGAAAACCTGGTGTACCACAAGTACTACATCGACGAGCTGTACGATGCGCTGTTTGTGAAGCCCACCATGGCCCTGTCGCGCGGCCTCTATAAGTTCGTGGAGAACGGCGTCATCAACCCCATTACCAACGGCTTTGGGCGGGCGGTGCAGGGTAGCGGCTACCTGTTGCGCTACGTGCAAACCGGCGCCGTTGAAACCTACCTCATTCTCATGGTCATTGGTATTGTGCTGATTTTGGGACTCAATTACGGCCGGATGTAAGGCATTAGGGCCCCAAGGCTGCTACAAAGGGCAACTTTTTACGGGTAAAAAAGTATAGGGCCTTAACATTATTAAGAAACTGTTACTCTTTCTTTCACCCCGTATGAAATTAAACCTCTTCTCTACCCGGACCCTGGCGTCCGGTGCCGTGCTTGCTGCGGCATCGCTAGGGGCTTCGTTTGGCGCGCACGCGCAAACGGCCGACCACAAAACTGCCATCAGCGGCAACGTCAGCGTGCTGCAATACCGCGGCGAAATCGGCACCGACTGGTGGAACCTGGGCCGCGAGGGCCTGCGCTTTGGCGGCGGCGCTGCCATCACGCGCTACCTCTCGCCCTCGTTCGACCTGGGCCTGATGGGCAACTACCAGCTCTACCGCTTCCCCAAAAACCAGCCTTACGGACAGGCCTCGGGCTACGACGTGAAGTCGGGCCTCGTGGACTTGTTTCTGAAGCTGAAGCTCAACAACGGGCGTATCCTGAAAGAAGACGCGTTCATTCAGCCGGCTATTTTCGGTGGCGTGGGCATGTACTTGGCACACAGCGTGGGCAACAACGGTACGAATAACTTCGACAACGCTATCGGCCGGCCCGACTTCATGGGTGGGGCCCTGCTGCGCTTCCGCCTGTCGCCGGCCTTGTTCCTCGACTTGCAAACGGCCTACCACTACCCACTGACCGAGCGCACGGACAACGTGTACAGCGCGACCGATAACCGCTACGACGACTTCCTGGTGCACTCAGTAGGCCTGACGCTGGCCCTGGGCAAAGCCAAGGACACCGATGGCGACGGCGTGCCCGACCGCAAAGACAAGTGCCCCGATACGCCCACCGGCGTGAAAGTGGACCCCACCGGCTGCCCCATCGACACGGATGGCGACGGCGTGCCCGACTACCAGGACAAGTGCCCCGACGTTAAGGGCTTGGCTGCCCTGCAAGGCTGCCCGGATGCGGATGGTGACGGCGTGGCCGACGGCGACGACAAGTGCCCCAACACCCCCGCCGGCACTAAAGTGGACGCCACCGGCTGCCCGCTTGATACCGACGGCGATGGCGTATCAGACGACAAGGACAAGTGCCCCGGCACCCCGGCTGGCGTGAAAGTGGACGCCACCGGCTGCCCCATTGATTCGGACGGCGACGGCGTGGCTGATGCCCAGGACAAGTGCCCCAACACCCCGGCCGGCACGAAGGTGAACGCCAACGGCTGCCCCGAAATGTCGCCCGAGCAGAAGGCCACCAAGTTCATTCAGTTTGAGTACAACCGGGCGCGCTTGCTGCCAGTATCAAACGAACGGCTCGATCAGATAGCGCAAACGCTGGGTGAATTCCCCGACTACAGCCTCAGCCTGGCCGGCCACACCGACAGCAAGGGCAGTGAAGCCTATAATCTGCGCCTCTCGTACGACCGTGCTACGTCGGCCCGCAACTACCTGCTCAAGAAGGGTGTATCGGCCGAGCGCATCGAAGCCCGTGGCTACGGTAAGCTCAAGCCGCTCGATACCAGCAAGACCGCTGCCGGCCGCGCCAAAAACCGCCGCGTAGAATTTGACCCCTACCTGACTGGCGAAACTAACCCGGCCGAAGCCAAGTACGGTCCGGCTCCAACCATCGCCCAGCTGAAAGCGGAGGGCAAGACGGCCCCCAACGGTGCTACCCCGGCTCGCAAAAAAGCCCGCACTAAAAAAGCATCACGCAAATAGGCACTTCGCCTAATAACTGATGCTACCAGAACGGCCCGCTGCGAAGCGGGCCGTTTTTGTTTGGGGGCTCCAAGGCAACCAAGCATGAAGGAAAGGTGTAAAACGCCGGACCGCCAGTTGCGCTTTAGTGGGTCCGGGGCCCCATCAGCTACCATATATTTCCGTACTCATGCACTTTAAACATGCCCTGCCGGTTTCGTCGTGACGGAATTTGCCGGCAACCTGCAAAGCCCGTGCTGGGCCTACGTGGCCCCCAATGGCGACGTACTCTTTGCCGGGGCTACTACGCTGCCTAAAGGCACCAAAAAGGAGATTGCCGCCGCGTTGCACCTGGATAAGTCGCGCTCGCTGCAAGCCACCAGCGCCAACCGCATCACGCTGCTGCGTGATACCGACCACGACGGCAAGCCCGACGTCCGCACCGTGTTCCTGAGCGGCCTCAACTAGCCGTTTGGTATGCTGGTAATGGGCAACTCGTTCTACGTGGCCAACACCAACGGTGTTCTGCGCTACCCGTAGCTGGGGGCCACCAAAATCAGCGGCGCGGGCCAAAAAATCCTGAGCCTGCCCGAAGGTGACCATGACAACCACTGGACCCGCAACCTGCTGGCCAGCAAGGACGGCAAAACGATTTTCGTAACCGTGGGTTCGGGCTCGAACGTGCAGGAGCACGGCCCCGAGAACGAGGTGCGCCGGGCCAATATTCTGGAAATTAACTCCGACGGCTCGGGTGAGAAAATATTTGCCAGCAGCCTGCGCAATCCCATCGGCCTGGCTTACTACCCCGGCACGTCCACGCTGTGGGCGGCCGTGAACGAGCGCTACGAGCTGGGCGACGAGCTGGTGCCGGATTACATCACGAGCGTGCAGCAGGGCGGCTTTTACGGCCGGCCCTACTCGTACTACGGCCAGAACGTGGACCCCCACCGCAAGGATGAGCACCCCGAGCTGGCGCAGAAAGCCCTGGTGCCCGACGTGCCCATGGGGCCCCACGTAGCGGCCCTGGGTCTTACGTTCTACGATCAGAAAGCCTTACCCGCCAGGTACCGCAACGAGGCCTTCGTGGGTGAGCACGGCTCCTGGAACCGCGCCGCTTACTCAGGCTACAAAGTGGCATCCGTACCCTTCAAAGATGGCAAACCGGCCGGCAAGCCTGAGGATTTCCTTATCGGCTCCCTCGTCGGCGGTGGCTCCGACAAGGCCTACGGCCGCCCGTGGGCGTGGTAACCTTGCCCGATGGTGCCCTGCTGGTAATGGACGATGCCGGCAACAGAGTGTGGCGCGTGGCTGCTGCTGGCACCCCCGCGCCCCAGAGCTAGCCAGCCAGCCAGCTAGCCAGCCGGCGGGTCCCGCAAGCGGGCCGCTCTACCCCTCCTCGTGGCCTTCTTCAAAGAAAACGGCCCCCGAACCTGGCGTAGGTTCGGGGGCCGTTGTGCGTCAAGGCTAACGGTGTTCGTGCTCGCCCTCGCCCGGGTGCGGCGCGGCGGGGCGCGGAGCCGGGGCCCGCGCGGGCCCCGGGCGCGGGGCCGCCTGCGGCCGGGCCGTCGCCGGGGGGCGCTGCTGGTTGGCCGGCCGCAGAGCCAGCTGGCCCGTTGGCGGTTGTTGATTGGGCTGCGGGGCCGGGCGCTGGGCCCGGTTGGTCGGAGGCGCGTTGTTGGGCGCGAGGCCGCCGTTGGGGATGCTTGGCTGGTTGCCGCGGCCGGGCGGGCCTAGCTGCGGGTTGGCGGCGTGGTCCGGCGGGGCGTTGTGGGGGCGCGGGTTAGCCGGTACGGCCTGCGGCTGCCGGGGAGCGGGGGGGACCGGGCTACCATTGCCATTGCCTGGGCTGGGGTTGCCGTCGGGCTGGCCGTCCAATCGGGCCGGGCGGTTGGGCCGGGCGTTAAGGTTAGAATTTGCTGGGTTGGGGGCCCCAGTTAGGCTAGGAGCCCCGGCTGGGTTGGGGCTTGCGGTGGCGTTGGGGCTCGCGGTGGCATCGGGCGCGGGGTTGCCTTTGGCGGGCGCTTTGCCGTTTGGCACCGGGCCCGGCGTGCCGGGGGCAGCGGCCTGCCCTGGCGGCCGGGTTGCCGCCTGCCGGGCCCGGGCGTCCTGGATGGGGTTGGGGTCGGTGCTGCTGAGGTGCTGCACGGCGTTGTCGCGCATCAGGCCCCGGTTGGCATTGCTGGCGCGGTGGGCCTGGGTGGCGGCCTCGGCCAGGGGCATTACTTTTTGCGGCGCGGGGGCCGGCGCGGCCACTGGGCCTGCGCCACTGCCCCGGTCGGGGCGGCGGGGCGGGGCGGCTACCTGGGGCCGGTACAGGGCCAGCGACTGCCCTTGAAAGCCCGTGCCCGGAGTGGTGCGGTTAGTCACGGCCAGGGGCTTGATGGCTTGGCCGGTGGCTTTTTCCACTTCGGCTCGGGCTGGGCCCGCTGGGTAGGCCGGCTGGCCCAGGCCGCCCCGGGCTGCGCCCGTCCGCCGGTCATCATCGGAGTGGCCAGGGCCGCCGTTGTTCACCACCGTCGTGTTATTTGTGTTGTTAACATTCACGTTGTTATTTACATACGTATTGTGGATAACTGTCGTGTTGTTGTACACCACCGTGGTTTGGGCGGGGAGCACGTAGTAGGTGGCGATGCGCGGACTGGCCACGTAGGCCGCCGGTACGAAGCACCACCGGTCGGGTACGGCCGGGGCATCGCCAAACGAAAACGAGAAGCCAATGTTGATGTGCACGCCGTTGCGCACCGGCGGGGGCCCCAGCGGGGCCCAGCCGTAGTAGCCCGCACTCTGGCGCCACGCCACCCAGGCGGGCCCCCAGGTGTAGCCCGGCACCCACAGCCAGCCGTAGCCGTCAGAGTAGCGCCAGCGCCCGTAGTGGAACGGGGCCCAGCCCCACTGGTAGTCCGATACCCAGGTCCAGCCGTAGTCCGTGTACACCCAGTGGCCGTTGGTGCGGTAGGGCTGGAAATCGGGCCCCGCGCCGGGCACCCAGGCGTAGCCGTAGTCGGGGTCGTTCACCCAAATGCCGTAGGGGCTCAGGGCATCGTAGAAGGTCTGGTAGCTGACGGCATCGGTGGGCGGGGGGGCCTGGGCGCGGGCCGGGCCCGTGAGCAAGCTGCCCGCGGCCAGCAGCAACGCAATGGCGGCAAATTTGAGACGAGGAAGCATGGTTGTGCGGGTATTTTAAACACCGCTTAGACCCTGAATTAAGGCGACGTTTAATGCTAAAGATGAATAAATTAGCTTCATCAAACCCCCATTTAAAATTGCGGTAAATAATAAAGCGGCTGCTTCGTTTATATCATTGAATCACAATGCGTGGCTGTCGAATTACTTTGCTCCGGGCCTCGTGCAGGCTCGCCACTGCCAACCATTTGGCTTCCATACTTGGTAAGTATTTTTCCTCCACAAACTTCCGTCCATTATAAATCATGAAAAAAGTGTACCAGCTTCGCCTCGTGCTCGGGGCCCTCCTCGGCCTGGCCGCCGCCGCGCCCGGCCGGGCGCAGGTCCCGCCGGCCTTCACGCCGCAAGTGCAGGCCTTCATCAAGGTGAACGCGCCCGTGGTGGCCCTCACCGACGCCAAGGTCATCGATGGTACCGGCCGGCCGGCGCTGCTGCACCAAACCGTGCTGTTGCGCGGCGGCCGCATCGCGCAGGTGGGGCCCACCAAAAAAGTAAAGGTGCCGCCCGGGGCCCAGGTTATCAGCTGTACGGGCAAAACGCTGATTCCCGGGCTGGTGATGCTGCACGAGCACCTATATTACACCATGCCGGCGGGCGGGCTTTTCAACATTGCCCAGATGCCGTACTCGTTTCCGCGCCTGTACCTGGCCGGCGGGGCCACCACCATCCGCACGGCCGGCAGCATCGAGCCGCAAACCGACCTTGCCATCCAGCGCCTTATCGGCGAAGGCAAGTTCATCGGCCCCGATATGGACGTGACCGCGCCCTACATGGAGGAACCGGGCATGGATATTCCGGCCCTGAACACCATTAAGGGCCCCGCCGATGCCGCCGCCAGCACCAAGTTTTGGGCCGACAAGGGCTGCACGTCGTTCAAAATGTATATGCACGCCACCCGCGCCGACCTGGCCGCCGTGGTGGCCGAAGCCCACCCGCGCCACCTCAAAATCACGGGCCACCTCTGCGCCCTCACCTACCGCGAGGCGGCCGAAATTGGCATCGACAACCTGGAGCACGGCTTCATGGCCAGCTCCGATTTCGTGCCCGGCAAAGCCGCTGATGCCTGCGACTATCCCGCCGCCCACCAGGCCCTGCAACGCCTGCCCGCCGACAGCCCGGCCATGGCGGACCTCATCAAGTTCTTGATTAGCAAAAACGTGGCCCTCACCTCCACGCTGCCCGTATTCGAGCCCTACACCGGCCGCGAAGTGGTGCTGGGTGGCGGTCTCGACGCCCTGATTCCGCAGCTGCAAGAGCGCGAAACCGCGGTCTGGCAGCAAAACCAGGGCAAGGACTCGGCCAGCGTGGCGCTGTTCAAAAAGGAGCAGGGCTGGGAAAAACAGTTCTCCGACGCCGGGGGCCTGCTCGTGGCCGGCACCGACCCCACCGGCGCGGGCCGCACCATCGCCGGCTATGCCAATCGCCGCGAAGTTGAACTGCTCGTCGAGGGCGGCTTCACCCCGCGCGAGGCCATTAAAATCTGCACCCTGAACGGGGCCCGCTACCTGGGCCGCGACAAAGAAATCGGTACCATCGAAGCCGGCAAGCAAGCCGACCTCGTGCTGATAAACGGCGACCCCGAGCAGGATATCCACCAGCTCCGCCAAATGGAAATTGTGTTCAAGTACGGCGTCGGCTTCGATTCGCCCAAGCTGTTCGAGTCGATGAAAGGCAAGGTGGGGCTGAATTAGCGCCGCTTCGGAGCCAGAGTATGTTCCGGCAATCAGCAGCGTGAATTACAAAATTCGCGCTGCTGATTGCCGGTCCCGCGACTGCTCCAACGGCCGCGTGGGCAGCCGAAGCCGCCCAGGAATTTGTTTGCTATGCGCTCCCGTTCACCGCCGCGATGTGCGCAAGGGTTTGCTTACTTTTTTAATCTTTATTTGGTAGTAGTCGAAAACGGGGTGGTCCGGCGACTTTTTCCGCTGTCGGACCACTCTTACGATGACCTGGAGTTGCTGTTTTTCAGTGAGGGTGGTCCGGCGAATTGCCCGAAGGGCTTCGGCGGACCACCCCGTTTTAAACCACCGCCCTTTATTTTATTATTCATGACTGAACCTGAATTGGTTACGCAAATCCACCCGCTCGCCCAACCCGCCCTCATCGTGCTGGCCGGCGCCACCGGCGACCTCGGCCACCGCATCGCGCAGCACCTCCTGCAACGCGGTGCCCGCGTGCGGGCCCTGGTGCGCCCCGGTAACACCAAGCCCGCAGTCGAAACCCTGCGCCAACAAGGCGCCACCATCGTGGAAGTCGATTTCAACGACGTGGGGGCCCTAACCTACGCCTGCGTTGATGCAGCTTGCGTGGTGTCGGCCGTATCGGGCCTGCGCGACGTGATTGTGGACTTGCAAACGCGGCTGCTCGACGCGGCCGTGGCCGCTGGCGTGCCCCGCTTCATCCCGTCCGACTACTCCATCGACTTCACCAAGCTCCCCACCGGCTCCAACCGCAACCTCGATCTGCGCCGCGAGTTCGGCCAGCGGCTCGATGGGGCCCCCATCGCCGCCACGTCCATCCTCAACGGCATGTTCATGGACCTGCTGACCGAGCAGGCGCCGATGGTCCTATTCGGCGTCCGGCGGGTGCTGTACTGGGGCAGCGCCGACCAGCCGCTCGACTTCACCACCATCGCCAACACCGCCGCCTTCACGGCTGCCGCCGCCCTCGACGCCACCACGCCCCGCTACCTGCGCGTGGCCGGCGAAGTTGCCACCGTCCGCGGCCTCCAGGCCGCCGCCACTACCGTCACGGGCCGCCGCTTCGGCCGCCTGCGGGCCGGCAGCCTGTGGCTCCTGAAGCTGATGATTCAGGCAACGCGCCGGCTCGCCCCGGCCCCCGACGAGGTATTCCCGCCCTGGCAGGGCATGCAGTACCTGCACAACATGTTCACCGGGGCCCCCAAACTCGCGCCCCTCGACAACGCCCGCTACCCCGAAATCCGGTGGACGCCACTGCGCGAAGTGCTGGCCACAGTACCCTAGCTTCCCCGGCAGCAAAAGCCCCGCCCGGCCCGCGCCAAAGCTGCTGAAGAAACGGAAGCTTCTGTTGGGCTGGTATTCAGCCCGCCGCCCCGCGCCCGGCGGGTGCCGCTGAGCGAAACGTGGGCTTTCGGGTAACTTTACCTCGGATAACTAAATACAGAGCCAAGATGAAAACCGTCAAAAAAGTCCAATCCGTAGAACCAAATATTACCGAACTCGGCAATGGGTGGCTGAAGCTTCATAAATTAAAGTATAAGCTGGAGCAGGAGTCGCTAAATTTTGAAATAGATAAAGCACTCTCGGATTACTTCACCAAAAACGGCGGATCTGGGTCTAATCGTCCCGATACAAAACTCTTGTTACAGGACAAGGACCTGAGTTTTTACCCTATTCTCATCGAATACAAGGGTTACAAGGAAAAGCTAGTAAAGCTCGATAGTGATGGGAGGGTAGAAAATAAAACCGCTAAAAATGAACCTCATTTTAACAATATAAACGGTTTTGCTGTAAACGGCGCGATACATTACGCAAATGGTTTGCTTCACCACACTAGTTACACTGATATAATTGCAATCGGTATGACTGGCTACAAAAGTGAAACAGGTGAATTAAAATTCGACATTGGCGTATATTATGTTTCCAAAACCAACTTTGGCGCTGGTCAATACGTGGGAGAATTTACGGATTTTTCCTTTCTAGCACCCAAGAATTTCGATTGGTTTGTTGGGAAAATAGGCGACTTGCACCTTTCCCCGGAGGAGATTGAAAATTTAAAGGAACAACGGGAAAAAGAGATTGATTCAAGTCTATTAAAGCTAAATAATGACATATATGAAAGTGAAAGCGGCCTGGCCGAAAGCGACCGTGTTTATCTGGTTGCAGCTTCCATAATTGCTACGCTGGGTGTTCCTGGCAAAGTAGCTCCCCTCGAAAAGACAGACCTTAAATCTTCCAGCGAAAGCGGCAACAGAGACGGGGACATAATTGTGAGGAAAATTAAATCTTTTTTGGACGAGAAAGCACTTCCTAAAGAAAAACAAGACCTTATCGTAAGAACACTACAAAACACGCTCACTACGGAGAACATCAATAAAATAGTAGATGGTGAAACGCAACTAAAAAGGGTCTTTTCTAAAATCGTCGATGATTTAGGAATTTACTATAAAATTGGTTTAACAACTGATTTTACTGGTAAGCTTTTCAACGAGATGTACGGCTGGCTTGGCTTTACCCAAGACAAGCTGAATGATGTGGTTCTGACACCTTCTCATGTAGCCAATCTTCTGGTTAAATTGGCTAGGGTCAACAAAGACTCTTACGTATGGGATTTTGCTACGGGTTCGGCTGGTCTCTTAGTTGCGGCAATGAACGAAATGCTTGTAGATGCTAAGAATACTATTAGCTCACGGGATGAACTCACCCAGAAAGAACTAAGCATAAAAGCTGAACAGTTATTAGGTTTAGAGCTTTTATCGAGCATTTATATGCTGGCGATACTAAACATGATTTTGATGGGCGACGGGAGTTCAAATATCCTAAATATAGACTCAATCAAGGATTTTGACGGAAAGTATAGTTTTGGTAAAACAAATACGCTATTTCCGGCTGACGCTTTGGTGCTGAATCCCCCATACTCCGCTCAAGGCAACGGAATGAATTTCGTTGAGAAGGCATTGGGTATGATGAATAAAGGCTATGCAGCCATTATCATTCAAAATTCTGCGGGGTCGGGAAAAGCAGTAGCTTATAATAAAAGGATTTTGGAGAAAAATACACTTTTGGCAAGTATAAAAATGCCAGTAGACATTTTTATTGGTAAGTCCAGTGTGCAAACCAATATTTATGTTTTTAAGGTAAATGAAAAACATCATCGGGATGAAATGGTGAAGTTTATCAATTTCTCCAATGATGGTTACACCAGAACCAGCCGTAAGAAAGCCAGTAACAATTTGAAAGATTCAGACCGGGCGAAGCAACGGTATGATGAGATTGTAAACTTAGTCCGTTTCGGGCGAAGCAAGCTTGATATTTTCACGAACAAAGAATATTATGAAGGTAAGATTGACCCAACTAGCGGTGTGGATTGGAATCAAAGCGCACCAACTGATACCAAGACAATACTTCGGGATTTTCAGAAAACACTAAGTGACCATATGTTGTGGGATATTTCTGGTATTATTAAACAAACGAACACAGAAGCAGAGGTACTGGCGAAATTAAATAATAAACTGCAAGAAAATAATTGGGTAGAGTTTAAACTGGATGATTTATTCAAAAAGGCTAAAATAAAATCCTTGAAGTATAAAGCTTCGGAACTGCCTAGCGAAGCGACAGAAGATTTCGCTCTGGCTGCCTTGACCGCTGGTATCCAAAATCAGGGTTTAAATAATTTCGTGCCGAGCCATGGTGCAACTATTTTAAAAAATGTTATATCAATTTCTGCAAATGGTGCAAATACAGGAGCCACTTTTTTCCAGAGCAAAGAGTTTACAGTTTTGCAGGATGCTTATGTTATAGAATGGAATTATAACAATGAAGAACTATCCAATAATCAATACCTTTTTCTGACCGCTGCTATCTCCAAAACAATTTATGGTAACTACGAGTGGACTAACAAAGCCTCTTGGGAAAGAATAAAATCCCAAAAAATTCAATTGCCTACCAAGGGTCAAAAAATAGATTTTGAGTTCATGGAAGCCTTTGTGGCTGAACTCGAAGCTGAACGTATAGGGGTCATTGAATCATATTTAAACAAATACAAAAAGGCAACAAAAGAGCAAGTTGAGCATCGTTAATACAAGCGAAACGCCGCTTTGTCTGGTTCTAATATTTTTTGCCCAAATTCAAACCGCCAAAAAGTCCGCTTTCTGCCTCTCGCACCCCATTTGCTATCCTTCTCGTACAACTTCCTAACCCGAAGCACCTACTAGAACCTAGCACTCATGGACTTTAAAAACTTTACCATTAAGGCGCAGGAGGCCGTGCAGAAGGCCACCGAAATTGCTGGGGCCAACCAGCAGCAGGCCATCGAAACGGGTCATTTGCTGAAGGCCCTGCTCCAGAACGACGAGAACACCCTGGCGTTTCTGGGTAAGAAGCTGGGCGCCAACATGGCCAACCTCGGCCAGCGCCTCGACGCCATTGTGGCCGCCTACCCCAAAGTGAGCGGCGGCTCGCCCTACCTCGCCAACGACACGGCCAACGCCGTGCAGCGCGCCAACACCCAGATGAAGGAGATGGGCGACGAGTTCGTCTCCGTCGAGCACCTGCTGCTGGGTATCCTCGGCGGCAAGGACAGCGCTGCTACCCTGCTCAAAGACAACGGCTTCAGCGAGAAAGACCTGAAAGCCGCTATCCAGGAGTTGCGCGGGGGCCGCAAGGTCACGAGCCAAACTGCCGAAGAGCAATACCAGAGCCTGAACCGCTACGCCGTCAACCTGAACGAGCGGGTGCGCCAGGGCAAGATGGACCCCGTAATCGGGCGCGACGATGAAATCCGCCGCGTGCTCCAGATTCTGTCGCGCCGCACCAAAAACAACCCCGTGCTGCTCGGCGAGCCTGGCGTGGGCAAAACCGCCATTGCCGAGGGCCTGGCCCAGCGCATCGTGGCCGGCGACGTGCCCGAAAACCTGAAAGATAAAACCTTGATGAGTCTCGACCTGGGCCTGCTCGTGGCCGGGGCCAAGTTCAAGGGCGAATTCGAGGAGCGCCTCAAGTCCGTCATCAAGGAAGTGACCGACTCGGAGGGGCAGATTTTGCTTTTTATCGACGAAATACACACCCTGATTGGGGCCGGCGGGGGCGGCGAGGGCGCCATGGATGCGGCCAACCTGCTGAAGCCCGCCCTGGCCCGCGGCGAGCTGCACGCCATCGGCGCCACCACGCTCAAGGAATACCAGAAGTACATCGAGAAGGACAAGGCCCTGGAGCGCCGCTTCCAGGCCGTGATGGTGGACGAGCCGAGCCAGCCCGATGCCATCAGCATCCTGCGCGGCATCAAGGAAAAGTACGAGTTGCACCACGGCGTGCGCATCACCGACGACGCCGTGATTGCGGCCGTGGAGCTGAGCAGCCGCTACATCACCGACCGCTTCCTACCCGACAAAGCCATCGACCTGATGGACGAGGCCGCCGCCAAGCTACGCATTGAGATGAACTCCATGCCCGAGGAACTGGACGAGGTGCAGCGCCGTATTATGCAGCTCGAAATTGAGCGCGAGGCCATGCGCCGCGAAGAAAACCACGACCGCGAGGCCGTGCTGAGCAAAGACTTATCGGAGCTGAACGAGCAGCGTGACTCATTGAAGGCCAAGTGGGAAGGCGAGAAAGCCGTTCTCACTGGCATCCAGACCGAGAAGGAAAACATCGAGCGCTTTAAAACCGAAGCCGAGCAAGCCGAGCGCCAGGGCGACTACGGCCGCGTGGCCGAGCTGCGCTACGGCAAAATCCAAGAGGCCGAGCAGCGCCTGAAAACCTTGCAGGACGAAGCCAGCGCTACCAAAGACGGCGGCGCGATGCTGCAAGAAGTGGTGACCAGCGAGGACATTGCCGAAGTAGTGGCCAAGTGGACCGGTATCCCGGTAAGCAAAATGCTGCAAGCCGACCGCGACAAGCTGCTCAACCTCGAAACCGAGCTGGGCAAGCGCGTGGCGGGCCAGACCGAGGCCATCGCGGCCATTTCGGACGCCGTGCGCCGCTCGCGCGCCGGCCTGCAAGACCCCAAGCGGCCGATAGGCTCGTTCATCTTCCTGGGCACCACCGGCGTGGGCAAAACCGAGCTGGCCAAGGCCCTGGCCGAGTACCTATTCAACGACGAAAACGCCCTGGTGCGCATTGACATGAGCGAGTACCAGGAGCGCCACGCAACCTCGCGCCTCATCGGGGCCCCTCCCGGCTACGTGGGCTACGACGAAGGCGGCCAGCTCACGGAGGCCGTGCGTCGCAAGCCCTACTCGGTGGTGCTGCTCGATGAAATCGAAAAGGCCCACCCCGATGTGTTCAACATCCTGCTGCAAGTGCTCGACGATGGCCGCCTCACCGACAACAAAGGCCGGGTGGCGAACTTCAAGAACACCATCATCATCATGACCTCGAACACGGGGGCCGACATCATTCAGCGCAATTTCAAGGAGCTGAACGAGTACAACCACGAGGAAGTGGTGGACCGCACCCGCGACGAGGTGATGGACCGCCTCAAGGAGCATATGCGCCCCGAGTTCCTGAACCGCATCGACGAAATCGTGATGTTCCAGCCCCTCAAGCGCAAGGAAATCCGCCGCATCGTGGACATCCAGTTCCGCCAGATTCAGCAGCGCCTGCAAGAAGCCGGCATCAGCCTCGAAGCCACCAGCGAGGTGCTCGACTACCTCGGCGAGCAAGGCTTCGACCCGCAGTTTGGGGCCCGGCCGCTCAAGCGCGTGCTCCAGCGCGTCATCCTCAACGAGCTGAGCAAGGAGATTCTCTCCGGCAAAGTGAGCAAGGACGCCGTGGTAGAAGCCGTGCTGGAAGATGGCGCAGTAAAGTTCGAGAACGTGGAGATGCCGGCGGTGTAGGCGTTGGTTGTATATGTTTGTGAGAAGCCCCGTCAGCATGGTGTTGAAGGGGCTTCTCTTATTTAAAACGTTAACGAAACCACAGTATGAAAATGATTTTTGCAATCCTCTTTTCAAGCATTTTACTTTCAACGACTGCTTATGCACAGGTCAATAGAGTGGTCGATGCTAAGCGCGGTTTTAAAGATTTTAAATTAGGTGACCCAAAATCAAAATGGACTGCCAATCTTGTCTTTGACAAAACGGTTGGTACTATGAAAATGTACCGTTACAATGGTCCATGTTGCCAGCAGGTATTTGATTCACAAGCAGAAAAAATACTTTTAGGATTTAGTGATGTAAGCAATAAATTAGTGGCGATATATATTTCGACACCGACTAGGCCGTACAAGTGGTTGGAAGGGTATTTGGAGTATTATGAACATGGATTTAAGGAGATGTTCGGAGAGCCGCAGCATACTGAGCATAAACCCGTACCGGGTAAAAATTTAGAATGTTGGACATATACTTGGTATGGTAGCGACTGTTCCATCGATTTACGTGCGTATTATGGCCCAACCGAGAATGGTGAAATGTACTCTGAGGTTTATGTGCTGGACAAAGCCTATGTAATGAACCAGTCAAGTAAAAAAAGTAGTTCAGGATTTTAAAAGCAGACTGAGATGAGCGAGATGCAAGGTTTTGGAAAATTGTTTGTAGAGCGGTCTGTTAAGATGCTTGATACAAATTGGAATAATTTGAAGGAACAAGATGTAGAGGTTACTACTCTAGTTAGTTGTGTCTTTTCGCTTCTGTGTCTTATTGAGTCTGGCATCGAGTTTAAGCTAGGTAGGACAGAATTAGAAAAGGATAAATTTGAAAGATTTTTTGCTGATGTACCGCTTTTTTATAAGTTCAATCCCTCTGAATTTACTGAAAATAAAATCATTACTAGTCAAGTGCATATAATAGAGAATAGTATTCTTTGTAACGATTCTCAAAATCGTGGTTTTGAAAATTTGATTAAGAAAATAAGAAACTCTTTTGCACATGGTAACATATTGCCTATAAATAAAGCAGGAAAATGGGATGCAATTCGTGCTTGGAATAGAAACAGAAATGATATAATTGATTTTATTTTTGAGGTGGGGACAGAGGAATTGTTTGGAGTATACAAGCAACTGGCCTCGATTTATAAGGAATCAGTAAAATAGTCCGCCCAATCTGGCTCGATCCCCAATCTGGCGCGAGTTTAGGCGCAGCCGTAACTCGTGACCAGCCATGAGGTGGAGGTTGTGCCTCCAGTGCCGCAACGCGGCAATGGTCAGCCGCTCGGACGGGTCGTTTTAGGACCAGTCGTTCTGTTACGAGGCACATCCTCACCAGGTGTGCTGGCACGAGTTACGCTGCGCTAAACTCGCGCCAGCTTCCGAAACACTAAGCTACCTTGGCCGCGGCAGCCACGGCGGCGGGACGCGGGGGCTGCCGTGAGCAGAAACTGAAGACACCCTCGCTACTGCCGCCGCTGGGGTGGCGGCTGGGGCGCAAGCCTATCCTGACAATATTGACTGGGCCTATTAAGCATTGATTCAAACAAAAAGTCCTGCTAGTGCTTGCTAGCGGGGCTTTTTCTTGCGCATTACCATGGCTGCCAACAGCAATAATTATTCTACCGACGTGCTGATTATCGGGGCGGGGGCTGCGGGGCTATTGGCGGCGCGGGAGCTGGCCCGGGCTGGCCGGCGCGTGTGCATCGTGGAGGCGCAGGACCGGATTGGCGGGCGCGTGCACACGCTGGGGCCCCCGGGCTTCACCCAGCCCATTGAGGCCGGGGCGGAGTTCATGCACGGGGAAGTGCCCCTCACCAGGGCCCTGCTGGCGGAAGCGGGCATGGCTTGGGAGGAAGCCGATGGCGAATCGTACCTAGTGCAGGATGGCCAGTTGCAAGCCCAGGCCAATTACTTCGCACCGCTGCCTCCGCTGCTGGAAAAACTCCAGGCGCTGACCCAAGATATACCGCTGGCTGATTTCCTGACCCGCGAGTTTCCGGGGCCCCAGCACGCGGCGCTGCGCGCCTTTGCCACCCAGTTTGCCGAAGGCTACGACGCGGCCGATGCGCAGCGCGTGAGCGCCTGGGCCATGCGCGACGAGTGGGTGGCGGGTGGGGCCCAGGGCTCGCTGCGGCCGGCGGGGGGCTACGGGCCGCTGTTGCACTGGCTGGCGGCGCAGGCGCAGGCGGCGGGGGTCCTGCTGCACCTGGCGGCGCCGGTGCGGGAAATCCGGTGGCAGCCCGGGCAAGTTGAGGCCGTAACGGCCGCCGGCGCTACTTATCGCGCCCGGCAGGTGCTGTGCACGGTGCCGTTGGGGGTGTGGCAGCAGGGCCCTCAGCAGGCTGGCTACCTGGGCTTCGTGCCAGAAGTGGCCGCGCACCGGGCCGCCGCGGCCCAGCTGGGTTTTGGCTCGGTTATCAAAATCGTGCTGGAATTCCGCACACTTTTCTGGCACGAGCGGCTGCCGGAGATGGAGTTTCTGCTCTCCGATGCGGCCGTGCCTACTTGGTGGAGCCAGCTGCCCGCTACTACGCCCCAGCTAACCGGCTGGCTGGCTGGCCCCGCCGCGCAGCGGCTCGCGGGGGCTCCTGATGAGGCGGTGCTGCAACTCGCTTTGGCGTCGCTGGCCCCCTTGCTGGCGGTGTCGCTCGAGGCTCTGCAAGGGCAGCTCTGCGCCAGCTACGTGCGGAACTGGGGCCGCGAGCCGCACACTTACGGTGCGTATTCGTACGCTACGGTGGGCGCTAGGGCGGCGCAAGCGGCCTTGGCTACGCCCGTGGCTGACACGCTGTTTTTCGCTGGCGAAGGCGCCTACAGCGGCCCGTTTGCTGGTACGGTGGAGGCTGCGCTTGTTAGTGGCCAGGACGCCGCCCGCGCGCTGCTGGCCCGGCCGGTACTAGCCGCCGCGCCCAGCCGTCCAGTTGCGTAATCGATGCGGCTATTAGGGGCCCTGGGGTTGGCGGGCTAGTTGATACCGCCGGCGCTCTGGGGCCCTATTGCAATCAAATTAGCGCCGTTTTCACTGCTTGGCAGTATGTCAAAATAGCCGGTGGCAGCGGTGTTGCATTGCTCCGCTTGCGCTGAAATGGCGCTGGCTGCGCATCGTTACCCTTTCTCCGCCGAAAGTACCAGTGAGGTAAATTGCAGGCGAATTTCCCCGTCTATCCTTTTCTGCTCCAGCGCTTCAAACACTGATTTCTTGATGGCTACCCGCGTGGCTTCGTCTGCTTGGTCCATAGCGGCCACTACGGGCGCGGCCACTTCCATCATATTTTGCCAGTATTCATTCGGCGTGGCAAAACTAACGGTGCTCACCATCTCTTTTTGGTGGACGTTTTGAAAGCCAGCTGCTTGCAATATCCCATCCAGCATGCCGGGCTGCGCGCAGCGGAACATGCCGGGGGCCCCGGGCGCCGGGGCCGGTAGGGCCATATGCGCGGTAATGGCGCCCATCATGGTGGTTATCCAGGGGTTCTGGGCCGGGGCGGCCCACACGCAGGTGGCCAGCCGGCCGCCGGGCTTCAGTACCCGGTGCATTTCCTGCGCCGCCAGCAGCATATCCGGGAAAAACATGAAACCCATCCGGCAGCTGACGGCATCGAAGCGGTGGTTATCGAAGGGCGCTTCGCATACGTCGCCCGCCACCGCTTCGTAGTTAGCAATGCCCTGCTGATTAGCATTTTCCCGGGCCACGGCCAGCATGCCCTCCGATAAGTCGAGGCCAATTACCCGGCCGTGGTTGGCCAGGCGGGCGATGGTCAGGCCGGGTTCGCCGGTGCCGGTGGCCACGTCCAGCACTTGGTCGCCGGCCGTGATGTGGAGGGCGTTAACAATCTCGTCCCCTATGGGCCGAAGAAAATTCATTGTCCAGCTGTCCCATTTTTTCCAGCCGGGGGAAAACCTGTCCCACGTTTGCTTTTGTTGGTCGCGGATTTGCTCAAGGGCAGTTTCCATTGGGGGCGGGGGTGAAGGGTGGAAAAATGTAGTTCGGGGCTTGCCATATCTCCCACGAGCTGCTCCGGGCCCCCACCGCCGGCAGGCTTGGTGAAGGAGCGGTAAATCATATATAATATAAATAAAATTTATGAATCATACATGATTTGTAGCTAGGTTCCCAACCCTGCGCAACGCTGGCGCACGGTGCAGGGAAAGCCGAGCCAGCCTTACCCGGCTAGCTACGGGCTACGGCATTTTTCCTTGCCGGGCCATCATTTTCTCGCGCGCCATTTGCTGGCTCAGCGCTTCGCGGAGGTAAGCGGCGTCGGCAAAGTGCTGGGGTTTAAGTAGGTGGCGGTATTTGGCGGGCACGGGCTGGCGGGCGTAGTAGGCCCGATCCACGGCCAGCAAATGGTGCTTGTTGAACTTGTTAGCGTGGGCCACGAAGCCCGCCACCGTGGCCGCCAGGATGGCGATGCCCAGGGGCGGCGAAATGGCTTCGCTGGCCACGTGCTGTTGCCCGTAGGCATCGGTGCTGGAAATGGGTAGCGCAAGCGAGGCTCCCACCACGTAGGGCACCAGGAACAGGTAGCCCGCCGCCCGCCGCTTGCGAAACAGCGACAGCAGGGCCCCCGTGGTGTCGGCGCCGCTGGTGGCCGTGGCTTGGTAGCGCGGCAAGTACCAGTTGTTGAGCACTAACACGGCCCCCGAGTCGGCGGGCGCAGCGGTTGGGGTGGGCCCTTGGGCCAATGCGCTGGGCGGGCCGGACTGGGCAAAGGCCGCCGGCCCGCTGAGCAACAGCAGCGCCAATAGCAAATGGAAAGGAAAACGCATGGCGGAGTTAGCTGGCGGCCTTCACCGGTACGGCTTTGTAGTTGATAATGGGCTGGTTGAAGAACCGGGGCTTGAGCTTGCGCCGCAACGAACGCGGCAGCGGCTGGCCGGCCGCGTAGGCCGTAAGGGTGCGCTCCAAGCGGCCGTTGCCGAAACGCAGCATTTTGGATAAGCCGTAGCCCAGGATGGGGGACGCGACCAGGAATACCGCGCCCACGTTGGGCCCCTCGTTCTGCACTGCGTAGCCGCTGTAGTTGCTGCTCGTCGTGTTGCTGGCCGTGGCGATGCGCACCGCCGACAGGGCCCCGGCCACCATCCACCCGGCCCCGCCGGCCTGGCGGCGACCATATAAATTGATGATGGCCTGGGCCGTGTCGTTGTGCAAATATTGGCTTCGTAAGCGCTGCTTAAGTCCCTGTGGGTCGTTTTCGAGGCCCTGCGCGGCTCCTCTAAAACCGAACAATCCAACCAATAATGCGATAAGTAAAAGTTTGTGCATTCGTATATGAAATGAGCGAAGGATAAGGGCGCAATATAGTAGGCTACTGCTCGAATAGAATGCGGGTTTGCACTTTGCCGCAGCAACTTGGCCGGCGTCCAGGGGCCCTAAGCAAGCTGGATTTGTAGTTTTGCCGCATGGGCTCCGTTTTTCAAACCTACCTGCAATTAGGCTTTCTGCATATCTGCAACCCGCGGGCTACCGACCACCTCACGTTTTTGCTGGCCCTATGCGCGCCCTATGTGCTGGCCGACTGGCGGCGGGTGCTAGCGCTGGTCACGAGCTTCACCGTGGGGCACTCGTTCACGCTGGTGCTGGCCACGCTGCGGCTCGTCACGTTTCCACCGGCCATTATTGAGGCCCTGATTCCGGTGACCATTATGGCCACGGCCGCCTTCAATCTGGCGCGGGCCGGGCGGGCGGGCGGGCCCGCCACGCCGCGCCGGGGCCCCGCGTCGCTGCTCTGGACGGCCCCCAACGCCCTGGCCGCCGCGTTTGGCCTCATCCACGGCCTCGGATTTTCCAACTACCTGCGCGAATTGCTGGGCCAGCAGAGCCGGCCGGTGCTGGAGCTGCTGGCCTTTAATGTGGGCGTAGAGCTGGGGCAGGTGCTGATTGTGAGCGTGATCCTGGCGCTGGGGGCCTTGCTGCTGCGCGGCTTCGGCGTGGCCCAGCGCGACTGGGTGCTGGCTGTGAATGGCGCGGCGCTGGGCGTGGCGGCGCTGCTGCTGCTTCAGCAGAAATACGCTTGAGGTAGGAAAAAATGCAGCGCGGTAGGGAGCTCTGCAACTTGGCGGCGTAATTTGCCGCCTTTACCAGTCTCGGCTACTTCATCCATTTTGTTGAAACCTATTCCCCGGTCCATGCCCCGTTTTTCCTCCCTGAAAGCCGCGCTGCTGCTGCTGCTGGCCGCCCCGGCGGCCCACGCGCAGCTCACCAACTCCGGCACCGACAAGTTCGCGCAGCTCGAAACGCTGCTGCCCACGGCTAACAGCTACCGCACCGCCAGCGGGGCCCCGGGGCCCCAGTACTGGCAGCAGCGCGCCGACTACAACATCGCCGTGACGCTCGACGATGCCAAGCAGGCCATTACGGGCCGCGAAACCATCACCTACACCAACCTCTCGCCCGACACGCTGCCCTACCTGTGGGTGCAGCTCGACCAAAACATCCTCGATAAAAACTCCATTACCACCGCCACGCAGGTGGCCGCGCTCGACGCGCGGGTGCCATTCCAGGCCGTGGACAATATGGTGCAGCGCGACTTCGACGGCGGGTTCAAGATTGAGTCCGTGACCTCGGCCGACGGCAAGGCGCTGGCTCACGTCATCAACCATACCATGATGCGGGTGGATTTGCCCCGGGCCCTGGGGCCCAAGCAGTCGGTGTCGTTCAAAATTAATTGGCGCTACAATATCAACGACCAGCTGAAAATCAACGAGCGCAGCGGGTACGAATACTTTCCGCAGGACAAAAATTACCTCTACGAAATCGCGCAGTTTTACCCGCGCATGGCCGTGTACTCAGATTTCCAGGGCTGGCAGAATAAGCAGTTTTTGGGCAACGGCGAGTTTGCCCTACCCTTTGGCGACTACCGCGTGAGCATTACCGCCCCGGCCGACCACGTGGTGGGCGCCACCGGCACGCTCCAGAACGCTGCCCAGGTGCTCACTGGTACCCAGCAGGCGCGCCTGCGCCAGGCCGTGGGGGCCAAAAAGCCGGTGCTCATCGTGAGCCAGGCCGAGGCCGTGAAGAACGAAAGCAGCCAGGCCGGCCGCACCAAAACCTGGACCTTCGCCGCCAAAAACGTGCGCGACTTTGCCTGGTGCAGCTCGCGTAAGTTTATCTGGGACGCCATGGGCGTGCAGCAGAACGGTAAGCCGGTGATGTGCATGAGCTACTACCCCAAGGAGGGTAACCCGCTGTGGGGCAAGTACTCTACGGAAGTAGTGGCCCACACCATCAAGACGTATTCGAAGTTTACCATCCCGTACCAGTACCCGGTGGCCATCTCGGTGCACGGCCCGGTGGGCGGCATGGAGTACCCGATGCTGTGCTTCAACGGGGGCCGGCCTGAGGCCGACGGCACCTACTCGGCCGACCGGAAGTACGGCATGATTTCGGTGATCATTCACGAAGTGGGCCACAACTTCTTCCCGATGATTGTGAACTCCGATGAGCGCCAGTGGACGTGGATGGACGAAGGCCTGAATACCTTTATGCAGTACCTGACGGAGCAGGAGTGGGAGCGCAACTACCCCTCGCGCCGCGGCGAGCCGAAGGACATTGTGGCTTATATGCGCACCGATAAGAGCCTGCAAACCCCGATTATGACCAACTCGGAATCGGTGCTGCAATTTGGTAATAACGCCTACGGCAAGCCCGCCACGGCCCTGAACGTACTGCGCGAAACGGTGATGGGCCGCGAGCTGTTCGACTACGCCTTCAAAACCTACGCCCAGCGCTGGGCCTACAAGCACCCCACGCCCGCCGATTTCTTCCGCACGATGGAGGACGCCTCGGCTGTGGACCTTGACTGGTTCTGGCGCGGCTGGTTCTACGGCACCGACCGCTGCGACCTGAGCATTGACGCGGTGAAGTACTACAACGTGAACACCAAGGACCCGAGCGTGGAAAACGCCCGCCTGCAAAAACTGCAAGCTGCCCAGCCGCAAACCGTATCGCAGCAGCGCAACGCCCAGGACATCAAGCAGACCGTGGTGGACGAGAAGCCCGACCTGAAGGACTTCTACAACAGCTACGACCCGCTGGCCGTGACCGATGCCGACCGCAGCCGCTACACCGCTTACACCAAAAACCTGACCTCCGACCAGCAGCAGCGCCTGCGCGACAACACCAACTTCTACGAGCTGAGCCTCCGCAATGTGGGCGGCCTCGTAATGCCAGTCATTCTGCAACTGACCTACGCCGATGGCAGCCAGGAAATCCAGAATATTCCGGTGGAGCTGTGGCGCAAAAACAACGAGCAGGTGACTAAGGTCGTGACCACGAGCAAGCCGGTGGTGAGCTTTGTGCTCGACCCCTACCTGCAAACGGCCGATACCGACCTGAGTAACAACGCCTATCCGCGCCAGCCCGTGGCCTCGCGCTTCGAGCTGTTCCAGCAGTCGTTCCCGGCCCAGCCTAACCCCATGCAGCTGCAATCCATCCAAAGCTCAACGCAAAAAGCCGAGGACAAGCCGCTGAACAAATAGGCAGCACCAGCTTTCGAGCAGATACAAAAAGAGCGGCTCCCAGGAGCCGCTCTTTTTGGTGGTGCATGTAGCTCGGACTACAAAGTCCACGCTACACGGTTGCCTTCCGAACGAGCTATGCAGGGCCCCGGCGCGGTAGCTTAGCTTCGCCGCTGATCATCCGCGAAATAAGGCCGTGATCTTTGGTTATTTCCGACCACACCACACCAGCCAAATGCACAACGAAGTAGGTAAGAATCAGGTACATGGTCACGCCGTGTATATCGCCTACCGTGTGCTCGATACTATGCAGGAACGGCACGTCGTCGGCCCAGGTGAGGGCAAGGCCGGTGATGACCATGACGGTCAGGAAGAGGTAGAACAGCGCGTAAGTGGTTTTGGCAAATAACGCGTGGCGCGCGTCGCCCTTATCGGCGGGCGGGGCGAGGCGATACTTGCGGGCTACCAGCATTAGGCGCGTCGAAAAGCGTACCTCCGCGGGTCCCCGCAGCTCCATCAACACGCGCAGCAGCCAAAACGCCGCCAGCCCCAAGCCGATGGCAATGTGCCATTGCCAGATTCGGTCGCTGATGATATGGGCAAACGCCCGGCCTTGCTGCTCGGTGGGGGCCGCACCATCCTTACTCGCCGCCTGAATAAACTCCGGCACGGCCGAGCGCGCATTAACGATAACCTTCAGGAACAAAATAGTTAGTAGTTGCCCAGTCACCAGCAGCGCGCTGCCCCAGTGCCACACGCGCAGCGGAGCCGAGTAGTCGTGGGTAGAATTCGAGTCGGTTTTTTGAACCGAAACAGGTGAGGGAACCATGAGTGAGGTAGTTACGAAGTGGGGAGATACGCTACTTCTGCAGTCGCTGCTCTCGCAAGATACACCGTGCGGCCCGGATACGTGCGCAAGGCTACTTCCAAGCATGTCATGGCGGCGGCCAGGTCGGTGCGGTTGATGACGTAGGCGATGCGCACCTCCTGGATGCCCAGGCCCGGCGTGTGGTAAAAGCCGTTGGCAGGCGACAGCATCAGCGTCTGGTTATCGAGCGTAAACTCTTCCAGCAGCCACTGCCCGAACTTCTCGGCGTCGTCGACGGGCAGGCGGGCCACCACGTAGAATGCCCCGCCTGGCATGGGACACGTCACGCCCGGCATGGCCCGCAGGCGGCCGACCATGAGGTCGCGGCGGGCCTGGTACTCGGCGCGGGTGCCGTCGAAGTAGGAGGGGGGCAGGTCGGTTGCGGCCTCGGCGGCTATCATTTCCAGGGTGGGGGGACAAATGCGCATCTGCCCGAAGTGGAACGCGGCCTGCCACACGTCCGGGTTGCGCGTGACGAAGGCCCCCACGCGGGCCCCGCAGGCACTGTAGCGCTTCGAGATGGTGTCGAGCACTATTGCATACGGCTCGCTGCCTTCCAGGCTGAGCGCGCTGGTCGAAGTGGCCCCATCGTAGCAATACTCGCGGTACGCTTCGTCCGACAGCAAATACAAATCGTGGCGGATGCACAGGCCCAGCAGGGCCTCCAACTCGTCGCGCCGGTACACATAGCCGGTGGGGTTGCTGGGGTTGCAGATGAGGATGGCGCGGGTGCGGTCTGTAATCACGGCCTCAAAATCGGCCAGCGGCGGCAGGGCAAAACCGTCCTCGATGTGTGACGTAACGGCCACGATGTTCACGCTAGCCGCGATGGCAAATGCGGTGTAAGCGCCATAAAAAGGTTCGGCTACAATCACCTCATCGCCCGGGTTGAGGCAGGCGAGCATGGCGAACAGGATGGCTTCGCTGCCCGCCGTCGTCACCATGATGTGCTCGAACTGGGCCGGAATGCCCGCCCGCTGGTAGTAGGCGGCCAGCTTGTGGCGGTAGCTATCGGAGCCCGCCCCCAGCCCGTAGCTCAGCACCTTAATGTCGGCGTTGCGCACCGCCTCCATCATCTCGGGGGGCGTCAGCACGTCGGGCTGGCCGATGTTGAGCGGATAAACGACTTTGCCGGCCTGCTTGGCAGCATCGGCAAAGGGCAGCAACTTGCGAAACGGCGACACCGGCATGGCCTGGCCGCGGTGGGAGATTTGTGGCATACTCATCAAAGGTACGATTGGCGATGCGGTAAGGAAACGCTTCGGCCGTGTAGGGCCCCCGCTGCGGGCAGCGCAGGCGCTAACTTGCCGCGCCGCCCGCCGGGGCCCTAAAATATCCGTAGTTCCCATGAGCGTTGCCCGATTCTTATTCCATCAGCTAGCCAGCGTTTTGTCGGCTAAAAGCCTTTACCTCACCAAATCGCTGAGCTACAAACAGGAACCCGCACCATTGCCAATCAACCTTGATTATGTGCGCTACGCCACGCTGGGGCTGTGCGCCCAGGAAATAGTGCGTAGAAACGTGCTCGGCAACGTGGCCGAAGTGGGAGTGTACAAAGGCGACTTCGCCAAGCGCCTGAATCAGCTTTTCCCGCAGCGCCAGCTTTACTTATTCGACACCTTCGCCGGCTTTGCAGATCAGGACGTGGCCACGGAAGTAGCGGCCGGTTTCTCAGCTGGCAACCAGAATTTTGCTGATACGAGCGTAGAAAGCGTGCTGGCCCAAATGCCGTTTCCGCAACAATGCGTCGTGAAAAAAGGGTTTTTCCCAGCTACTGCCGCCGGCGTGGACGATACCTTTTGCTTCGTCAGCCTCGACGCCGATTTGTACGACCCGCTCCTGGAAGGACTGCGGTTCTTTTACCCACGGCTAGTACCGGGCGGGTTCATTTTTGTGCACGATTTCAACAACGACGGCTACAAAGGGGCCCGCCAGGCCGTGCTGGATTTTTGCCAGAGCCAAAGTCTAAGCTTCATCCCTCTGCCAGATGGCGGCGGTACTGCGGTGCTGAGCAAATAAGCGCGGTATTGAAAGCCCGCGTTATCTGTTGGGGCCCCGGTGGCACTTGCTATAACTCAGCTACGAGGGATTTTTGAGGGTTGTCATGGCGGTGGGCAGCTTGGTGGCGTTTGCTAAACTATACTTCGGGCTGCGAAAGTGCTAGGGGGGGTGCGGTTGCTGTCTACTATAGGCGCACGATAAATCACAGGCTTGAAGCCTACGAGCCACAGACACACGCTAATAGAAGCTATTTTTTTAGTAAATTTTTTGCATCACCGTCAAACATCAAATCCATAATCAACTTCATTGCTTCAGGCTTATCCGTAAAAGACTGCATAATTGCCATATTCTTTTCTTCCTCTGGCATTGAATTGTCAGTAAGGGCTTTCAAAAACGATGGATTTCCCATTATCATCATGAATAAATTAGCCATAGGCTCAGACTGATTTCTCTCCGCAATATCAGCGAAATCAGGAAACTTATGCTTAGTATATTTAGCAAAAGTCAGAACCTGATTGTCTGCCCTACCAGGATTTTTCTCATACCACGAAAAAAAATCTCTAAAGCTTTTACTGAGTTCTCTTACACCCTTCGCCGTACAATCATATTCGATATACCTCTGATGTGATATATCGAATGGGGCGTTAAGTTTTATTTCTCTATTACGAATCAAAATTGTTCCTGGCTTACAACAATGCCTAACCCCTAATTCATAATAGACATTTGGGTTGGGATAAGTAATGTCGACTACCATAAATTCATCATTCATAATATGGTCCAATATATCTGATGTAATTGTACCAGGAACGGCACATTCATCAGCCCTAATAATATCAAGTCCAGGTTTAGCATTCTCTAACGCTGCTTTTATAACATTATCATAAATGTTTCTCAGTTCCTCAGTCGTAATATCCGTTTCACCAAAATTTTGGCCACTAATTGCCATTGCGACAAAACAAGTAGAATTCATATGATTGAGTATTAGGTAGTATTAGATTAAAGAAACCCCCGCGCCAGCCAAAGCCGACGCGGGGGTTTCTGTTGGTGCTTAGGTAGCAGCCAAGCTACTACATATTCTTCACAATCTCAGCGCCGAACTCGCTGCATTTCAGCAGGGTGGCACCTTCCATTTGGCGCTCGAAGTCGTAGGTGACGCGCTTACTTTCGATGGCGGCTTCCAGACCTTTGTTAATGAGGTCGGCGGCCTCTTTCCAGCCCAGGTGCTCCAGCATCATCACGCCCGAGAGGATGACTGAGCCGGGGTTCACTTTATCCTGGTTGGCGTACTTGGGGGCCGTGCCGTGGGTGGCCTCAAAGATGGCGTGGCCGGTTACGTAGTTGATATTGGCGCCCGGCGCAATGCCAATGCCGCCCACGATGGCCGCCAGGGCGTCGGAGATGTAGTCGCCGTTCAGGTTCAGCGTGGCTACTACCGAGTACTCGGCGGGGCGCAGCAAAATCTGTTGCAGGAAGGCATCGGCGATGCTGTCCTTGATGATAAGCTTGCCCTGGTCCTGGGCCTGCTTTTGCAGGGCGTCGGCCACGGCCACGCCCTGCTTTGCCACAATCTTATCATACTGGGCCCAGGTGAATACCTTGGCGCCAAACTCCTTCTCGGCCAGCTCGTAGCCCCAGGTTTTGAAGGCGCCCTCGGTGAACTTCATGATGTTGCCCTTGTGGACAATCGTCACCGACGGCAGCTTATGCTCCAGGGCGTACTTGATGGCGGCGCGCACGAGGCGCTCGGTGCCTTCCTTGCTCACGGGCTTGATGCCGAACGACGACGACTCGGGGAAGCGAATCTTCTTCACGCCCATTTCGTCCACCAGGAATTCCAGCATTTTCTGGGCCTGGGGCGTGCCGTTCATGTACTCGATGCCAGCGTAAATGTCCTCGGTGTTCTCGCGGAAGATGACCATGTTGGTCAGCTCCGGGTGCTTCACCGGCGAGGGCACGCCGTCGTAGTAGCGCACAGGGCGCACGCAGGCGTAGAGGTCCAGTTCTTGGCGCAGGGCCACGTTCAGCGAGCGGATGCCGCCGCCCACGGGTGTAGTCAGGGGCCCCTTGATGCCCACGAGGTAATCGCGGAAGGCGTCAAGGGTCTCGGTGGGCAGCCAATTGCCGGTTTGCTTAAAGGCTTTTTCGCCGGCCAGTACTTCCTTCCACACCAGCTGCTTTTTGCCGCCGTAAGCTTTTCCCACGGCCGCGTCAAATACAAGTTGCGCGGCGCGCCAGATGTCCGGGCCCGTGCCATCGCCCTCAATGTAGGGAATCGTAGGCTTGTCGGGTACGTTCAGCTTGCCATTTTTGATGGTGATTTTCTGTTCTGCCATGTGGAAAAGAGTTGTGCGGTTGTCAGTTAGTAGGAATCGTTGTCAGGGTGGGAATCAAAGGCGGCCCGTGGCGGCGCGGCTTCGGGCGAAGCGCCAGCCGGGCCCCGCAGCCTGACAACTACCGGGGCCCCACGGACCAGGAAGCATCAGTAGCCGAACAGCTCCTTCAGCGTGAGCTGCTGCACGGTGCCGTATTTGGCTAGTTCCTTGAAGTTGAGCCGGTCTTTCGAGCCGATGACCAGCACCACTTGGTTCTGGCCCTTCACTTTGGCGGCCTGAAACTTCTTCAGGTCGTCGAAATTCATCTTGGCGGTCTGCTCGTATACGTCGCGGCGCACGTCGTAGTCGAGGCCCAGGCGGCGGGCCCGCTCGTAGCTCAGCAGAATGCCTTCGTGGGTGATGCGGTCGGTAGCAATGCTGTTGCGGATGGACTGCTTGGCAATCTGAAGGTTGGCTTCGGCCATGGGCATGTCGGTAAGCAGGCCTTGCATGCCGACCATGGCTTCGGGCAGCTTGTCGCTCTGGGTGCCGATATAGCTCACGATGTAGTTGGAGCGGCCCAGCTTGTCGGCGCTGGCGTAGCGCGAGCTGGCCGAGTAGGCTAGGGCCTTGCTCTCGCGCAGGTCCTGGAACACGATGCTGCCCATGCCGCCGCCGAAGTACTCGTTGTAGAGGCTTATTGTGGGCACCAGGCCCTTGTCGTAGAGGTCGCCCTTGGTCAGGAACAGGATTTCGGCCTGCACCATATTGTAATCGGCCCAGTACACCCTGCGGTCTTTCAGCGGCTGCTCCGCGAAATCCTTGGCCGGCGGGTCGGGCGTGAGCTTGGCGGGGGTGCGGTGCTCGGCCTTCAGCACGGCCACGGTGCCTTCTACCGGCCGGGGCCCGTAGTACAGCACGCGGTGCTGGTAAGTGGGCAATTTTTTCAGGATGGCCGTCAACTGCTCCGGCTTCAGGGCCTTCAATTCCTTCTCGCTCACTACGTCGGTAAACGGGTTCCGGGGGCCGTATTTCACGTAGTTCAGCATGGCCTGGTTCAGAATCACTCCCTTGCTGAGCTTGGCGTCCTGGCGCTGTTTGAGGATGCCGGCCACCTGGTTTTTCAGGGCCCCCGCGTCGGGGCGCGGGTTATTCAGCAACTGCTCGAACAGCTTCAGCGCCGGCTCCAGGTTGCTGTCCAGTCCGCTCAGGCTAATGAACACCCGGTCTTGCCCGCTGCTGACGGCGAACGAGCAGCCCAGCTTGTAAAACTCCTGCTGTAACTGCGCCGCCGTGTACTGGCCGGTGCCGAGGTACTGCAAGTAATCGGTGGCTACATCGAGGCGCGGGTCGTTGTTGGTGCCCAGGTCAATGACGTAAAACAGGCTAAACAACCCATTTTCGGTATTTTTGGTGTAGTACAGCGGCAAGCCGGGCTTTACCTCGGCTTGCTGAATGTCCTTCTTATAGTCCACAAACACTGGCTGCAACTCCGTGCTGGGCAGCTTCGACACCTCTGTGTAGTAGGCCGAGGCCGCGTCGCGGTTGGCCGGCACCGGCGTAATGGTAGGCTTCACCACCTTCACCGTGTTGGGGTCTTTGCCGGTGCGCTTGAAGACGGTGACGTAGTTAGCGCCGTAGTGGTCGTTGGCAAACTTCACGATTTCGGCCTTCGTGATGGTGCCGAAATCCTCCTGCTGCTTCACATAGTCGGCCCAGCTGATGCGCTCGATAAACGACTCATAAAAGGCGCTGGCGCGGGCCAGGTTGCTCTCGTAGTCCTTAGTGCGTTGCAGCTTTTCGTTGTTAATGACGGCCGGAATCAGCCAGTCCGGGAACTGGCCATGCTTCACTTTTGCCACTTCGGCCAGCATCAGGGCCTGCACCGCCTCCAGCGACTGCCCCTGGCGGGGTGTGCCGAACAGAATATGCGTGGAATAATCGTCGTTCAGTTCAGTGAAGGTGCTGGCTTGCAGCACCTTTTGCTGCTGGTTCAGGTCGAGGTCGAACAGGCCGGCCTGGCCGTTAGTCAGAATCTTGTCCAGCATCCGCAGCCTCAGGCCGTCGCGGGTAGCTTTGCCCGCAAAGCGGTAGCCCACCATCACGTTCTCGGCCTGGGGCCCCACCACTGCCTTGGTGATGGGAGCCGCAATCGGTTGCTCGACGGGCGAGTTGAACGCCGGCACGGGTTTCTTCTGCCAGGCCCCAAAGTACTTGTCAATCAGCCGGATGGTTTGGTCGTAGTCCAGGTCGCCGCTCAGGCACAGCGCCACGTTGTTCGGCACGTAGTATTCGCCGAAGTACTTCTTAATCTCCGTAATCGACGGGTTTTGCAGGTGCTCAATCGTGCCAATAGTCGTCTGCGTGCCGTAGGGGTGCGTGGGGTAGAGCGCCGCGTTCAGCGTTTCAAACTCCTTGCTAAAGTCGCTGTCGAGCCCCCGGTTTTTCTCCTCGTATACTGCCTCCAGCTCGGTATGGAACAGGCGCGGTACCATTTCGGTGAATCGCTCGCTCTGCACGGCAGCCCACTTCTCCAACTGGTTGCTCGGGATATCTTCCTGGTACACCGTTTCCTCGTTTGAGGTGTGCGCATTCGAGTCCTTCGAGCCGAGGCTGCCCATCAGCTTGTCGTACTCGTTGGGTACGGCGTAGCGGGCCGCCACGCCTGAAATCGAGTCAATCTGGTGGTAGGTGCGCTTGCGGGCCGCGGGGTCGTTGCGCTGGCCGCGGTAGGTCTCGTACAGGGCCTCAATCTTGTCCAACTCGGGCTTTTCCTTGCTCCAATCCTTGGTGCCGAGCCGCGACGTACCCTTAAACACCATGTGCTCAAGGTAGTGAGCTAGGCCGGTGGCGGCCGCCGGGTCATTTTTGGAGCCTGCCCGCACGGCCACGTAGGTTTGGATGCGCGGCGCGTTCTTGTAGTCCGACAGGTATACCGTCAGCCCATTATCCAGATGGTAGATGCGGGCGTTGAGCGGGTCGTTGGGGGCCGTTTCGTAGGAATAGGTTTTCTCCTTTGCGGCGGCCGGCGGGGCCGTGGCGGCCGGTACCGTGGCGGTAGCCGCTGGCTTACTGGTCTGGCATTCGGTTGCAAAGCTCAGGGCTGCCAGGGCCGGAAGTAACAGCAAAGAAGATTTTTTCACGAAATCGGGCGTGCGGGAAGTTAATAGCTAGACGAAAAAACAAAGGTAGTTGGCTGATAGGGGAATAAAAAACGGTTTTTATAGGAGAAACCGAGGACTTTGCCCGCTGTCTGGGGCCCCAAGCTGCGCGCTAAGCGCCAATCACGTTATTCCGCAAACCCAACTTTTCTGCCAATCCCACTCACTAAAAGTCAGCCTCCAGTCCCAGCCGCTGCTTGGCCTCGCGCAAAGCGGGAAACCGCTCGGCTAAGTATTCAAATTTATCGGTGGCCGTGTACAATTTCCGGGCAGTGGGGGCCGCCTGCGCTACCACCGGCACTACGTTGAGGCGGGGGTGGCCGGTGCGGCGGCGCAACTCCACCAAAAACTCGGTGCGCATCTCGTTAAACTGGTCTTCCTGTACCGGGTTGTCCACGGTCAACTCGATGCGGTGGTCGGGCCCGGCGGCCACGGCGCGGTTGAGCAACGTGTACTCGCTCATGCGCTCCTGGGCGCGGCGTTCCTCGGCCATCCCGCGCCACACGCGTTGCAGTAGCGCGTCATCGACGGGCGCTACGGGCCCCGAGCTGGGCATTGGGTCCGCCAGCGCCGGGCCCGCTTTGGCCGCCGCAGGCCGAGCACTAAAATCCTTAAGGCTGGGTAGTTTGCTGCCCGTGCTGGCCCCTAAGATGAGGAGCGACGGCGGGGCCGGGCGCGGCTCCGGCTCCAGGCCTTCCATGCTCGGCACGCCTGTTTCCACATGCGGGAACGTGTCGCGCATCTGGTGGCGCTCGGTAACGGCCGCATCCGGCTCGGCCTCGATGCTGGGCGTGTCGTGTAGCTCGTCCACGCCGTTTTCCACGGGCAGCGGCTCGGGGCCGTCAGCCGGCGCGGGGGCCGCTACCACGGGGGCGGGTACTGGTGCAATGCGTGGCGCGGCCGCGGCCGGTGGGGCCCCCGGCAGCGGCGTTGGGGCGGCTTGGACGGGCGCCGGGGCCCCGGTAGCGGCCAGCCCGGGGCCTTCGGTCACGCTACTGGTTTTTTTTTTAGCGGCTTCGGGGCCGCTTATGTCGCGCACAAATTGCACGGCCCCGTTGAGGTAGGCCAGCTTCATGAGCGTGAGTTCGACGTGCAGGCGCTGGTTTTTGGCTTGCTTGAATTCACGGTCGCACTGGCTCACCAGGTTCAGGGCCGAGAGTACGAAGGCCAGGGGCGCGGCCTGTGCCTGCGCCACGTACTGCTTCTTGATGCCGTCCGACACCTCCAGCAGTTGCACCGTCACGGCGTCTTTGCAGACCAGCAGGCCGCGCAGGTGCTCGGCGGTGCCCACCACAAAGTTGTGCAAGTCAAACCCTTGCTGCATCACTTCATCCAGCAAAAGCAGCGCAGCCGAGAGGTTCTCTTGCAGCAGCGCCTCCACCAGCCGGAAGTAATAGTCGTAGTCCAGCACGTGCAGGTTCTGTACTACGTCTTTGTAAGTCAGGTTATTGCCCGCAAAAGTCACCATCTGGTCGAACATCGACAGCGCGTCGCGCAGGCCCCCATCAGCCTTCTGGGCCAGCAGGTGTAGGGCGTCGTCCTCAGCCGCCACGCCTTCCTGGGTGGCCACGTAGCGCAGGTGCTGGCGCATGTCGTCGACGCGGATGCGGCTGAAGTCGAAGATCTGGCAGCGCGACAAAATCGTGGGGATGATTTTGTGGCGCTCGGTAGTGGCCAGGATGAAAATGGCGTAGGACGGCGGTTCTTCCAGCGTCTTCAAAAAGGCATTAAAGGCCTGATTGGACAGCATGTGCACCTCGTCGATGATGTAGACTTTGTACTTGCTGCCGGCCTGCGGGGGGTAGCGCACCTGCTCCACCAGCGAGCGAATATCCTCCACCGAGTTGTTGGAGGCGGCGTCCAGCTCGTGCACGTTAAACGAGGCGTTTTCTTGGAACGCTACGCAGGAGGCGCATACACCACAGGCCTCTATTTCGGGCGTGAGGTTGGTGCAGTTGATGGTTTTGGCCAGGATGCGGGCGCAGGTGGTTTTGCCCACGCCGCGGGGCCCGCAAAACAGGAACGCCTGGGCCAGGTGCTGGCTCTGAATGGCGTTTTGCAGCGTGGTGGTGACGTGCTGCTGCCCCACCACGCTGCGGAAGGTGGCGGGACGGTACTTCCGGGCCGAAACGACAAAATTCTCCATAAGACTTCCTACAAAGTTACCCCGAAAACAGGGCGTTTGAAAGCCCGCTTTGGGGCCCCCAACCGGCCCGGGGCCCCGCGAAACCTTTCCGCCACCGCTGGCGTTTAGCCAGTCCCGCGTACATTTGCGGTCCGCCAGGCAACTCCTCCGAGTTGTGCAACGGAAACTCGTTCTTCTAACATTTGGGGCTGACCGGAATTGACAGCTTGCGCATATCGCGGGTAAGCGTGCCGGGAGTTGAACGAAGCTCTCCCGTAAAAAAAATCGCTCAAACAACAACTGGCGACTATTCGTACGCCATGGCTGCCTAGTTCAGAATTAGGTAATGCCATCGTGCCGCTTGGGTAAGTTTTTACACCTGGGAGTTCGGCGCGTCGTAAGTAGAAACTAGCCTCCGAAGAGCTGTGATTCGGTAGCGAAACCCAACTGCAGCTAAGGGGATTTCAAGGGCCTGATGTGCGCCTGAAATTCTTCGAAAATTCAAGCATAGATACGCACGTAGAAAGCACGTTGGTCTCCTTGTCTGGACCAGGGTTCGAATCCCTGCAGCTCCACAAAAAAACCTCATCCCTGCCTGGGGGTGAGGTTTTTGTTTTTTGGGGAAACGCCAACCCCGGGCGGGCAGGTGCGTTTGAGAGGCAAACAATCCTGGGCCCTCAGTTATGAAAACTTTGCATGTACACGTAATTGGGTTCGTGGTGCTAGCCACTACTTTGCTAGCGGCCTGCAACGACCCGGCCCGCCAGCCCGCCGCTACGGTTCCGGCCGCCTCGCCCAACGGGGTGCCCGGGACGGCTTCGGGGCCCCGGCCCAGCGATTCGGCCCTGAATGCGCCGGCCCAAACCCAGCCGGTACCGCTCAACCCTGTTGCCGAAGCTGCGGCGGACTCGGTCGCTAACCCGGCTGTGAAAAGTGTGCCGTTTGTGGCCCCTCCGACTGTAAAACGCGTTCTGAGTAACCGCTTAACTAAGGGCAACAACTAAATGCACGGGCAATAACTTGGCTACACAACCTCACAAGCGGTTTTCAAGCTATTGGCACGTGGCGCTAAAAGATGGTTGGGGCTGTGAACTAAGCTTATAAGTAATCTTCGGAGCCCTTCCGACCAGAAAGGTGCCGGGCTATTGCGTGTGGGCAGTGGTAAAGGAGGTCAGTTCCCGGCTGGGTTCCAAGCCTGCAACGCAGCCTTCAAAATAGCGGGCCGTCGAGGGGTTGGCTGTAGCAGCGCTTTGGGCGGTTTGCACTTGCTGGGCAATCAATTCGGTGCCGTTGGTTTTGCGCAACACCGAAACCCGGTACGCTTTGCCTTCTGCTTTGCCTTCGTCAAATGCGGTGAGCATATGAGCTACGCGCGCCGTGGCCGGGAACGTAGCAGCAGCAGAAACCTGGTTGCTAAGTAGGGCCCCCAATACTAACAAGAAAGTGGTGATTTACGGACGTAAAGCAGATTTCATGGGGCTTGCTGTTAGTAGTGTGAGAAGCGAATCAGAAACCAAAAAAATCTCTTTTATCTGATTATCAAAAGACAATTTATGGTGAAATAGGACTAAGCCTAATCGTGTTTTTTTATTACATTTAATTAGCTAAAACCACTCCTGCACAGTGAATAGACAATCTTTTTTTGAGGAAAATTGCCAAAAAATATGCAGTTTATGACATGAATAGTTGCGGACAAGGACTAGAATAGTTAAAAATAATAGTCTCATAATTAGTTTAAAATAGATAATATATTTGGGTAGTACAATTGTGTTTTTGACGGCAATTTGCTCTTAGGTCTTAGTTGAAGCACATGTACTAATAATATTCAGGGTATTCAAATAATAAATTGCAAGATAAATTTGTTACTGATGAGTTTATGGATAGTCGGGGCCTATTGTGTGTGATTAACTGTTGAGTATTTTATCGTGATGCCATAATATTATAATTAGAAAAACTATAACCCCACAGAAATCTATCCCGTATACAGCCCACCTCAGCAAAATCGCTCTGGTTACCGAATACTGTTTTTCCTGCCTTTCCACCCTAAAATTAAATTACCATGAAAGCTTCCAAAATCTTCCTCGCCGCTTTGTTTACTGTTGGTGTAACGAGCGTATCGATGGCTCAGACGACGCCGACCACTACCATGCCGGGCACGATGAGCACCACGCCGGGCTCGAACACGACCACTCCCATGCAAACGCCTGCTACGGGCACCATGGGAACCGGTACGACCACCGGCACGATGGGTAATGGCACGACCACCGGCACCATGGGCAACGGTACGATGAGCACCGGCACCATGAACGATGGTACGATGAACAACGGTACGATGTCGAATCGGAAAACCAAGCGTTCGATGCGCGAAGGCAAAGGTAAAATGAAGACCAAGCCGATGAACTAAGCACAGCTGCGGCTGTGGGTCACACTGCGTAATTAAAACGACGGCTGTTTCGCTTAGAAGCAGCCGTCGTTTTGCTTTGGTTGTACTCGGTTATCCTTTTTGATATGAAAAACTTTTTCTTTCTAATGGGGCTGCTGTTGCTGGGAGCAACGGCTAGAGCCCAAACTGTGCCGTTTGACCCCACGGCGCCGGTGCGGGGCGGGGCCCAGGGCCAAACCGTGGTGCCGCCCTTCAACCCAGGGCTCAACCAGAGCACCATTCAGGGCCCCGCGGAAGTGCAGCGTACGGCCACGAGCCGCGACGCCCAGCCTTCGCGCCTCGATCCAGAGTCGGGCTTTGCGCCGGCCATTACGCCCGAGGGCTCGCCCACGGCGGTACCTGATGTGCGCGAACGGCCCATTATCCGGCAGCGGCCGCGGCGAGAATCGACCGATATAGTGCCGAGCCGTGATAACCGCAGCCGCAGCAGCACAACGCCTTATTAGGGTTTTGACAATGCACAAAAAGCCCCGCTGAATTTGTCAGCGGGGCTTTTTGCGGTTTGGGGCTAACGACTGTTTATTCGGCAGTGCGCTCGTTGTGGGCGGCCAGGTCGCCACCGTGGCGGCGCAGCAGGTCGGCGAGCTCGGTGAGGGGTTTCCTGAGCTCGTCGGGGGCCTGGGCGGCTGCTTCGCCGGTTTGGTCGCCGAGCATGCTCAGCGAGTTGGCGATGGCTGCACCGTCGAGGGCCCCGCTGGTGAGCAGCGATTGGAGGTTGCCGATTTCGCGGGCAATGTCTTGCAGGCCGGGCTGGCCGCTTTGCAGAAACTGCTGCTGCCAGGTTTCGGTGTTATCCATGGCCGAGCCTAGGGGGAGGCTGGTGAGGCCGTTTTTGAGGGCGCTGACGGTGGCGTGCAGGTGGTCGAAAGGCATGGTGTTGATTGAAAAAGAGGGTGGAGATTCAGTAGGAGAAACAAATAAAAAATGTTGGGGCCCCGGGCCCACAGGCGGCGGCAGTTAGCTCTTGACAACTTTTTTGGCGCGGGCCTTAGGAGGCGTCCCGGGGCCCGGGGGCAAGGCCAGGGGCGGCACGGGGCCCCCGGGCGCGGGGGCGGCCAGGCCTAGTTCGCGCAAGATGGCCACGGCGCGTAATGCGCTGGCTTCTTTATCTTTAATTTCCAGCATCATGTCGAAATCGAGCCCGTGCAACTCGGCTACGAAGCCGCGGAACAGCTCCTCGACCATGGACGTGGTGTGCTTGCCTTTGCGCTCGGCGGGGGCCTGCGAGCTGTAGTCCAGCATCGGCACGCCGTCGGCGATGGGGTGCCAGGTGGCGGCGGCCAGGCGCAAGGCCTCGTGCATGGGCTCGCCGTGGCTGAGGCATTCGTGGTGGAAATTATCGAACAGGACGGGCACGCCGGTGCGGGCGTGCAGGTCGAGGCAGTCGCGCAGCGGAAACAGGCGGTCATCGTTTTCCACCACCACGCGGGCCCGCACGGCGGCCGGCAGGGTGGCGTGCACGCCCACAAACCGGCTGATGGCCAGCTCCCGCTCGCCGTATAGGCCCCCGACGTGGATTTGCAGCTTGGCCGTGCCGTCCAGTTCCATCAGGTCCAGCATCGAGCCCTGGTAAACCAGTTCCTCAATGCTGCGCTGCACAATGGCCGGGCTCGGCGAGTTCAGCACTACAAACTGGTCGGGGTGGAAGCTGACGCGCAAGTTGTGGGCCCTAATGTAGTCGCCCAGAGCCCTAAACTCGGCCCCGAAGTGCTGCTGCCAGGGAAAGGTGTTGATTTCGTGCGAGCCGAAGGGCACGATGCCCGAGCCCATGCGGAAGAACAGCAGGCCTTGGGCCACGTTCCATTCCAGCAGGCGGCGCAGACAGGCTAGATTGGCCGTCACGGCCGCCACGAGGCGCTCCTCCGAGTACGAGGCCAGCCGAAAGGTGTTGGCGGCGCTGCAATCCATCGCCTCGTTCACGCAGGGATACCCAATTTTCATATCCTGTGCTTACGCGAAGGCCCGGCCGGGGTTGGGGCCCCGGGGCCCTACGGCTCATAGCCGCGGTTGTCTTTGAAGGCCTTGTTGTACTTGGCGCGGGCCTTGCGGGCCTTTTCGGCTTGGTCGGCAGCTTCCAGGGCCTGTACCTTTTTGCGCTGCTTGCCCTCTCGCGAGAACTGCTCGTAGAGCAGGCTTAAAGGACTTTCGAGGGTGGGAACGGGGGCCTTGGGGGCGCTTGAATCGACGGGGAACATGGGCTTGGGGCGGGGCGGGCGCTTGGCCCCGCTCACCACCGGCGGCACGGGGCGCCGCATGTTGCGCAGGGCCCGGTTGATCATCGCCCGGTCGGGACGGTCGCTGATGACCCGCACTTCGCCCAGGCGTACGCTGTCGCGCTGCAGCTGCACCTGGATGATGAGCTGCGAAAGGCCGGTGCCCCCCAGCGGCAGCAGCCGCGCCCGGAAGCCTACGGCCCGGAACAGGAGCGTATCGGTGGAGAGGGCGTCGATTTCGAACTCGCCCTTGAGCCCCGCAGCCTGCCCCACGCGAGTGCGCACCACCCGCACCGAGGCCCCCGGAATGGCCTCGCGCGAGTCGAACGCCGAGATGGTGCCGCTCACGCGCACCTTTTGCTGGGCCCGCGCCGGTAGGGCCAGCCCGGCCAGCAGCGCCAGCACCCAGGGCCGGCTGCGGCGCATCAAATCGGAAAATCGCAACGTCATTCGGAGCTATAAACGCAAAAACCTGCCCAAGGGGGCCCACTCAAAGAGCAAAGAAAAGCCCGCGCCGTTGCAGGCGCGGGCTTTGATAGACGAGCAGCGCGGAATCTCCGGCCGGAGGCAGCAGTTATTGCTTCATTTTGGCGCCGTCGGCGTCTTTTATCTTCACTTGGCCGTCGCTTTTTACTTTGATTTTCGTGCCATCAGTGAGCTTGGTTTTCGACTTATTCACGGGGGCGCCCGCCGCCGCCCCGGCCGCCGCGCCCATGGCGTTGTCGTTAGTGTTGCCGCTCGTGGCACTGCCACCCATGGCACTGCCGCTGCTGCTCATCGTCGAGCTGGAATCGGGGCTCATCGGCGACGACGACGACGAGGGGTTGGCGTCGTCGTTCAGATAGGTATCCTCGTTGTAGTTGGTGCGGCTCGACTCGTACGATTTGTACTGGGCCGGGTCGGTATAAATACCCTTAAAATCGGCATCGGTGGCCATGTTATAGCCGCGCATCGCGGCGCCCATGCCGGTGGTGTCCGAGGCGTACTTGGTCTTCATGTCGCCGTAGCGCTTCGAGCGGTTGTAATAGGCAGTGCTGATTTTCTCGCGCATCGCCGGGTCCGTAATCTTCATGTCGGTGGCGTACTTGTTGGCGATGCGCTTCGAGCGCGACTTGTAGGCTTCGTCGGTGTATATCGTGGTCGACGCCATCGAGGATTTCATCGCCGTTGAGTCGCTGCCCATGCCCGCGGTAGTGGTGGTTTCGGTTGTTTTCGACTGCGAACAGGCGGCCAGTGAAAGGGCTGTACCGACCACTAATAACAGGTAATTTTTCATGATGAATGGGTGAACGGAAGGAAGTTAGGAAAAAAAATTAGTGCCCCCTGTAAGGGCCCCGTTCGGCCAGGGTTTGGGGCCCTGGGGCCCTACGCGCGCCGCAATTCAAACACCGTAATCTCGGGCAGGAAGCCCACCCGCCCGGGGTAGCCCAGGTAGCCCAGGCCCACGTTCACGTACAGCCGCTGGGCTCCCCGTTGGTAGAGGCCGGCCCACTGCTTGTAGCTGTACTGCACGGGGCTCCACTTGAAGAACGGCAGGTTCACCCCGAACTGCATGCCGTGGGTGTGGCCGCTGAGCGTCAGGTCGATGTCGGGGTAATCGAGTACCTGCGCCTCCCAGTGCGAGGGGTCGTGCGAGAGCAGGATTTTGAACGGCGCGTCGCCGCTGGCCGCGTGGGCCTGCGGCAGGTTGCCGTGCTTGGGGAAGTTGGCGTGGCTGCTCCAGTTTTGCACGCCCAGCACGGCAATTTTGTCGCCCCCGCGCTCGATGGTGTGGCTCGTGTCGTTGAGCAGCGTCCAGCCAATTTTGGCGTGGTTCTGCATCAGGCGCTCCAGGTTGGCGCGCTTGGCGGCGGGGCTTGCCCACTGCACGTAGTCGCCGTAGTCGTGGTTGCCGAGGCTGGAGAAAATAGGCAGCTCCGACCGGATGCCCGCCAGCGCCGGAATGTGCGGCTCCACCTCCGTGGCCACGTTGTTCACCAGGTCGCCGGTCATTAAAATCAGGTCGGCTTTCTGGGCGTTGATGAAGCCCACGGCCCGTTGCAGCGGCTCGGTGGAGGTGAAGCTGCCCGTATGCAAGTCTGAGATTTGCAGTACTTTGAAGCCGTCGAAGGCCGGCGGCAGGTTGGGGTACTTCAGCACCACGCGCCGCACCTGGTAGTCGGTGGCCCCGCGCACCACGCCCCACAACAGCGCCACGAACGGGATGGCGCCCAGCCCCAGCGCCACCTTGGCCAGAAATTCGCTGCGCGAAACCGCTATGCCCGCCGCCCCGGCCGGCCGCGTGGCGGCACTCAGGGCCCAGCGGCCCAGCCGCGTCAGGTCCTCAAGCAGCAGTGGCAGCAGCAGTACCAGCTTGGTCACGAGTACTAATAGCAATAGGCTGATCAGGCGGCTTTTGAGCAGGGCGTTGCCCGATTGCCGTGTGGGCCCCGCCCACAGGGCCAGGCCCCACACGGCCGCCGTGAGCAGCCAGTAGCCCCAGGCCCACGCGCGCCGGGGCCCCGCGTCGAGGTGTTGGGTGAGGGTGCGGGTGGCCTGGAAGCCGTACCACTCGGCCAGGAGCACCGTGGCCAACATAAGCAGCAAAATGGTTGGATTTCGCATAGAAGAAAAAGCAGCGTAATAAGAATATTTGCCCCGTAAACGTAAAGCGGCGTTTTTTGCTTGGCGGCGGGTTAAATTTCGCCCTTTATTTCGCTATACTACCTATGGAAGTGCTTGATAACCTGGTTGAAAAGCCAGCGCCAACTTATGCCGCGTCGGGGCCCCTCGGCATCAAAAGCTGGGCCGAGGAAGACCGGCCCCGCGAGAAGCTGCTGGCCAAGGGCCGCGCCGCGCTGTCTGACGCCGAGCTGATTGCCATCCTGCTGGGCTCGGGTACCGTCAAGCTCTCGGCCGTCGACGTGGCCAAGCTCATGCTGCAAGGCGTGGGCCACGACCTCAACGAGCTGGCCCGCCAGAGCGTGAAGCAGCTCTGCCGCCACCCCGGCATCGGCGAGGCCAAGGCCATTGCCGTGGTGGCCGCCCTGGAGCTGGGCCGCCGCCGCAAGGAAGCCGACGCGCCCGCCCGAACCACTATCACTTGCTCGCGCGACATTTACAACCTCGTGCGCCCCAACCTGATGGACCTGCCGCACGAAGAATTCTGGGTGATTTTGCTGAACCGCGCCAACGTGGTGATGCGCAAGGTGGCCGTGAGCCAGGGCGGCGTGGCCGGCACCGTGGCCGACCCGAAAATGATTTTCAAGGAGGCCCTGGAGCAGCTAGCCAGCAGCATCATCCTGGTGCACAATCACCCCAGCGGCAACCGCCAGCCCAGCGCCGCCGACCTGGCCCTCACCAAAAAGCTGCGCCAGGCCGGCGATTTCCTCGATTTGCCCATCCTTGACCACCTCATCTACACCGACCACGGCTACTACAGCTTCGCCGACGAGGGCGTTCTATAATCGTTGATTATGCATATCAACCGTGATTTCGCTGATTGCAAACGGCCGTTGGTTGCGTGCGACGGCGTTAAACCATTAGTGAATGCGGTAGTTGCCTTGTTCTATGAAAACTAAGCTCTTGATTATTGGCGGCGTGGTGGCCGTGGTGGGTTTCTCGGTGTGGGACATTGCCCAGGGCCCCGACCCGTATTTTGCCCAAGTGCAAGTGGCCCGCAAAGCCAAAAATAGCGCCTTCCGGGGCGGCAACGAGTCGCCGCTGACCGCGGCGCAGCGCCCGCAGTTCGATAGCCTGAAGTACTTCGCGCCCGACAAGAAGTACGTCGTCACGGCCCAGTACGCGCCCCTGGCCCGCCTGGCCCCGGTGGCGATGCAGATGACCGACCGCCGCACCGAGCCCTACACGCCCTGGGGCCGCGCCACCTTCGACCTGAACGGCCAGCGCCAGCAGCTCACGCTGTTCCGCAAAACCACCGACTCTACCTTGTTCGTGCCCTTCGCCGATGCCAGCAACGGCCGCGAAACCTACGGCGGCGGCCGCTACCTCGACGCCGCCGTGCCGGCCGAAGGCGCCACCACCATCGTACTGGATTTCAACCGGGCATACAACCCATACTGCGCCTACAATAACGGCTACAGCTGCCCCGTCCCTCCCGCCGAAAACCGCCTGACCGCCCCGGTACTGGCCGGCGAGAAGACGTTTCACGATTAAAACCTCACGAGACCCCTGCAGGGCTAGCCCCTTTCCTGTGGAGTGGGATGCCAGTACCTGAAGGAGCAATTTGAACGCGCCCCGCCCCGCAAGGGTCTCGTGAGGTTACCTGCCACTGGGGCCCCTAACCGCCCGTTGGCCCAAACCGCTCGGTGCGAATGGCCTCGTCGGGCAGACCCTGAGTTTGCAGCAGCGTGGCCACGTTCTCCACCAGGCCGGTGGGGCCACACACGTAGCATTGCGGGGCCCCGGGCAGGTACGCTACCGCCTCGGCTAGCATCGCGGCATCGACGCGGTGGTGATAGCCGGCCCAGCCGGCCGGGGCCTGGCGCGTGTAAGTGAGCAGCAACGTGAAGGCTGGGTCGGCGGCCGCCATATCCTCTAGTTCCTGCTGGTAGATAACCTCTTCCGGTGTGCGGATGCTGAAAAGCAGTACGGCCGGGTTGGGCAGCCCGGCGCGCTGGCGGTGGCGCAGCATGGCCATCAGCGGCACCACGCCCGAGCCGCCGGCCACTAGTAGGAGTGGGGCAGCCGGGGCCCCGGCGGGCCACACGAAGTAGCCGCCGATGGGGCCCCGCAGCTCCAATTGGTCGCCTACGGCCACACCCTCGTGCAAGTAGCCCGACACTTCGCCGTCGGCAATCAGCTCCACGGTGAGGGCGATTTCGCCGGTTTGCTCCGGGGGCGAGGCGATGGAGTAGCTGCGCTCGGTCTGGTAGCCGTCGGCGGCGCTCAGGCGCAGGTCGTAGTGCTGGCCGGCACGGTGGGCCGTCCAGTGGGGTAGGCTGAGGGTGAAGGTTTTAACGCGGGGCGTGTCGGTGGTAATGGCTACCACAGTGCCAATTTGCCAGTCGAGCCGGCTCACCGGCGCAAGCTGCTGGGGTCGGCCTCGTCGTCGTCGTCGCTGCCATAGCGCTGCTCTTTCCACGGGTCGCCGTACATGCTGTAGCCCGCCTCCTCCCAGAAGCCCGGCTTGTTCACCTCCATCAAGCGTAGGCCCTGCACCCACTTGGCGCTTTTCCAGAAGTAGAGGTGCGGCACCACCAGCCGCGCGGGGCCCCCATGCTCGGGCGCCAGCGGCTTGCCCTCGTACTGCAAGCCAATGAACGCCTGGCCGTTGCGCAGGTCGGCCAGTGGCAGGTTGGTAGTGTAGCCGCCGTAGGAAAAGGCCAGCACAAACTCGGCTTCGGGCTTAAGCTGCACATGTTCGAGCAGCGTGTCCAGGCTCACGCCGCGCCACTTAGTATCAAATTTTGACCACTTTGTGACGCAGTGAATGTCGGGATTGAAACTCTGCTGCGGCAGCGCGTTGAACTCGTTCCAGCTCCACTTCACCGGGTTTTCTACTAAGCCTTCGAGCCGAAACTCCCAGTTGGCCAGGTTGATGCGCGGCGTGGGCCCGGCCGTGAGCACCGGGAAATCCTGGGTTTCGTACTGGCCGGGCGGCAGCTTGTGGGCCCCCCCGGTGGGCCGCTTGGCATGGAAGCCTTTGTTGATGAAGGGCATGTGCGGCGGGACAAAGTGGGGAAAGATGTGCGAAAATCGGCGCGGGGCTAGCCCTTTAGCTCCCGTAAATCGAGCTGGAAGCCGGGCAGCACCGGCTCACCGCTTAGCTCCTGGTCGAAGCCCTGCACGGTTTGCACGGTCTGGCTAGCGGCGTACACGTAGGCCGTTTCGGTGGCCGTATCCACCAAGAAACCTAGCCGAACGCCGTTGCGCAGCCACTGCTCCATCTTGGCTTGCAAGGCTTTGAGGCTATCCGAAGGCGATTTGACCTCGACAACAAAATCGGGGCAAACGGGCAGGAATTTTTGCCGCTGCTGGGCCGTCAAGCTTTCCCAAACCGTAGCTGGCAGCCAGGAAACGTTCGGGGATAAAATGGCTCCGTCGGGCAAGCGGAAGCCTATTGACGATTCTAACGGGCGGCCTCCATGTTGGCGGCTCCACAGCGCCAATTGAAAGTAAGCGTCGCCGCTGGTGGCGCTGGAATCTCCTCCTATGGGGGGCATAATGATGATTTCGTGGTTGGCGGTGCGCTCGATGCGGGCCGAGTCGTTTTCCTGGCAAAACTGGAAAAACCCGTCGTCGCTGAACCCAGCGATGAGCGCGCCGCGCAACACAGTAGCTTCGGCAAAATCGGGGAAGTAGGTCATGGCGGAGAAATGCGTTGAGCTAGGCTAAGATACGCCGCGGGGCCCCATTCGGTCATTTGGCCCCGCCGTACCTTTGCCCGAGTTGAACGGCAACAATCAACCCTTCAGCCCCTAAACAATTCCCCCAATGCGCATCTCCTTCGACTGGCTCAAAACGCTCATTCCCACCGATAAAACCGCCGCCGAGATTGGGGCCCTGCTTACTGGCTCGGGGCTGGAAGTGGAAAGCCTGGAGGAGCTGGAAAGCATCCCCGGCGGGCTGCGCGGCGTGGTGCTGGGCACGGTGCTCACCCGCGAAAAGCACCCCGACGCCGACAAGCTCAGCCTCACCACCGTGGACGTGGGCGATGGCACGCCGCGCCAAATTGTGTGCGGGGCCCCCAACGTGGCCGCCGGCCAGCGCGTGGTGGTGGCCCTGGAGGGCGCCACGCTGCACCCCACGGCGGGCGAGCCGTTCAAAATAAAGAAGAGTAAAATCCGCGGCGCGGCCTCCGAGGGCATGATTTGCGCCGAGGACGAAATTGGGCTGGGCACCTCGCACGCCGGCATCATGGTGCTCGACACCGACCTGCCCAACGGCACGCCCGCCGCCGACTACTTCGGCCTGGGCACCGACACGGCCTTTGAAATCGGCCTCACGCCCAACCGCGCCGACGCCGCCTCGCACTACGGCGTGGCCCGCGAGCTGCGCGCCCTGCTGCACCAGCCCGCCCACCTGCCCGACGTGAGCCAGTTTCGGGCCCCCACCACGGCTACCCGAGCCGTTGGTGTGATTGTAGAGGACGCTGCCGCCTGCCCCCGCTACGCCGGATTACTGCTTGATAACGTGCACGTAGGGCCCTCGCCCGAGTGGCTTCAGCGCCGGCTGCGCAGCATCGGCCTGAGCCCCATCAACAACGTGGTAGACGTGACCAACTTCGTGCTGCACGAGCTGGGCCAGCCTTTACACGCATTCGACGCCGACCGTATTGATGGCGATACGATTTTAGTGAAGAGAGCATCTGGATTTCTTAATCAATTCGAAACTTTAGATGGAGTGGCACGCAAGCTGACGGAAGACGATCTGGTAATTGCCGATGCTGAAGGATACCCAATGGCATTAGCAGGCGTGTTCGGAGGCAAACAATCTGGCGTAAGCGAAGGCACCACCCGCGTGTTCCTCGAAAGCGCCTACTTCGCGCCGGCCGCCGTGCGCCGCACCAGCCAGACCCACGGCCTGAAAACCGACGCTTCCTTCCGCTTCGAGCGCGGCACCGACCCCAACATGGTGCTGCCGGCGCTGCACCGCGCCGCGCTGCTGCTGCAAGAGGTGGCCGGCGCCCGCCCCGCCGCCCCGGTTGTGGACGTATACCCGCTGCCGCTGGGCCCCACGGCCGTGCGCCTGCGTCTGCCGCGCGTCGAGCGGCTGGTGGGCCAGTACATCGAGCCTGCTCGCATCCGGCAGATTTTGAACGATTTGGATATCGACATCACCGCCGAGCACTTCGATGAACAGGGCCACGAGGAATGGACGCTGGCCGTGCCCCGCCACAAGGTGGACGTAACCCGCGAGGTCGACGTCATCGAGGAAATTCTGCGCATTTACGGCTACAATAACGTGGCGCTCAGGCCCCACAACTCGGCCACGTTCCTGGCCAAGTTCCCGAACCCCGACCCGGAGGTGCTGCGCCAGAAGGTAGCGGCGCTGCTCAGCGGCCAAGGCTTTTCGGAAATCCTGACCAACTCGGTGGTGAACGCCGCTTACTTCGAGGGCCCCGGGGCCCCCGACGAAACCATCGTGCGCCTGCTCAACCCCAACAGCGGCGAGCTGAACGTGCTGCGCCCTTCGCTGCTGCCCTCGGGCCTCGAAACGGTGCGCCACAACGTGAACCGCCGCCAGAAAGACCTCAAGCTCTACGAGTTTGGTAAAACCTACCACCGCCGCGCCGACGGCGGCACCGAGGAGCGCAACGTGTTGGCCCTCTACCTGACGGGCAACGCCACGGCCGAAACCTGGCAGCACCCGGCCCGCAAAACCGCCTTCCCCGACCTGGCCGGGGCCGTGGTGCAGGTGCTGGGGGCCCTGGGCCACGGCCAGCCCGCCCAGCAGCCCACCGACCACCCATACCTGGCCGGCGGCCTGGCCTTGCTGGCCCACAACCAACCCGTGGCCCAGGCCGGGGCCGTGGCGGGGCCCCTGCTCAAACGCCTCGACGTGGGCCAGCCGGTGTGGTACGCCGAGCTGGACTGGGATGCCCTGGTGCGCAAGTACCGCGCCGCCCTGGTGGCCCGCGAGCTGCCCAAGTTCCCGGAGGTGCGCCGCGACCTGAGCGTGGTGGTGGACCAAGCCGTGACCTTCGACCAGCTGCGCCGCATTGCCCTGCGCACCGAGAAGAAACTCTTGCAGAGCGTGAACGTGTTTGACGTGTACGAGGGCCCCAACCTGGGCACAGGTAAGAAATCGTATTCGGTGAGCTTCGCTTTGCAGGACTTCTCGCAAACGCTCAGCGAGCAGGCCATCGACCAGGTGATGCAGCGGCTCATTGCGCAGTTCGAGCAGCAAGCGGGGGCCCTGATTCGGAAGTAAGGGATTGTAGAACGGAGTGGTACTCCGTTCGCGCCTGAGCGTAGCAGATACGGAGCGCCATTTGGCCCGCGGCTGCCAGAACGGAGCACCGCTTCGTTCCGCAAGCGCAAGTGTAGCCTGCGCTGTACCTTACGTCCCGAAAAAAACTTACCCCCGTGGCATCGTCCCAACAACTGGCTCAACTCGACCGCCTGGAACGGCAGGTAACCACTTTAGTGGCTGCCTATCAGCAGTTGCGCGAGGAACTGGCTGATGCCAATACTACCGTGCAGCAGCTGCAAGCCGACGTGCGCGAGCGCGACCGCCAGCTAAAGGAGCGACAAAACCAGGAAAATATCGTTAAACTTGTGCAAACCATAGCTGGGGAACCCACCCACGCCAACGAATTAAAACAACGCCTCAACGAATACATCCGCGAACTGGATAAGTGCCTTGCCTATTTGAAGGAATAACTCGATTTTTTCTCAACTAACGCTTTATGAGCGAGTTAGCCATAAAAATCCGAATTGCCGAACGCGACTACCCTATGCGGGTGGACGTGGCCGACGAAGAACGGCTGCGCCTGGCCGGCCGCCAATTGGGCGAACGGCTGCGCGAATTCCGTGAGCAATACGGCATTCAGGACAAGCAGGACTTGCTGGCAATGGTGGCCCTGGCCACGATGGCCGACCAGCTGAAGGTAAGCAAGGAAAAAGATGGTACCGACGCGGCGCTAACCGAGCGCCTGGCCCGCTTAGACGGGCTATTGTCGGGCGTGGTGCTGGCGGCCTAGCGGCCGGTAGCACTAGCATACGTTGGCCCCGCCCGGGCCTTGGCTCCGCAATCGGCGGGGCCGCACCGGGCGCGGCAGGGGGAAGTTTGCCGGTTATGGGTATTGAACCTTTTCAAAACCATAACTACATGTCTACCATATTATTATACTGTCTGTTGGCCGCTGTGGTCGCCCTTGTGGCGGGCATAGTGGTGGGCCGGCAGCTGGCCGGCAAAGCCCGGCAAGACCTTGAGGGCCAGGCGCAAGTGCGGGCCCAGCAATTGCTCCAGGAAGCCGAAGAAAAAGGCAACCGCATCCGCGACGAGCGTATTCAGCAGTCGAAGGACAAGAACCGCCAGCAGCGTAACGATTTTGAGCAGGAAAGCCGCCGCCTCAAAGCCGAGCTGGAAGCCGAGCTGACCCAGCGTCGCCAGGGTGTGATGGAGCAGGAGCAGGGCATCAAGAAGCTCACCGAAACCACGCAGAAGCAGCTTGAGCAGCTGCAACGCAAGGAGAAGGAGTTGGAAGGGGCCCGCGAGAAAAACCAGGCCGACACCCAGCAGCTGCGCGACAAGATTGAGGACCAGAACGAGAAGCGCCGCGCTACCCACGAAGCCACGCTGGCCGAGCTGAAGCAGAAGGAGGAAGAGGCTGATAACCAGCTTCAGACCGTGCAGCGCCAACTCGAAACCGTAGCCAACCTCACCGCCGCCGAGGCCCGCGAGCAGCTCGTGGAATCGCTCAAAAACGAGGCCCAGCTGCAAGCCAGCTCCTTCATAAAGGACACCGTGGCGCAGGCCAAGCTGACGGCCACCAAGGACGCGAAGAAGATCGTACTGGAAACCATCCAGCGTACCGCCTCGGAGCATGCTATTGAGAACTGCGTGTCGGTGTTCAACATTGAGAGCGACGATATTAAGGGCAAAATTATCGGCCGCGAGGGGCGCAACATTAGGGCCCTGGAAGCGGCCACGGGCGTGGAAGTGATTGTGGACGACACCCCGGAAGCCATCATCATCTCGGGCTTCGATCCGGTGCGCCGCGAAATTGCCCGCCTCTCGCTGCACTTGCTCGTGAAGGACGGCCGTATTCACCCCGCCCGGGTGGAGGAAATCGTGGCGAAAACGACCAAGAAAATCGAGGAGGAAATCATCGAGATTGGCGAGAAAACCGTCATCGACCTTGGCATTCACGGCTTGCACCCTGAGCTGGTGCGCATGGTGGGCCGGATGCGTTTCCGCTCCTCCTACGGCCAGAACTTGCTGCAACACAGCCGCGAAGTAGCTAACCTCTGCGCCACGATGGCCGCCGAGATGGGCCTCGATGTGAAGAAAGCCAAGCGCGCCGGTTTGCTTCATGACATCGGCAAGGTGAGCAGCGAGGAGCCCGAGCTGCCCCACGCCATTTTGGGCATGGAGATGGCCAAGAAGTACAAGGAGCACCCCGATGTGGTGAACGCCATCGGGGCCCACCACGACGAGATTGAGATGACGGCCATGATTTCGCCGCTCGTGCAGGCCTGCGATGCCATTTCGGGCTCGCGCCCGGGGGCCCGCCGCGAGATGATGGAGAGCTACATCAAGCGCCTCAAGCAGTTGGAGGAAACGGCCGGCGCGTTCAAGGGCGTGAACCAGTGCTTTGCCATCCAGGCCGGCCGCGAGCTGCGCGTGATGGTGGACGCCGAGAACGTGACCGACGAGCGCGCCGCGGAGCTGAGCTTCGAGATTTCGCAGAAAATCGAGAAGGAAATGCAGTACCCTGGCCAGATTAAAATCACCGTAATCCGGGAAATGCGCTCGGTGGCCTACGCCAAGTAGCACTTTCGGCCGACGAAAATAGACCCTTCGCAGCTACGGCTGCGGAGGGCTTTTTTTTGCCCTGAAACGCCAGCCCGGCACATGCAACCGTCGGCCGGCCGGAGCTTATCTTACTTCCGAACACGGCTAACTAACGCACTGACTACATGAAGCAACGACTATCCACGAACCTTGTCTGGCTGCTGGCCGGGGCCCTGGGCTCCACGGGCTGCGCCGTGTACCGGCCCATGCAGTGCGCGGCCCCAGCCGTGCAAGACCGAGGCCAAGCGGAAGTGACTGGTAGCCTGTATTTTAACCGACGGCTGGAATTTGGGGTCAACTACTCGCCCGTGCGGCATCTAGTGGTGCGAGCCGCCGGGGGCGGCATGGGTGGAAAGGGTGACAGCACCGGCTATTATTCCCGCGTTAGTCAGTACGAGGTGGCCGTGGGCACTTACTGGCCGGTAGGCAAGCATGTGCTGGTAGGGGCCCTGGGCGGGTTTGGGCAGGCGCACAGCGAACTTCGCTACAGCACCATTGAAAGTACACCCACTACCCGGTACGAATTCGATGCCCGGTACAACAAGTTCTTTGGCGAAGCCTACGGCACGGTGCAGATTAGCCCCACCTTCAGCATGGGCCTGGCCTACCGGCTCACGCAGGTACAGTTTACCAGCCTAACCGATTTGGGCCAGCCATTGACTGTGAGCCACATGCTGCGCAGTGAGCCCATGCTTTTTATGCGGAGCGCGTTTGGCGACGGGCCCCGTGGCGAGCGGCCCTTGTATGTACAACTTGGATGCGGGGCGTCCGCGCTTCTTGGCCAGGCAGAGGCTTATCAACTGGCTGCCGGCTCGGAAGGCAATGTATTGCAGCCGCGCACTTATTTTACAGTAGGTCTGGGGTTCTTCCCGTCCGCTCTGTTCAAACGGCCCTGAACCCGTGTGTTCGCCGTTTTCCATTTGCCATGAAATATCTTTCCTCCGCGCTGCTGCTGGCCGCTGGCCTGGCCACGGCCTGTGCCACCAACCCCTACCGCGCTACTAACAAATCGTACCAGCGGCAGGCCAAGGCTTATGCGCGCACCATCCGGGCGCAGCCGCAGCTGAGCGCGGGGCCCGACAGCCTGGCCCGGGGCCCCTACTGGGTGGGCACTACCAACTTTGGGCTACGCAAGCCCAACCTGGTCGTTATTCACCACACGGCGCAGCGTTCGGCGGAGGAAACGCTGAAAACATTCACGCTGCCCCGCACGCAAGTGAGTGCGCACTACGTGATTGGGCGCGACGGCCGCACGTTTCACATGCTGAATGACTACCTGCGGGCCTGGCACGGCGGCGCGGCCCGCTGGGGCAACGACAGCGACATCAACTCGTCGTCCATCGGCATTGAGCTGGACAACGACGGCACCGAGTCCTTTGCTGAGCCGCAGATTAAGAGCCTGCTGGCGGTGCTGAAGTACCTGAAAAAAACCTACAATATCCCCACTGCCAACTTCATCGGCCACGCCGACATTGCGCCCACCCGCAAGAACGACCCCAACGTGACCTTCCCCTGGAAGCGCTTGGCCGACAACGGCTTTGGCCTGTGGTACGACGAAGCGGCACTGCTCGATACCATCGTGGTGGTGCCATCGGCCGTCGTCTTTCCGCCCATGCCGTCGCCCAAGGCCGCGCCGCTGCTGAGGGCCCCGGCCATGCCTGGGCTGGTGCCCGCCGACAGCATTGCCCGGGCCCCGCTGAGCCCGGTTGATGCCTTCGATCCGCGCGAGGCGCTGCGCATTATCGGCTACGACACGCGGGATTTGGGCGCGGCTACCATGGCGTTCAAGCGGCATTTCATTCCGCAAAACGTGAACGCCGTGCTGACCCACGACGACCGGCGCGTACTGTTCAACCTGTACAAAAAGTACTTGTAGGGCCCCCGGGCGCTTACTTCTCCGCCTTTATTTTTGCCTCCTTGAGGTCGCGGAACACGTTATTGAGCGATTCGGCCCAGGTGGGGTGAGCGAACACCATTTCCTGCAACACCTGGTACCGGAGGCGGCCGGCCATGGCAATTTCGATCATGGCCATGACTTCGGCCGCTGCGGCCCCCACGATGCAGGCCCCGAGCAGGCGGTCGTCGGGGCCCACCAGCACCTTCCAGAAGCCCACTTTTTCGCCGGTTTGCTGGGCGCGGCCGGTGCTTGATACCGGCATGACGGCCACCCGGTAGGGCTGCTTTTTCTCCTGCGCCTGGCCTTCGCTGAGGCCAATGCGGGCCACCTGGGGCTCGGTGAAAATGCAGTAGGGCAGGGGCCGCTGCCTGGCCGAGCGCCGCTTGCCGTGCAAAAGGGCATCGCGCACGATGCGGTAGTCGTCGTAGGAAAGGTGCGTGAACTGGGGCCCCCCGTGCACGTCGCCCAGCGCATACACGCCGCGCACGTTGGTTTGCAGGTAGTCGTTGACTTGCACATAGCCCTGCTCGTCGGTTTTGATGCCGGCGAAGTCCAGGCCCAGGTCGCCGGTGTTGGGCGTGCGGCCGGTGGCCACCAGCATGTGGGTGCCGCGGATGCGCCGCTCGCCCTCCGCGGTGTGGGCCGTGAGGGTAATGTGGCCGTCGGGGCCCTGGCTGACGCGGCGCACCTCGGCGCCCAGCACAAACTCCACACCGTCGGCGCCGAGGCCGGTTTGCAGCGCCTTGCACACGTCATCGTCTTCGCGCTCCAGCAGTTGGGTGCCTTGTTCAACGATGGTGACGCGGCTGCCGAAGCGCCGGAACATCTGGCTGAATTCCAGGCCGATGTAGCCGCCGCCCAGGATGATGAGGTGCTCGGGTAGCTCGTCAATGTCGAGCAGCTGGGTGGTGGTCAGGTACTTCACTTCGGCCAGGCCCGGCACGTTGGGCACGGCCGCGTGGGTGCCCGTGTTGATGAAAATGAGGGGGGCGGTAAGGTCCTGGTACTCGTGGGGGGCGCCATCGGGCACCATGCGCACCGTGCGGGGCCCCGTGAAGGCCGCGTGGCCGTGCAGCACTGTCACGCCCACTTCGGGCGCGGTGAGATTTTCGGCGAGGCCGGCGCGCAGCTTGGCCAGCAGCGCATTTTTGCGGGCCATAGCGGCGGCCAGGCCCACCTTTAGTTCGGCGGCGCCCGGCACGGACGGGGCGGCCACTTCGGGGGCCGTGCGCAGTTGGTGCAGGCGGTTGGCGGCGGCTAGCAGGGTTTTGGTGGGGATGCAGCCGTAGTTGATGCAGGAGCCCCCGAGCTGCGCTTTTTCGATGAGGGCGACCCGGCGGCCGGCTTTTGCCAGGGCCGTGGCGAGGGGGTTGCCGGCCTGGCCAGAACCGATAATGAGGACGTCGTATTTAATAGAAGCGGGCATAAACGGAAGAATTTGCTTTGGCATACGGGCCGGGGCCCCGGAAGGGCGGAGTGGGCAAGAAATCCTTACCTTCGCCGTTGAGGTATGGTGCCCCCCCAGAAGCTATTTCGTTTCCTGCTGACTGCCCTGGTGCGGGGTGGTGTGCCCGCGGCCGCTGCGGGCCTGGTCGGCTGCACGTCGCTCTACTTTCCGCCGCCGCCGCACGTGCCGCTGCTCACCCAAAAAAGCGAGTTTTACGGCAGCGTCAGCACCAACCTGCAAAACAATTTTGCCTTCCAGGGGGCCTATGCTTTTGCCGACCACCTGGCGGCGGCGGGCACGTTCTCGTCGCTGCACCGCTCGAAGGGCGACAAAACGGAAAACTTCGACTTCGCTGAGGCTAGCGTGGGCTACTTCACCCGCCTGCCCGACAAGCGCGTGCTCGAGGTGTACGCTGGCGTGGGCGGCGGTAGCACCGACCGCACCGAGCGCAACGCCGAGCAGCTCACCACCCGCCGCCTCGAAGGCAGCCTGAGCAAGGTGTTCGTGCAGGTGAACTACGCCAGTAAGAAGAAGCACAGCGTGCATATCGGCCACCACGACTTCCCGCTGAGCTACGGCACGGCCCTGCGCCTGAGCTATGTGCAGCTCAACAACTTCCGCATCGATGGGCAGGGCCAGGCCCCCATCGGCAACGTTATTTTCGAGCCCATCACCTTCACGCGGGTGCAGCTGGCAGGGCCCTTCCAGCTCCAACTGATGAGCGGCCAGGCCATCGGCTTCCATCCCAACGCCTACCTGAAGGCCGCCAATTCGGTGTTTCAGCTAGGCCTGATTATTGGCCTGGGGGGTAGCAACTCCTGGAAGCCGGGCCAGTAGGGATTAATTTAAAATTTAATAGAGTTGAAAATCAGCGGGTTGTTGCAAATTGTTAAATTTAGTTGTGCACAATTAAACATCAGGCAATCATAGCGAGTTAATCATCCAAATTCACTACTTCTTAATTCTAAACACCATGAGCATTCAGCGTTTATACACGGCCCGCGCCAAAGCCACTGGTGGCCGCGACGGCCGCGCCGTTTCGTCCGACAACGTTATAGACCTGCCTCTGAGCACCCCCAAGGAGATGGGCGGCGCCGGCCTGGCCGGCAGCACCAACCCCGAGCAGCTCTTCGCCGCCGGCTACGCCGCCTGCTTCGACGGGGCCCTGAACCTGGTGGCCCGCCTGGAGAAAACCCCCATCACCGGCAGCACCGTGGCGGCCGATGTGAGCTTCGGCAAAGACGGCGAGAACTACGGCATCGCCGTGGACTTGGCCGTGAACATCCCCAACATGGACCAGGCCCAGGCCGAAGCCCTCGTGGCCAAAGCCCACCAGGTGTGCCCCTACTCGCGCGCCACCCGCGGCAACATCGAGGTGAACCTGACCACGACGACCAACGCCTAAGTTTTCAGGACAGGATTGCAAGAGTAGGGGCCCCGGCGCAATGTGCAGGGGCCCCTATTGCGCTGGTATCAAAGCGTCACTTTGGCTGGCTATCGAAAAACTTATTCAACGGGCGCTTGAATAGGCCGTTGGTTGTGCCTAAATACACGGTGTCGCCGAGTTGCGCGAGGTCGGAAAAATTAGCGTACCCTATGCCGTCGTTCTTCAACTCGCGTAGCTTGATGGTGTTGGCATTTAGCCACCGCAGGGTGTAAAGGCTGTTGGTGATGATGCCGTGGGTAATGCCCACCAGGCTATCGCCCACCGGGTAAAAAGTTGAAAGATTGAGCGCCGAGTTGAAGCCATCAATGCGCTGCCAGCTTGCACAGTCGTTGGCCGAAGTCCAGATGGTGCCACCGTTCTGCATGGCGTAGACGACGCCCTTCCACTTGAAAACCGCAGTAGGATTTACCGGACCGGTGACTTGGGTAAACGTGCCGTTTACTTGCTGGAAAGAGCCATCTTGGTTAATTTTGAATAAGCCAAAGTTGGCGCACCACACCAAAAAATAGTCGTCGACGGCCCAGAAGGACTTGAAGCTGGATTGGCTACGGTCGGCGGTAGGGACGCGAATGAGCTGCGAGGTTATCTGCGTTGTGCCGGTTGGGCTTAGGCCAAAGGAGGTGATGCCGACGGTGGCCGTATTTACGAGTTTGGTTAGCACCAAGTGGAAGGCGTTCTCTTGTGTATTGGTAGAGTAGCCGCACAGCAAATAATTGTTACGGTTGATGACCCCAAATGGAAACCGCGAACCAAGCAAGAAATTTTCGAACCGCGTGGCCGTGGGGTCAAGGCCTTTCAGGTGCAGCCGGGTACCAATGTCGAGGAATTTGGTTGGGTAAATGGTTAGCACTGTATCAGAACTGACGTCGCCATAGCCGTTTGGGTTGGCGTAGAAGTTCGCGTTCATCGGCACGGCGTTGCGTAGGTCCCACGGCAGCGGGTCGAACCCCCAGGTGCGCGATAACGTGTGGCCAAAGCCCGTGTAGTAGCCATTGACGGCCTTCTCAGCGGAACCCGCAATGGGCGAAAGCACCTCAAAGTTTCCCGTTTCCTGCAAGTTGAGGGTATTCGTTCCGGGCAGTACCTGCATCACGTTGCGCTGGGAATTGATGAGGTGCTTAACCTCGGCCCAGCTGTATTGCTTGTCCACCTCCTGCACCACAACCGTTTCCACCTCCTTGTGGCAGGCCGAGCCGGCGAGCAACGTACTCACGATGAAATAGTAACCAAGTTTGCGCATAGGGAAAGGATGGGGAAGATGAGCGGATGGCTAAAAATAGCGAGCAATAAAAAAACCCCGACGAAAATCGAGGTTTTTTAGCAAATAATAAGGAAAACGTTACTACTTCCCGCCCAGCACGCGCAGCATGGTGTCGCCAATTTCGGCGGGCGAATCCACGACGTGGATGCCGCACTCGCGCATGATGGCCATTTTGGCGGCGGCGGTATCGTCGGCTCCGCCCACGATGGCGCCGGCGTGGCCCATGCGGCGGCCGGGGGGCGCGGTTTGGCCGGCGATGAAGCCCACGACGGGCTTCTTGTTGCCGGTTTCTTTGATCCAGCGGGCGGCTTCGGCTTCCATGCCGCCGCCGATTTCGCCAATCATCACAATGCCTTCGGTGTCGGGGTCGTTCATCAGCATTTCCACCGCTTGCTTGGTGGTGGTGCCGATGATGGGGTCGCCGCCGATGCCGATGGCGGTGGTCTGGCCCAGGCCGGCCTTGGTAAGCTGGTCAACGGCTTCGTAGGTCAGCGTGCCTGACTTGCTGACGATGCCCACGCGGCCTTTCTGGAAGATGAAGCCGGGCATGATGCCCACTTTGCACTCGCCGGCGGTCATCACGCCGGGGCAGTTCGGCCCGATCATCGTGATTTCGGGGCGGTCCTTCAGGTAGTGCTTCACGGCAATCATGTCCTTGGTCGGGATGCCCTCGGTGATGGTCACGATGACCTTGATGCCGGCCTGGGCGGCTTCTAGGATGGCGTCGGCGGCGAAGGCTGGGGGCACGAAGATAATGCTGGTGTCGGCCTGGGTGGCGGCTACGGCGTCGGCCACGGTGTTGAACACCGGCAGGTCGAGGTGCTGGGTGCCGCCCTTGCCCGGCGTCACGCCGCCCACCACGTGGGTGCCGTAGTCAATCATTTGCCCGGCGTGGAACGAGCCCTCGGAGCCGGTGAAGCCCTGCACGATAACCTTGGAGTTTTTATTGACCAGAACGCTCATTCTTGGGGGGTTGGGGGATGAAAACGATGGGGGAGGGGTGGCCTGCGCCGCCGCAAAAGTAGGGCTAATTCGGTGGGTGGTGCTACATAAAAATAGGGGCCCTGGGGTCCGCTCGCCCGGCCCGGCGCCCCGGGGCCCTGCCCGAATGCCGTACCTTTACCGCTTCCTACCCAACGTTGGCTATGCATTACAACCACATCATCGAGGCCGTCGGCCACACCCCGCTCGTCCGGCTCAACAAAGTTACCGAAGGCATTAAAGGCACCGTGCTGGCCAAAGTCGAGTACTTCAACCCTGGCAACTCGGTGAAGGACCGCATGGCCATTCGCATGGTGGAGGACGCTGAAAAGGCCGGCCTGCTCAAGCCCGGCGGCACCATCATCGAGGGCACGAGTGGCAACACGGGCCTGGGCCTGGCGCTGGTCGCCATCGCCAAAGGCTACAAAACCATCTTCGTGATGAGCGACAAGCAGAGCAAAGAGAAGCAGGACATCCTGCGCGCCGTGGGAGCCCAAGTGGTTGTCTGTCCTGTCGACGTAGCTCCCGACGACCCGCGCTCCTACTATTCAGTTGCCCGCCGCCTCAACCAGGAAACGCCCAACTCCTTCTACCCCAACCAGTACGACAACCTCTCGAACACCGCCGCCCACTACGAGCACACGGGCCCCGAAATCTGGGCCGGCACCGAGGGCCAGATTACCCACTGGGCGGCTGGCGTGGGCACGGGCGGCACCATCTGCGGCGTGAGTAAGTACCTCAAGGAGCAGAACCCCGGCGTGTTCACGCTCGGCATCGATACTTATGGCTCGGTGTTCAAGAAGTACAAGGAAACCGGCATTTTCGACCCCAACGAAATCTATCCTTATAAAACGGAGGGCATCGGCGAAGATATTTTGCCGAAAAACGTGAATTTCGACGTGATTGACCAGTTCATCAAAGTCACCGACAAGGACGCCGCCCTGATGACGCGCCGCCTGGCCAAGGAAGAAGGCCTGTTTGTGGGCTGGAGCTGCGGCTCGGCCGTATCCGGGGCCCTGGCCTACGCCCGCGAGCACTTAAAGGAAACCGATATGATGGTGGTGGTACTGCCCGACCACGGCACCCGCTACCTGGGCAAAATCTACAACGACGACTGGATGCAGGCCCAGGGCTGGCTGTAGGGCCCTCTACGCTAATATTATTTATCGTTTCGTCCTACTGTTGGGGTTGCGGGTGTTGCGGCCGCCGCGTAATTTCGTGCGTTCTTGTTCAATAATAACGATCAGGCTATGTCCAGCCCTCTAAACCACATCGTACTAGTGGACGATAACGAAACCACCAGTTTCCTGAACAACCGCCTGCTGGGGCGGCTGGCCGTGGCCGAGCAGGTGACGACTTACACCCGCGCCGACGAGGCCTTTGCCAAGCTGTGGGCCGACGGGGCCCCGGCACCCGACTTGGTATTTGTGGACTTGAAAATGCCCGGCGTGTCGGGCTTCGAGTTCCTGAAAATGTACAGCAAGCTGCCCGAGCCCGTGCAGAACAAAACGGTGCTGGCCGTGCTCACCACCTCCATGCACCAGGCCGATACCGCCCGCGTGGCCGAGTACCCCAACGTGGAATACCTCACCAAACCCCTGACCGGGGAGAAGATGCAAAAGCTACTGGACAAACGTTTCCAGCAAGCCTAACCGAGATTTGCCCGAAAAGTAAAAAGCCGCCGGATACATCATCCGGCGGCTTTTTTGCGCCCGAATCACTCAGGCTACGGCGTCGACGAACCGGAACGCTTCGCCGTCGAACAAGCCCTTGTCGCTCAGCTTCAGGCTGGGAATGACGAGCAGGGCCATGAAGGAAAGCGTCATGAACGGGGCCCCCAGCGGCGAGCCCAGCCGCTTGGCGAAGGCGTCGAGGGCGGCGTAGGCGGCCGCTACATCAGCTCCCGGCTGGTCCGACATGAGGCCGGCCACAGGCAGCGGCAGCAGCAGCTCTTCGCCGCCGGGGCCCACCGCCGCCAGCCCGCCCCGGGCCCCAATGACGAGGTTGACGGCCCGTGCCAAGCTGGCGTCGTCGCAGCCCACGGCCGTGATGTTGTGCGAGTCGTGGCCCACGCTGCTGGCCAGGGCCCCGCCCGCCAGCCCGAAGCCTTTGATGAAGGCCATGGCTGGCGGCACGTGCGCCTGGTAGCGGTTCACCACGGCCAGCTTGAGCACGTCACGCGCCGGGTCGGCCACAATTTCGCCGTTTTCTATCAGCGCCGGCAAGTCGAGCCGGGCCGTGACGAGCTGCCCATCGAAGCACTCGATAACGCGCAGCGTGGGGGCCCTGGCGGCCGGCGCGGGCACCCGAAAATCAGCCGCCTGCACAGGCTGGGCGTGGAAGTTATTGGCTGCCGCAATGGGCGCTGCGGGCAGTAGGGACTGGCCATTTTCGGCCACCAGTTGGCCGTCGAGGTATGTCTTTTGCACCCGGAAATCGGTCAAGTTGTCGACCACGATGAAGTCGGCCGGGTCGCCCACGCGCAGCAGGCCCACGGGTAATTTGTAATGTTGCACGGGGTTCACGCAGGCCACTTGCAGCACGTCGAACACGTTGTTGCCCAGGGCTAAGGCCCGGCGTACTAGCTGGTCGATGTGGCCGAGCACGAGCGTGTCGGGGTGCTTGTCGTCGGAGCAGAACATGAGGTGCGGGAAGTGCTCGGGCAGCAACTCGATGAGGGCGTCGAAGTTGCGGGCCGCTGAGCCCTCGCGGATCAGGATTTTCATGCCCACAGCCAGCTTGTCGCGGGCCTCGGCGGCGGTGAAGCACTCGTGGTCGGTGGCGATGCCGGCGCTGGCGTACTGGGCGGCGTCAGGGCCGCGCAGGCCGGGTGCATGGCCATCCACGGGCCGGCCGGCTGTCTGGGCCAGGGTAATTTTCTCCATCACGCCGGGGTCGCGGTTGAGTACGCCGGGCCAGTTCATCATCTCGGCTAAGTAACCGATTTTCGGGTTCTCGAACAGCCGGGCAATGTCGGCCGCCGTGATTTCGGCCCCTGCCGTTTCGAACGGCGTGGCCGGTACGCAGCTGGGGGCCCCAAAGCAAAACTTGAACGGCGACGCGGCTGCGTTGTCCAGCATGTACTGCACGCCGGCCACCCCCAGCACGTTGCCGATTTCGTGGGGATCGGACACGGTGGCGACGGTGCCGTGGGCCACCGCCAGGCGCGCAAACTCGCTGGGTACCAGCAGGGAGCTTTCCACGTGCACGTGCGCATCCACGAAGCCGGGCAGGGCGTAGGGCAGGGCCGCGTCGGGGCCCGGGGCCCCGGTGGGCACCACGGCGGCAATGCGCCCGCCGGCCACCTGAATGGTGGCGGGGCGCACGGTGCGGGCAAACACGTCGACGACGTTGGCGAGCAAAGAAAAATCAGCGGACATGGGCGGAACGGACGGGCCGGGCAATGGGGTTCGGACTGGCAAAGAACCTTATATTTGGCTAAACAAGCCGTTATTCTAACTCCGTATTCCTGTGAAAAAGATTATTGTCTTTGCGCTGCTGGCCCCGCTGCTGCTGGCCAGCGGCGGCTGCGCCCGCCAAAGCTCCATGCAGAAGAAAACCAGCTGGTATAAGCACCACAAATCGGGCAAGCACGTGCCCTGCCCTTGCGAGGGACATTAATTTTCCATTATACACTGCTTCTGCGTGAATAAACTTTACTGCTCATTCGCGCTGGTTGGCGGCGCGGCCCTGCTGGGGGCCCCAGCGGCCCAGGCGCAACTAGCGGGGGCCATCACCGGGTTGATTATTGGCGGCGTTTCCAAGAGCCAGAACCAGTTCCGGGGCCCCGGCGAGTTTTATCGCAAAGGCACGTTTCAGTTGGCTAACGGTACGTGGCAACCGGGACGGTTTTACTACGATTGGCAAAACCTGTACATCGCCGACCCCCAGAGCAAGAGCAAAAAAGCCCCGCCCCAGCGCTGCGCCGTGGATAGCCTGCGTGGATTCGCTTTCGGTACCGATACTTTCTGCATCGTGCACCGCTTCACGGTGCCCAAAACTGGTGAGTGCGTCCGCAGCAGCTTTGCGCGGCGGCTATACCGGGCCGGGGCCATTCAGGTGGTGGCATACACTGACTACCTCACGGGCCTGCGTTCCGCCAGAACGTACAGCTTACTCTGCCGCCCCGATACCACTATTGTGCTGCCCACCAACCCCCAGGAGCTGCGGCGTGTGTTGGCTTTCGTAGTGGCCGACTCGCCCTCACTACTCGCGCAACTGCAACGCGTGCAGGGTATTCAACCCGAAGAACTCAAGCCGTTCATCGAAACGTACGGCCGCTGGAAAGCCGCTCCCGCCGCCGTTAAATAAAGCTGCGCTAGTCACCGAAAATATGCCCGACCAACCCGCCCCCAACCCCGTGCCCGCCCTCGAAGCGGCGGCCGAAGCCGTGCGCCAGCAGCTGGGCCTGGCCGGCTTCGACGCTGCGGGCGTGGCCCGGCTCGACCACTTCATCACGGCGCAGCGGGGTCAGGTGGCGGCCGGCCAGCGGGCGGGCGTGGTGCAGGCATTTGGCTGCTACCTGGGCGAGTGCCTGGTGCAAGTGCACGGCGGTGAATGGGCGGCCGGGCCCGACGGCAGCACTGGCGTGGGCCTGGCCGGCCGACTTTTTTTCAACCCCTTTTATTTAGTTAGTCAGCAGCTGGATAGGGGCGATGCAGCGTCAGTAGCCGCGTTTTTCGCGTCGGTGCCCGGGCGGCTGGGGGCCCCGGCAGCCGGGCGTAAGCGCTGGATTTCGTAACCTTGCGGGGCCAATGGCCAACCGCTTCGCATATGAAACAGCTCGTCATCGCCATTGATGGTTACTCCTCGTGCGGCAAAAGCACCACCGCCAAAGCGGTGGCCCACCTGCTGCACTACGCCTACGTCGACACCGGCGCCATGTACCGGGGCGTCACGCTCCACCTACTGGAGCACGGCATTGCTTTCGACGACCTGCCCGCCGTGGAGCAGGTACTCAAAGACCTCACCATCAGCTTCCGGCGCCACCCCCAGACGGGGCGCAACGAGCTATTTCTGGACGGTGCGAACCGCGAGGACGACATCCGCCAGATGCGGATTTCGAATTCCGTGAGCGAGGTATCGGTCATCCCGCAGGTGCGCCACGCCCTGGTGGCCCAGCAGCAGCGCATGGGCCGCAAGCGCGGCGTGGTGATGGATGGCCGCGACATTGGTACCACCGTGTTCCCTGATGCCGAGGTGAAGGTTTTTATGACCGCTGATATGGAGCTGCGCGCCCGTCGCCGCCAAATGGAGCTAGCCGACAAAGACGAGCACGTGCCCCTGGCCGACATCATCGACAACCTGCGCAAGCGCGACCACATCGACTCGACCCGCGCCGAAAGCCCCCTGCGCCGCGCCACCGACGCCGTGCTGCTCGACACGACTCACATCACCATCAGCGAGCAGGTCGATTTCGTGATTGACCAGGTATTCTCGGCCCTGTTTGCGGCCAGCCGGGGGTAGCGCGGCGGCTTTTGGCACGGTTGCGGCTAGGGCCGAGGCCTCGGCGTACTTTTGCCGCGGGCCAGAACCCTATCCAACTATACCGTGTTTTATAAGCGCTATGCAAGTCACGATTGATAAGAATTCCGGTTATTGTTTCGGCGTCGAGTTTGCCATTCAGATGGCCGAGGACGAATTGGCGCACGAGGAAACCTTGTACTGCCTCGGCGACATTGTGCACAACCGCATGGAGGTGGAGCGCCTGCACCAGCGCGGCCTGTGTATTATCGACCGTGAGCAACTGGCTGATCTGCACGACTGTAAGGTGCTCATCCGAGCCCACGGCGAGCCGCCCGAAACCTACGCGCTGGCTCTGCGCAACAACCTGGAGCTCATCGACGCCTCGTGCCCGGTGGTACTCAAGCTGCAAAACCGCGTCAAGCACGCCTTCGACCTGAGCCAGCGCCAGGACGGCCAGATTGTGATTTACGGCCAGCCTGGCCACGCCGAGGTGGCTGGGCTCACGGGCCAAACCGGCAACCGCGCCATCATCGTGATGACGGAGGCCGACCTCGACCAGATTGACTTCGCCCGGCCCGTCACGCTTTTCAGCCAAACCACCAAGAGCACGGCCGGTTTCTACAAAATGAAGGGCCTGATAGAGGCCCGCATCGCCGCCGCCGGTGGGGCCTTGGAAAGCTTCGACGCCAACGACAGCATTTGCCGGCAGGTGAGTAACCGCGAGCCGCAGCTGGCCAAATTCGCCACGCTCCACGACGTCATCATTTTCGTGAGCGGCCGCAAAAGCTCCAACGGCAAGGCCCTGTTTTCGGTAGTGCAGCAGTTCAACGCACGCAGCTACTTTGTCGAAAACGAGACTGAGCTGGAGGACGAGTGGTTTGCCGGTGCCCAATCGGTGGGCATCTGCGGCGCCACCAGCACCCCGCTCTGGCTGATGCAGCAAGTGCAGGCGCGCATCGAAGCCGTGGGCGAGCTGGTATAGGGCCCCGGGGCCCTAAATCTCAGCTAGCGCTTGCTCGTAAATCCGCCGGCTCTCATCGTCAAACACCACGAACGTGACCGTGGTCGGTACCGTGTGGGTCCCCAGCCACTGCCGCACCTCGCGTACGGCTACGGCCGCCGCCGCGGGTTTGGGATAGCCGTAAATGCCGGTGCTAATGCCCGGGAAAGCCAGGGTTTTCAGGTTATTCTCAGTGGCCAGGCGTAGGCTGTTGCGGTAGCAGCTGGCCAATAGTTCGGGCTCGCCCTTGTGGCCGCTGTTCCATTCAGGGCCCACTGTATGGATGACGTGCGCTGCTGGCAGCCGTCCCCCGCTAGTGATTACGGCTTCACCGGCAGGCAAGCCTTGCGGGTACCGCGTGGCCCGAATCTGTTGGCACTCTTCCAGAATTTTGGCCCCCCCGGCGCTGTGAATGGCGCCGTCGACCCCGCCACCGCCGAGCAGGCTGGAGTTGGCAGCGTTGACGATGGCCGCTACGGGCTGGCGGGTGATGTCGCCCTGCACGAGGCGAATGCGGGCGGTAAGGTCGGGAAGAGTAGGCACGGGCAGAAGGAGCAAGCTGGAAAGGAGCTAACGAAAATCCCGCCCAAAAAGCTGCCGGGCCCGCGCTTCGGTGGCGGTTTCGGGCGCTTGGTCCACCGAAGCCGACGCTTCGGCCACAAGCAATTGCAGGCCCCGGGGCCCCGGGATAGTTTTGAGCATCAAATTCATCCACCGCTTTACCCCCGCCGCCCATGGAACTCCAAGCCCGCGACCCCTACCTGTGGCAGAAAGCCAAGGCCCGTACCAAATTTCAATCGCACCTGCTCATCTACGGCCTTGTGAACGGCAGCTTGTGGCTGCTGTGGGCCCTCACGCCCCAGGGCAGCGAGCTGCTGCCCTGGCCCATCTGGACGACGGCTTTCTGGGGCTTCGGGCTCCTGACGCAGGGCCTGGCCGTCTACGCCGGCCACAGCCGCTCCAAGCGCACCCAGCGCGAGTACGACCGCCTACTGCGCGACCAGCAAGGCTCTTATTGAGTTGCTCGTTGCTGGTTTCTAAGGTATTATGCAGAAATCACCACCGCCGTAGCCTCACGGGACCCCTACGGGGCTCCGGCGACAACAACTAACCCTCGCGCAAAACGCCTTTCCGCTGCCGGAAGGGCGTTTTGCGTTCTACCTTCGCCGGCATGAAAACCCGCCCCGCCAAGCGCACCCTGGGCCGGCGCGAGCTGGTTGATTTCCCAGCCTTTGCCCTGCTCGGCGTGGAAGCCAAGGTGGACACCGGCGCCTATACCAGCGCTCTGCATTGCACCGGCGTGCACGAGGCCCCGGGCCCCGCCGGGGCCCCCGTGCTGCGCGGCCGCCTGCACGACCCCGACCACCCCGGCTCCGACGGCCGGGCCCTGGAATTTGCCGAGTTCACGCGGCGCGGCATCCGCTCGTCCAACGGTGAGGTGCAGGAGCGCTACGTCATCGAGGCCGTAGTGCGGCTTTATGGCAAGGATTTTTGGGTGGAATTTTCGCTCTCCGACCGCTCCGACATGAAGTACCCAGTATTGCTGGGTCGCAGCCTGTTGCGCCAGGGCCGCTTCGTAGTCGACGTGGCCCGGCGTAACCTTTCGCACAAAGCGGCCGTTCGAGCGGCTGCCCGCCGGGCGGCGACATAGCCCGGGTCCAACCGTAAATTTGGGGCGGGGCTGGCCAAGTCGGCGCACCGCTTGTTTAGGGCCCCGGGGCCCGCTTGTGGCCGCCGCTCCTCCCCGTTTTCTGCCCGCACCCTCACCCTCCGACCAATGAAACTGGCCATTCTATCGCGGGAACCCAAATCGTACTCGACCCAGCGCCTGGTGGCCGCCGCCATTGCCCGCGGCCACGACGCCGTGGTCGTCGACCATCTTCAGTGCAACCTGGTGCTGGAGAAAGGCCACCCCGGCATCATTTACCAGGGCGAGCCGCTAGCGCATTTCGACGCCATCGTGCCGCGCATTGGGGCCTCGGTCACGTTCTACGGCACAGCCGTGGTGCGGCAGTTCGAGATGATGAAGGTGCGCACCGCCGTGGATAGCCAGGCCATTGTACGCTCGCGCGATAAGCTGCGCTCGATGCAGATTTTGAGCCGCGCCGGCCTGGGCATGCCCAAAACGGCGTTCACCAACTTCTCGCAGGACGTGCCCGCCATGATCGAGCAAGTGGGCGGGGCCCCCGTCATCATCAAGCTGCTCGAAGGTACCCAGGGCCTGGGCGTGGTGCTGGCCGAGAGCGTGAAAGCCGCCCAATCCGTTATTGAAGCCTTCCATAACCTCAAGGCGCGCATCATTGTGCAGGAGTTCATTGCCGAGAGCAAAGGCGCTGACCTGCGGGCCTTTGTAGTAGACGGCGAAGTGGTGGGGGCCATGAAGCGCCAGGGCAAGGAGGGCGAGTTCCGCTCGAACCTGCACCGCGGCGGCACCGGCATCCTGATGAAGCTGAGCCGCGCCGAAAAGGCCGCCGCCCTGTTGGCCGCCAAGGCCCTGGGCCTGGGTATTGCCGGCGTCGACATGCTGCAAAGCAAGCGGGGGCCCCTGGTGCTCGAAGTGAACTCTTCGCCCGGCCTGGAGGGCATCGAGAAGGCCACGCAGCTTGATATTGCCGGCCGCATCATCGACTACACGGCCGCGCTGGCGGCCAAAAAACGGAGCAAGGGCAAGGCTAAAAAGGCCACCGACGTCCATCCCGACGTCCCCGCCGCCTAGGGCCCCGGCGCTACCTTTGCCCGATGCCCCCGCTCGATCCCATCTACCTCAACGACCTCACCATCATGCCCGGCGAGCGGGTGCTGACGCGGCTGGTGATTTCGCGCCTGCCCTCGGGCACCCTCATCGACGTGCCGGTGCACGTGCTGCGCTCGGCCGTGCCGGGCCCCGTGCTGCTGCTGATGGGCGGCATGCACGGCGACGAGGTGAACGGCATCGAAACCATCCGGCGTATGCTGCGGCGCGACTTGCTGCGCCCCACCTGCGGCACCATCATCGCCATCCCCATTTTCAACATCTACGGGTTCCTGAATTTTAGCCGCGAAGTGCCCGACGGCAAGGACGTGAACCGCTCGTTTCCGGGCTCGCCGCGCGGCTCGCTGGCCAGCCGGGTGGCCCACCGCTTCATGCGCGAAATCATGCCCCTCATCGACTACGGCATTGATTTCCATACCGGCGGCGCGGCCCGGGCCAACCACCCGCAAGTGCGCTGCGAGCTGGAAGTTGATCCGGTAACCGACGCGCTGGCCGCCGCCTTCGGGGCCCCGTTCACGCTGCACGCGGCCCTGCGGCCGGGCTCGCTGCGCGAGGCAGCGCACCGCCTAAGCAAGCGCATTATCGTGTACGAAACCGGCGAGAGCCTGCGCATCGACGACGCTGGGGTGGAAGTGGCCGTGGCCGGCACTCTGCGCGTGCTGCACCACTTGGGCATGGGCGCCGCCGCGCCGCCGCCCGCGCAGGCCGGCGTGGTGTGCCGCCGCCACACCTGGCTGCGGGCGCGGTTTGCGGGCCTGTGGCGCTCGCTGGTGCAAAACGGCGACTTCGTGCAAAAAGGCCAGGTGTACGGCTCCGTGGCCGACCCCTACGGCGAGCGCACCGTGCGGCTCGAATCGCCGGTGAGCGGCTTCGTGGTGGGCCTCAACTACATGCCCATCGTGAACCAAGGCGATGCCCTGGTTCACATTGGCTTGCCGGCGTGAGGGGCCCCGGCCGTACTTTTGTGCATCGTTTCACTTTCTGTTTCAATGAAAAACCCGCTCCAACTGGCGTTTAACGCCGTGCTGCTCGTGGCCGTGGCTGTGCTGTACTTCCTGCACTTCCGCCAGCCCGCCGCCCCGGCCGTGGCCGTCGCGCCCGCCGCCGCCGAAACTGCCGCCGCCCCGGCCGACACCACCGCCCTGGCCGAGCAGCCCGTGACGCCGCCCACCGTGCCCGCCGCCGAAGCCGCCGCTAACGCCGATCAGATTGCCTACATCGAGTCGGCCAAGCTGCTCGACGGCTACCAGGGCATGAAGGACGCCCGCCGCTCGTTTGAGGTGAAGGCTAAGGGCTGGGAGCGCCAGAACCAGGTGCTGGTCACTAACTTCCGCACCGCTGTGGAGGCCTACCAGAAGCAGGCCCCCAGCCTCACGCCCGAGCAACGCGCCGCCGCCGAGCAGAAGCTACAAGCCCAGCAGCAGCAGTCGGGCGAGCAGCAGCAGAAGCTGCAAGCCCTGGCCCAGGAAGAAGAAGGCAAGCTCACGCAGCGCGTGCTGGGCAGCGTCAACAAAAAAGTGGAGGCCTATGGCAAAGCCCACGGCTACAAGCTCATCCTGGTGGCCTCTCCCAGCGGTACCATCGCCTACGGCCGCAAAGACCTCGACCTCACCACGCCCGTGCTCGCCTACCTCAACCAGACGTACAAGAAGTAACCCGGCTGGCTTCGGTCAGTAAAAGTGGCGCGCCCCAGGGTGCGCCACTTTTTTTGGGTCTGGCTCATAAAAAAAGTCTGTCAGGGGCCCATTAAACCCCGACCGATGGGGGGGTTCTAACCGGGTACTCTACCCTACGATTTTTCAACTATTTGCTATTCAGGTTTTTGAGGCCTTATAACAGCCTCTACGGCGTGTTTGCAGGGTTTTTTTGCTAAACGGGGCGGGCCGACCTTTGTGGTTCCAACGCCAACAAAGCCCTTCCCGCCCCGTGAAGCAACGCCTCATCGCCAAAATTACGACCGTTTTACAGCTGGTGCCCCTGGTGGGCCACCTCTCGCGGCAGAAGTTCATCGCCCAGTTCGTTATCGGCCTGATAAAGAGCCGCAACGTGCACTTCTGCGAAGTCGCCCAGCACCTGAACGACGCGGTCAAACCGGCCTCGAACGAAACCCGGATTCAGCACTTCTTTCGCACCGTGCAACCCGACTACCTGGCCCTGGCCCGTCTGGTAATCGCCTTATTACCGGCCACGGGCAAGCTGCGCCTGTGCCTGGACCGCACCGAATGGGACTTTGGCCGGTGCCAGGTCAACATCCTGCTCGTCACCGTGGGCTGCGGGGCGTGGCACGTACCGCTCTACTGGGAATTGCTCGACAACCGCAGCGGCAACTCCAACGCCGCCCAGCGCATCGCCGTGCTCGAAGCCTGCGTGGCCCTGCTGGGCCGCGAACGCATCGGGCTGGTGCTCGGGGACCGCGAGTTCGTCGGTCATATGTGGCTGAAGTGGCTCAAAGACAACGGCTTGAATTTTGTCATGCGCCTGCCCAAGCACCACTTGCTGACCGCTGAAAGCGGGAGCCGTCGCGCCATTGCCGACCTGGGCCTGAGCGTGGGGCAGGTCCGGCGTTTCGCCCAGGTGCAGGTCGATGGCGTGTGGGGGCAAGCCTGGGTCAAAGCGCTCGAAGGCGGGGAGTTCCTCTTTCTCTTTGGCACGTCCGGCCTGACGTCACTGGGGCAATTCTACGCGAAGCGCTGGACCATCGAACAGTGTTTTCAGAACCTGAAAGGCAGGGGATTTAACCTGGAAAACAGCCACTTGCGCTGCCACGACAAGCTGCGCAAACTCGTCGCCCTGGTCAGCCTGGCCTACGCGTTTTGCCTGAGTGTGGGACAGGCGGCGGACCGGCGCAAGCCACTCGCGCACAAAAACCACGGCTATCGCGCCACGAGTTTGAGCCGCCACGGCTTGAATATCGTTCGCCAACTCACCCGCCCCGAAACGGATGCATCAACCAAGGTAGCCCGAATGGTCGAAACCCTATTCGATTGGCTAATCAGGCAAATTACTCTGTATCAAATACCTGTGGAAATCGTAGGGTAGAGTACTAACCGGGTACAACTTGGTATTTTATTTGCAAAATTATTTGTCATCCGTTCTTCTTTCGACTTCTAAACCAAGCGCTTCAGCGCACTTATACTCGTCACGAAGTAGGGTGCGGGGCTTATCCCCGCCCGTCGTTGAACGAAAGCTGACTGAACCGTTCAACGACGGGCGGGGGCAAGCCCCGCACCCTACTTCGTTTTCGCATTCCACTTCGTGAGCAGTATATCCCATGCGTATCAAGTCCATGATATTTGTTTCGGCGCTGTTCCTGTTGCTGCTGAGCAGCGGCGTGGCTTCGGCCCAGGTCCGGGTAGGCGTTTTCATCGGCGGCGGCTACTATCCGCGGCCGTACTACCAGCCCCGCTACTACGCGCCGCGCCCGGTATGGGTGGCCCCGCCGGTGTACTACGCGCCGCCTGTGCCCGTGGTGTACCCGGCCCCCTACTACGCCCGCCCCTACTACGCGCCGCGCCCTTACTACGGGCCCCGGTACCCATACCGCGGTGGCTACTACGGCCGGCGCTACTAGGGCCCTTGTCCGTTTATTAAGCTGTAAAAGAAAAGTCCTGACCGCACTGGTCTTGTCCTTACCCAAATCTTTTGCTGGCTTCTTGGAAGTAGCGTACGCGCCTTTTTTCGCTGGCTAACACCACTCAAAAAGCCGCAATCTGGGCAAGCACTCGTCTAAAAAATCCCTTCCGGCCGCATAGCCGAAAGGGATTTTGAGTTTTGGGTAAGGACAAGCCGCACTGGTTGGGGCTTTTCTTTTAAGATGATTTCCGGGTTTGCGCCACGACACAGTTTTTGGTGCAGTGCGCCGGGCGGGGGGGGCGGGGGGGCAGCGCTACGCGCCGGCGGGCTCGTGCACCCGCAGGCCGGTGGCATCGGTGTGAGCGGCGCGCAGCATGGCGGCGGCCACCGCGGCGGCGGCCACGGGCCGGTATTTGGCCCAGCTGCCGCGCAGCAGGGGCCCCGCCAGGGCCAGCGCCGTGGCGCCAATTCGCTCGCCCAAACGCGGGTGGGCGCGCCGGCCCAGCAGCAGCGATGGCCGGAAAATGTGTAGTGCCCGGAAGGGTAGGGGCCCCACGGCGGCTTCCATCTCGCCCTTTACTTGGCTGTAGTACACGCGGCTATTGGCGTCAGCCCCGAGGCTCGACACCACTAGGAACTGGCTGGTGAAGTTACTGGCCGCCAGCGCCGCCAGCTGCACCACGTACAAGAAATCAACCTTGTGAAAGGCTTCCTTCGAGCCGGCCTGCTGGCGCGTGGTACCGAGGCAGCAGTACACGTCGTCGGCGATGAGCTGGAGGCGGTGGCTTTCCAGCTCGCTCAGTTCCGTAACGACCTGCACCAGCTTGGGGTGGGCCAGGGCCACGGGCCGCCGCCCCACCACCACCACTTTGGCGTAGCGGGCGTCGGCGAGCAGCAGTGGCAGCAGGGCCGCGCCGATGAGGCCGGTGGCCCCGGCCAGGAGGGCAGTTTTTTGCATGGTGTGGGGGCCTGCCAAGCGGGAAGTAGCCGCCCGGGGCCCCGGGCAGTGTACGCAAGCTGGCTGAAATAGCTACTTGCCCTGCATGGCCGGCCAGAACGCCCGTGCCGCTGGGCTAGGCCTCGCCCCAGGGCTGCCGTGGCACGCCTGGCTGCGCGTCGAGCGGGCCACGCGGCAGCTTGCCACGGCCGTTGAACCAGTCCTTGCCCGGCGCGTCGGGGTTGTACGCCACCAGGCAAGAACCGTCGCGCACGATAACGGCGTCGGTGCCCGCATTGGGATTGAGCAGGGGCGTTTTGAACAGCTGCCCCCAGGTATTTCCGCCGAACGCTGGCAGGGGGTGATGGAAATGGCTTACCAGGCTTGGCGCGGGTCCGTCGATTTTTGCAGGGGCACCCGCCAGCGGCCGGAGGGTGGCTAGCTTACCGAAACCAGTGGGCAGGGTCCCCAGCAACGCAACGGGCGCGCCGCCGCTGCCCTAGCCGGGGGGGAGGGGCAGCGGCTGGGCCACCTCGTCGCGCAGCGCGGGCAGTAGGGCGGCCGCTGCAAAATCGGCCTGGTAGTGGGCGCGGCACTGCGGGCAGCTCACCCACTCGCCAAGCTCAAAGAGTACCTCTTCGAACTCGACGTGCGAGGCGCTGTGGGCCTTGCACACGAGCATGGGCTGGTGGCCAAAGCTCAAGCTGCTGCACACGGCGGGGTAGTGGTGCGCGGGGTCGTTGTGGTGAAGGTGCGTGCCGTGCGCCGGGCTTAGCAGCAGGGTACTGCGGGTGATTAGTGGTGGAGGCATAGGGTAGGAAATGAGGAGCCTAAGCTACTCAAGAAGCGCAATATTTCAAAGGCCCGCGGGTGGCTTTTTAGCGCCTCACCACACGTTTGGTTACTGCGCGTTAGAACTATGCAATTAATTGCTGCGCAAGTGATAACCCCTGGGTATACTGCCTGGGTTGAGCCGCTGCTACCGGGCAAAAGCACTGCCGCTGCCCGGCGCGGTAGCCGGGGTCCTGGCCGCTGCCAACCCCCGGCTACGCCAAGCGTGTTATCAGTCAAGCCACACCGCACCAACGAGTTGGAGCGTAAGGCGCCGGCGCCACAGGGCAGTGGCGCGCATCCGGTAGGGCAAAGCAGGCGATGACTGACCTCAATGCAATGCGCGCCCCCGCTGGGGTTCCGGGAACGGCCGCCCCGTAGTTGAGCCGATTACCTACTGGCCGTGGATTGCCAGCCCCTGAGCCGCTTGGCCATGCCCCACGTGCATGCGGCGGAGCAGCCCACCGGGCCCCCGGCCGGGCCGGCCTGAAAAGCAAGTGCCAACACCCGCTCCTGCACTGGCCTTGGCCGGCGCAGGGGCGGGTACTACGCTAAATAGCTATGCGAAAGCAAATGGGTCGCTAAATGTTTATAGTTGCTTGGTAGGCAGTGATTTGTGGCTTTCCTGGTAGCCGTAAACTGGCAACCTGTAACTCAGGTGCGCAGGCGGGTTTCGAGCGGGGCCAGCTCCACGGCGCCTTGCTTGAAGAGGGCCCCCAGGGCTTTTTTGAAGATTTTTTTGCTCATGCCCACGCGGCGGTACACGTCGTCGGCCTCGCTCTTGTCGCCGATGGGCAGCGCGCCGCTGGGGGCGGCGCGCAGGGCCGCCAGCAACGTGGCCGCGGCAGTTTCGACCTCGCCGTAGCCCTCGCGCTGGAGGCGCACGTCGAGCTTGCCATCGGCCCGCACCTGGCGCAGGAAGCCCGGAATGGTTTCGCCGAGCCGCAGGGGCCGGAATACCTCGTTGTGGAACAGCAGGCCCTGGTGCGTGCCGTCGACGATGACGGGGTAGCCCAGGTCGGTTTCGTCGGCTACCATCAGGCGCACGGCGTCGCCGGGCTGCCCGGGGAAGGGCGCGTTTGACAAGAACTTCTTCCACTTGGCCGAGGCCACCAGCCGGTCGCTTTCCTCGTCCAAATATACGAACACGAACACCCGCTCGCCCACGCGCAGGTCGCGGCGCTGGTTGGGGAAGGGCAGGAGCAGGTCTTTCTCCAGGCCCCACTCTAGGAACGAGCCGGCGGGGCCGTGGTCGCGCACGGTGAGCGCGGCGAAGGAATTGACCAGCGCCAGCGGCCGCAGGGTGGTGGCAATCAGGCGGTCTTCCGAGTCGCGGTACACGAATACGCGCAGCACATCACCCACCCGGGTGCCCTCGGGGATGTACTTGTTGGGCAGCAGCAAGTCGCCGTCGTCGGAAGTGAGATAGAGGCCGACGCTGGTTTCGCGGGCCACTTCGAGGTCGTTGTAATCGCCGAGGTTCATAAGAAAAGCAAAAGAGCCGGGGGCGAGGCCCGCCGGAACTGCAAAGCTACGGCCGTCACAAGTGCAATTTTCTAAGACCAAAATAGACAATAAAAAAATTAATATTTCACTTGCTTTTTTAATCGTAAAGCCCTGTATATTTGGACATAGGCGGTTTAAATCAGATCAAGTTATTCACTACAAAATACTATTAACATGAAAATTTTTACGCAATTTCTGTTTCTGGTAGCCTTGCTGCTGGTGGGCGCGGGGCGGGTGCAAGCCCAGGGCATTCTGACGACCGGCGCGCACGCCGGCGGCGGCGACGTGCTGTCCCCGGCGTCCGTCGTATCGCCCGACTCCATTTACGTTAATACCGACAGCCGCCCCGCTTTTGCTGGCGGCGACGTGGCGCTGACGATGTACCTCACCAAAAATATCCGCTACCCCGAAGCCGCAATGCGGCAGCACGTGTCGGGCCGGGTGTACGTGTCGTTTGTACTAAACCGCGAAGGCCGCGTGACCGACGCCCACGTGGTGCGGGGCCCCGGCTGCGGCCTCAACGAGGAGGCCCTGCGCCTAGTGTGGCTGATGCCCAACTGGGCCCCCGCCCGCCAGCAGGGGCAGGCCGTGCGCGTGGCCTGCACCATCCCCATCAACTTCGACACGCAGCACTGATCTACTGTAGGCAGCTGGTAGCCAGCTTAGTACGGTCTGGGGCCAATAATTGAATTGGCCCTGCCCCAGCAAAAGCTGTGGGCAATTCTTCACGAAAGGGCAAGCGGCGGCTTGCCCTTTTTTTGCGCAATGCTGCCAGCGCCGTGCGATGCAAGGGCTCGCCCGGGGCCCCAATGGCGGAAGCGTTGCCAGGCCTATTGGTAGATGGTGACGCCGGGGGCCCCGATGCCGAAGTCGGTGAAGGAAACGGTTTCGCGGGCGGTTTCGAACACGTGCAGGCCATTGGCCGATACGAGGCCGCGCGGGTAGTAGCCCAGCAAAATCTGGAAGGTGCGCAGGGCCGTGAACTCGTTGCGCAGGCGCAGGCCCAGGCCGAAGCCCGTGTAGGGCGTGTTGCCGAAGGGCGTGCCGCCGCCTACTTTTTCGCCTACCCAGGCCGCATCGGCAAAGGCCACGCCGGCCACCCGGAAGCCCAGCAGCGAGAGCGGCGTGAACACCGTGGTTTCGTAGTTGAAGGCGAAGCGGCTGGTGGCCAGGATGGGTACCGACGGCGAAAACCCCCGGATGCCCCGCTCGTCAGAAATGCCTTGCAGCAGCTCGCCCGGCCGGCGGTTGAAGCCCACCGTGGTGGTGGTGCCCAAAAAGTGGCGGTACTGGTAGTTGCCCAGGCGGTAGAGGCGGGTGAAGTACGTGGTCTGGGCATTGAGCAGGCCCTGCTCCCAGGCGCGGTGGTCGGCTAGACGCTGGAAGGTACCAAACTCTAGATTGCCAAATAAATAGCCGTGGCGCTGGCTGAAAATAGCCGCCGCGAGGCGCACGTCGAAGTAGCGGCGCGGTACTACGGCGTTGGCGTCGAGGCCGGCCGTGAAGCTGAGCAGCGTGCCGGTGGGCACGTCCTCGGTGCGGCCGAAGCCGAACAGGTAGCGGTCCTTGTAATACCGCCGCACCGAGTAGCCCACGGTGCCCAAAACCAGGCTCGTGTTGCGGTAGTCGGCGGTGGGGCTGACGGTGTAATCGGTGCGGGTGAAGCGGGTGGCCACGATGAGGCGCCCCGGGTTTTCGTAGCCCAGGTCGTAGGAGCGCAGGCGCAGCGACCGGCCCACCCACAGGTCTTGTCGGTTGTAGCGCAGGTTATAGTAGCTCAGGATTTCGCCCGGTTGCTGCACCGTGAGCGTGATTTGCTGATTGTAAGAGTCCATCGACAGGGCCCCGGCGTAGCGCGTGTTCACGGAGTAGAAGCCGCGCTGCAACGATACGCCGCCGTGCTCGTCGCGGAACTCGTTGTTGTAGCGCGCCTGAGCCAGAAAGAAGTGCCGGAACGGCACCGAGTAGTCGCCACTGTAGCGCCAGCGCTGGTCGAGGTTGCGCCCGTACTGGTACGTGTTGTCGAAGTGGTGGCCCAGGCCCAGGAAGTTCTGGTCGCCCAAGTCCACGCGGCCCGCGGCGGCCCCGCCAGGCTCGAAGTTGCCCGTAATGCTGAACACATCGGTGGTAATAACCACAATGTCAATGCTGTCGGCGGTGGAGGTGCGTTCATTTACCAATACCCGGGCGTCGAGGATTTCGTCGGTTTGGCGCAGCAGGCGCTCCGATTCGGCTAGGGCCTGGGGGGCCAGCCGCTGGCCCGGCCGGAACAGCAGCACCTGCCGGATGCGCGAGGGCGCCGTGCGGATGTGTACCCAGTTGCCGGTGCGGTCGAGCAGCGAGCGGGGCTGCCGCGTCGAGTCGGTGAGGCTGTAGCCAAACGCATCGTTAGGTCGCACCGTCACGCGGCGCACCACCTTGAACGTATGGCGGTCGAACTGCCGGTCGAGCAGCACGGCGTCGAGGCCCGCGTTTTCCTCTTTGGGGCGGGTGAGGCGCAGCGCCGCCGCCGCCGCTCGCCCCACGATGGTTTTGCGCCGGGTGTAGGCTTGCAGCTTCAGGCGCAGGCGCTGCTCGTCGAAGTCGCGGCGTAGCGAATCGGGCTGCTCGCGGCGCAGGGCGGCGTCGGTGCGCAACGAGTCGGGCGGTACCGCCGAGCGCGGGTCGAACGACTGCGCCCGCGCCGCGCCGCCCAGTCCCAGCAGTAAAAAAAGAAAGACGGCGCAGCGCAACAACATATAGGGGGCCCTTGAGCAGCCGTAAGCAATATACGAAACGGCTGGGGCTTCATTTTAGTAGAGCCCCGGATTGAATGAGCCCTACTAAGAAACTTTTTCTAACAAAATTAGCTTAACAGGCATTGCCCGTTAGCGGGATTTGCAGTACTTTTAACACCGAAAAGCAGCCATTCCCGATGAACGAGCGCATTCAGGAAAAACTAAGCATATTAGCTGATGCCGCAAAGTACGATGCTTCGTGCAGCAGTAGCGGCGGCAAGCGCAAAAACGAAGGCAAGGGCCTGGGCAACGCCGAGGGCATGGGCATCTGCCACAGCTACACCGAGGACGGCCGCTGCGTGAGCCTGCTCAAGATTCTGCTCACCAACCATTGCATTTTCGACTGCGCCTACTGCGTGTCGCGCCGCTCGAACGACGTGAAGCGCGCCGCCTTCACCGTGGATGAAGTAGTGGACCTGACCATCAACTTCTACCGCCGCAACTATATCGAGGGCCTGTTTCTGAGTTCCGGTATTTTCAGCAGCCCCGACTACACGATGGAGCGCCTAGTGCGCATCGTGAAAAAGCTGCGCACCGAGCACCAGTTCAACGGTTACATCCACGTCAAAACCATCCCTGGGGCCTCCGAGGAGCTTATTCAGGAAGCCGGTTTGTACGCCGACCGCCTGAGCGTGAACATCGAATTGCCTTCGGAGCTGGCCTTGCAAACGCTGGCGCCGGAGAAAAACTACCAGGAGATTTTGACCCCGATGGCTCAGATTCGGGACGGCATCATTCAGAATAAGGAGGAAAAGGCGCTGTTCAAGAAAGTGCCGGCCTTCGCCACCGCGGGCCAAACTACGCAGCTCATTGTGGGGGCCAGCGGCGAAACCGACCTGCAAATCATCAAGCTCTCCGACTCGCTCTACCAGGGCTACGGCCTGAAGCGCGTGTACTACTCGGGCTACGTGCCCGTGACCGACGACGCCCGCCTGCCGCAGGTGACGCAGCCGCCCGTCATCCGCGAGCACCGCCTGTACCAAACCGACTGGCTGATGCGCTTTTACGGCTTCCAGGCCGACGAAATCCTGGACCCCGCGCACCCGCACCTGGATTTGGAGATCGACCCCAAGCTGGCCTGGGCCCTGCGCAACCGCCACGTGTTCCCCATCGACGTGAACACGGCCGACTTTGAGATGATTCTGCGCATTCCCGGCGTGGGGGCCCGCTCGGCCAAGCGCATTATTGCGGCCCGGCGCTTTGCCCCGCTCACCACCGAGCACCTGCACAGCTTCGGCGTGGTGCTGAAGCGGGCCAAGTTTTTCCTCACCTGCCGCGGCGAGCAGCGCACCGCCCTGGGCGAGCTGACTGAGCAGCAGGTGCGCCGCCAAATCTTGTTCGGCGCCGGCTCGGTGCGCTCGGCCCTGGTCACGCAGCAGCTCGATTTATTTGCCCAAGCCAGCTAATCAACTTCTCGGTTTCTCCTTTTAACGCCTTGGTTATGAAAGTTTCGCACCGCCAAAACGTCGTTCGCCGCTTCGCCTACGAAGGCAGCGGCAAGGCCCCGCGCCTCTCGTGCTGCTGCCACATCAGCGAGCTGATGCCGCTGGTGCGCCAGCTCCACGGCATGGCCCGCGCCGAGGCCGAAGCGCGCCAGGAACAGGAAAACCAGCAGGCTGCTTAAAGGGTTAGCGGCGCTGCTGTAGCGCGGACTTTGTATTCCGCGGCTTTCGCTTCGTCCTGCCGATGACCGTTGGACGCTCGGGCAGCGCCGCGGACTACAAAGTCTATGCTACAGACCGTTCAGTAACCAGGCAGCGAACGCGGACTACAAAGTTCGCGCTACAGACTATCCAGCGACCGTTCAACTGCACAGACTCGCAGCGTCCACGCTACAGCAGCAACCTGGGGCCCCGGCCTGCGGTATGCCCGTATGGCTTACCCCCTCGAACATTACTTTGTGACCACTAATGGCCTGACGCTGCACGTGGTGCAGTGCGGCCCCGCCGCGGGGCCCCTGGTGGTACTCCTGCACGGCTTCCCCGAGTTTTGGTACGCGTGGCGGCAGCAACTGGGGGCCCTGGCCGACGCCGGCTACCGCGTATGGGCCCCCGACCAGCGCGGCTATAACCTGAGTGATAAGCCGCGCCCCGTGCGCGCCTACGCCATCAACGAGTTGGCGGCCGACGTGCTAGGCCTGCTCGATGCCGCCGGCCACGACACCGCCGCCGTGGTAGGCCACGACTGGGGCGCGGCCGTGACCTGGTACTTGGCCGCCAACTTTCCCGAACGCATCCGCCGCGCCGCGGCGCTGAACGTGCCCCACCCGCGGGCGCTGGTCGGGGCCCTGCGCCGCCAGCCGCGGCAGCTTTTGAAAAGTTGGTACGTGTTCTTCTTCCAACTGCCGTGGCTGCCCGAAACCCTGGCGCGGCTGCGTGGCGCGTGGCTGGCGCGCCAGGCCCTGCGGCGCACCAGCCGCCCTGGCACGTTCAGCGACGCGGATTTGGTGGCTTACCAAGCCGCCTGGGCTCAGCCGGGGGCCCTGCGCAGCATGATTAACTGGTACCGGGCCGCCGCCCGGTTTGGCCGCCGCCTGGGCCAAACCGGGCGCGTGGCGGTGCCGCTGCACATCATCTGGGGGCGGCACGATGCATTTTTGAGCGCTAACCTGGCCCAGGAGAGTTTAGCTTACTGCGACGATGGGCGGCTGACCTACCTCAAGGCCAGCCACTGGGTGCAGCACGAAGAAGCGGCGCAGGTAAACCAACTCTTGATTGAATTTTTACGCGAAACGCCCGCATGAGCAAGTTCCCGTCTTTGCGCCGGCCGGCAGCCGTGGGCCCCGCCGCGGCCCGGCCCGTGGGGGCCCCCGCCCTCACCGCCGCCCCGCGCGACTACACCTACGACGGCACGTTCGAGGGCCTGCTCACAGTGCTCTTCACGGTGTACGACTGGCGCGCTGCGCCCAACTCCATCCAGCCCGAAGCCACCGCCCAAACGGGCCTGTTTGCCCAGCCCGCGCACCGCGCCACCGACGAAACCCAGGCCACCCGCGTGTGGGACGGCCTGCTGCGCGCCATGACTGCCGAGGCCCGCGCCCGCCTCTACCACGTGTTCCTGAGCGAAGATGCGGAGCGGGAGATGCTGATTTTCAGGTACGTGGACCTGGCCTTGCGCACTGCGGCCGACATCTCGGAGAACTACACCGACGCCACCGTGCGCCGGGTGCAGCGCCTGGCCCAGCAAATGTTCCGCGAAAAGCACCGCATGGAGGCCTTTGTGCGGTTTGAGAAAACCAGCGATGGCCTGTTCCACGCCAACATCGAGCCCGACTACGACGTGCTGCCGCTCATCGCCCCGCATTTCACCAAGCGCTACGCCGACCAGCGCTGGCTGATTTACGACCGCCGCCGCCGCTACGGCTTGTATTATGATTTGACGCGCACCGACATCGTACAATTCGAGGAAACTGGGGCCCCGGCGCGCGCCACCGACGTGGCCGCCACCGTGCTCGACGAGCGCGAGCCGCTGTTCCAGGTACTCTGGCAGGCGTATTTCGACCACGTGAACATCCCTGAGCGCCGCAACCTGAAGCTGCACCGCCGCCACATGCCCCTGCGCTACTGGAAGTACCTGAGCGAGAAGCAGCCGCGCGCCCAGCCCTTCCAGCCCATCCAAAACAAGCGCCCGCCCCAGCCGGGGCCCCCACTGCTGGGCGCGGAGTAAGGCGCGGGCGCGGTTACTTTGTGCATTGGTGTGAGGATGGCAAAGGCTATCCGTACTTCGGTTTGGTGCACATTTTCCACATTACTACATTTTTTCACATTCGATTTGATGAGCAGCATTTTGGTTTTTGGCGCCTCCGGGCAATTGGGGCAGTGCCTGGCGCACGTGGCGCAGGAGCGGAACATCCCGGGCATCGTTTTTCCGCCCGAGGCGCAGGCCAACATCCTGGACGTGAGCGGACTGCAAGCGCTGTTTGCGGAGCACAAGCCGGCCTATTGCATCAACTGCGCCGCCTACACGGCCGTGGACAAGGCCGAGGACGAGCTGGACCTGGCCCGCAAAATCAACCGCGACGGGGTGGAAAACCTGGCCCGCTTGTGCGGCGAGCACGGCACTACGCTCATCCAGATTTCGACCGACTTTGTGTTTGCCGGCACCGGCAACACGCCTCTGGTGGAAACCGACGCCGCCGAGCCTATCAGCGTCTACGGCCTCACCAAGCTCGAAGGCGAGCAGGTGATTCTGGCCCACACGCGCCAGTTTTTCATCCTGCGCACGAGCTGGCTGTACTCCGAATACGCCAACAACTTCGTGAAAACAATGCTGCGCCTGGGCCAGGACCGCGACGAGCTGCGCGTCATCTGGGACCAGACCGGCACGCCCTGCTACGCCATCGACCTGGCCGGCTGCATCCTCACCATCATCGAATCGCAGAGCCAGCAATACGGCATCTACCACTATAGCAACGAAGGCGTTACGTCGTGGTACGACTTTGCCACGGCCATCTTCGAGCTAAGCGGCACGCCGGTAAAAACCGTGCCCATCCGCACCGCCGAATACCCCACCAAAGCCACCCGCCCAGCCTACTCAGTAATGGACAAGACTAAAGCCAAAACGCAGCTTGGAATAGCTATTCCGCACTGGCGCGAGAGTTTGGCGGTATGTATCAAAGCGCTGTCATAAAGTGTATTATGATTAATAATATATAAAAAATATGTCAAAATCTTATATATTTGAGTTGCTAACACCAGGGGAGGCCCTTGTAAGAATGAGCCTGCTGCTGGTTGCTGTTATTGGCTTCTTTTATCTGTTCTGGCCCCAATATGCCTTGTTCTGGGAGCCTATATATACACAGGCTACAATTCTAAAGCTTGATTCGAGAAGTGTAGAGTATAAGTTTTATGTGCCTTTGCAGAATAAAACGTTGTTTTTTGAAAGGACTATCCAACTTCATGAGTCAAAAAGGTTACAAGGGTACACGAAGCTAGAGCGGATTTCAGAATAGTATACGGGTTTGGTGGTATCTTCTGATTATGAAAGCGTATTCTCTTGATTTGCGCGAACGCGTGGCGGCCGCTAGTGCGCAGCCCGGCCGCACCATGCCAGCCGTGGCCGCCCAGTTCAGCGTCTCGGTGTCGTTTGTGGAAAAGCTGCTGCACCGCCAGCGCACTACGGGCTCGGTGGCGGCACTGCCCCCGCATCCTGGTCCAGCGCCGGAACTGGACGCGGCCGCCCGGAACGAATTGCGGGCCTGCCTGCGCCAGGAGCCCGATGCCACGCTGGCCGAATTGTGCACCTGGCTGGCCGCCATTGGTGGTCCGGCCGTGAGCCAATCGACCTTGTGGCGAGCCGTGCAGGCGCTGGATTGGCGGCGAAAAAAAAGAGCGTTCACGCCGCTGAGCGCGACACCCAGCGGGTCGTAGCCCTGCGCCGGGCCTTTGTCGAAGCGGTGCAAGCCGCAGATTTCACCTGTTTGAAGTTCGTGGACGAGACCAGTACCAACCTGACCTATTGCCGCCGCTACGCCCGGGCCGAAGGCGGGCAGCGCGCCCACCAGGCCA